>NZ_OZ253945.1:1817500-2120416 GCF_965267305.1 Hyphococcus sp. | reverse complement strand
TTTTATTGTTTGCGCCGCAAGCCGGCACTGTCGTCCGCGACGATTTCACCCTGGGAGAGTTTGTCGATCCCGGCCGGGTGCTGGTCGAAATCAGCGACGAAACGACGGTCTGGGTTGAAGCCCGATTGACCGCCGAACAGGCGCAACGAATAGCCGTTGGCGCAGCCGCACGCGTCAAATCGAGCGTCGGCCACTGGGAGGAAGGCAAAGTCATCCAGCTCCAGCATGCGCTCGATGAAACGACGCGCACTTTAATGGCGCGCATAGAAATCGGCAATGCAGATGATGATTTTCACGCTGGTCAATTCGTTGACGCTGCGATCTCCGTTGGCGCTGGCGATGAAGCCTTGGCCTTGCCGGAAAGCGCGGTCGTCCTGATGGACGGCGCGCCGACGGTTTTCCGCATCGAGGGCGATGAAATCGAACCCGTCAGTGTTGAAACCGGCGCCGCCAGCGGCGGCTGGATCGAAATTGCCTCCGGCGTTGCTGAAGGCGACGAAATCGTCACCGAACAAACCTTTCTCCTCAAATCGCTCATTCAAAAGACGAAAATGGGCGAAGGCCACGGGCATTAGGAGCGCGACCCATGTTGAACAAACTCGTTGAATTCTCGCTCCAGTACAAATTTCTGGTGCTCATTATATTTGCCGTTGTCGGCTTCCTCGGCTGGCGCGCCGTCACAACGGTTCCCATCGACGCTTTCCCCGACGTGACGCCCGTGCAGGTCAATATCTATACGGAATCGCCGGGTCTTGCCGCCGAAGACGTCGAACAATTGCTGACGTTCCCCGTAGAGTCGGCGATGGCGGGGCTTCCCGACGTGTCGGAAATCCGTTCGGTGAGCCTCTTCGGCCTTTCCTATGTCGCTGTTTATTTCAAGGACAGCGTCGATATCTATTTCGCGCGGCGCCTTGTTATGGAGCGGCTCGCGGAAGTCCGCGACCGCATTCCCGAAGGCTACGGCTCCCCGGAAATGGGTCCCAATGCGTCGGGTCTCGGTCAGGTCTTCTGGTACACGCTCGAACGCGCTGATGAATCCCTCAAGGGCGACATCAGCGACATGGATCTTCGGACCCTTCAGGACTGGAACGTGCGGCTCATTCTGCGCACCGCCGCCGGCGTCGATGACGTTATGTCCTGGGGCGGGCAGGAGCGCCAGTTCCAGGTCCAGATCGATCCCTTGCAGCTCATCAAATACGAATTGGGGTTTTCCGATGTCGTCGAAGCGCTTGAGGCGAATAACCGGCAAGTCGGCGGGCAATATATCGATCAGGGGCCGGAGCAATATCTCGTGCGCGGCCTCGGCCTTGTGCGGGACGAAACCGATATTGGCAATATCGTCGTCAAGGTAAAGGACGGAGCCCCGGTTTATGTACGCGATGTCGCGAACGTCGAACAGGCGCCGGCGCTGCGCTTCGGCGCCGTCACCCGCGACGGCGAGGAAGTTGTCTTGGGCATGGCGCTGGCGCGCATCGGTGAGAACGCCAAGAACGTCGTCGATGCGGTGAAGGAAAAGGTTGAAACGGTTGAAGGAGCGCTGCCAGACGGCGTCATCATCAAGCCGATCTACGACCGCACCGAACTTGTGGAAAAAGCGGTCGGCACGGCGGAAAAAGCCCTTATTGAAGGGTCGATCCTCGTCGCCATCGTTCTGTTTCTGTTTCTCGGCGAAATCCGATCGGCGCTGGTGGTCATTACTGCATTGCCGCTCGCCATGCTGATCGCCTTTATTTTTATGGGCCAGATGGGTCTTTCCGCCAATCTGATGTCGCTCGCGGGTCTCGCCATCGGCATCGGCATGATGGTCGACGGCGCCGTCGTCATGGTCGAAAACTCGTTCCGCATCATGGCCGAGCGCAAGGAAGAGGGCGGCGAGGTCAATCGGACAGCCGCCGTTCTGCAGGCTGCGAGGGAAGTCGCCAATCCCATCGCATTTGCGATCATGATCATCATCGTCGTCTTTCTGCCGCTCTTCAGTCTTGAGGGCTTAGAAGGCAAACTCTTCAAGCCCATGGCCTTCAATATCAGCTTCGCCATGGCGGGCTCGCTGATTCTGACGCTGACGATCATTCCCGTCCTGGCGGCGATGATCCTGAAGCCGAAGGAAGAGCGCGACACGATGCTGATGCGGATCGTCAAGCGCGGCTATCTGCCTCTGATCGCCTGGAGTCTCGATAACAAGCGCAAGGTGGGCCTCGCGGCCGGCGGTCTTCTGGTCGCCAGCCTCGCGCTCTTTCCCTTCCTCGGCAAGGAGTTCATGCCTCAATTACAGGAAGGGTCGATCATGTGGCGGGTCACGTCGATCCCTTCGACTTCGCTGGATCAGTCGATTGAGATTTCCAAGGAAATTGAAAACACGCTGTCTGAGTTTCCCGAAGTGGAAACGACAATCGCCATGATCGGGCGCGCCGAAAAAGGCGAGACCGCAGATGTCAACTACATGGAAATCTACACGGCGCTAAAACCGCAAAGCGAGTGGCCCCGTAAGCGTTCGGTCGCTTCGCTTGCCGACGACATGCGCGAAAAGCTTGAAGAAACCGTGCCGACCTCGGTCATCGCCTTCACGCAACCAATCCAGATGCGCGTTGAAGAGCTGATCTCGGGCGTTCGCGCAACGCTTGCCGCGAAAATCTATGGTCAGGATCTTGGCGAACTGGACAGGCTCAGCCAGGAAATCAAGGAAGCGATTTCCGGCGTGCCGGGCGCCGCTGATCTTTCGCTCGAAGCCAATATCGGCAAGCCGCAAATCCGCATTCAGGTCGACCGCGCCGAACTCGCGCGATACGGCATGAACGCCGACGATGTTCTGAACGTCGTGCGGACCGGCATCGGCGCGGAGCCCGTGGGCACGCTTATCGATGGCGTCAGGCGGTTCGATATCACCGCCCGTCTGCAGGACGCGTCGAAAGCGTCCATGGAATCGATCCGCAATATTCCGCTGCAGACCGCGGACGGCGCGATTATTCCCCTCGGCCGCGTGGCGAATGTTACGTCCGCGGAGGGCTATTCCTTTGTCCGCCGCGAACAATTGCAGCGTTACGCCGTGATCCAGATGGATGTGCGCGGCCGAGACGTCGATGGGTTCGTGAAAGACGCCAATGACGTCATTGCGGCGAATGTGGAATTGCCGCCCGGCTACTGGATCGAATGGGGCGGCGCCTTTGAGAACCAGCAACGCGCGCTGGCGAAGTTATCGCTCATCGTTCCGGCGACGATCTTCTTTATTTTCGTGTTGCTCTACACGGCGTTCAACTCGGTTAAATACGCCGCGTTAATTATCGCCAACGTGCCTTTTGCAGCGAGCGGAGGATTGTTCGCACTCTTCATCACTGGACAATATCTATCGGTGCCGTCAGCGATCGGGTTTATCGCGGTCTTCGGAGTCGCCATGCTCAATGGCATCGTCCTCGTCAGTTTCATCAATGAACAGCGGGACGCCGGATACAATGTCCGCGATGCCGTCAGGCGCGGCGTTGAATTGAGACTTCGCCCAGTGCTGATGACCGCAAGCGTAGCGATACTGGGCCTTGTCCCCATGCTGCTTTCGACAGGCGTCGGCGCCGAGACACAGCGGCCTCTGGCTTCGGTTGTTGTCGGTGGATTGCTGACCTCGACCGCACTCACATTGATCCTGTTGCCGGTGATTTATGAGTGGATGGAAACACGCGGGCGAAAATCGCAGGCGCCGCCGTCTCGCGGCGATCTCGAACTCGCCGAGGCGCACGCGAAAGCAGCCGAATGAAAGGAGTACGAAAATGATTGAGATTAAAGCATTTGTTCACCGCAGCCGGGCCGCGAGCGTCGTTCGCGCCTTGCGCAAAGGCGGCTTCGCCAACATGACGGCAGTCGACGTCAAGGGCATGGTCAAGGCGCTCGACGAAAAAGAACAGCAATATTCAACGGAGCTCGGCGACCGAGTGATCACGGAGGTGAAGCTGGAGCTGGTTTGCGAAGACGACCGCCTTTCCGAGGCGACCGAACTCATTCGCGCAAATGGGAAAACCGATATGGAGGAATCGGGATTCATTTATGTGAGCAATATCACGGCGGCAATTCCGTTCTAAGTCACTTGCTTCTGGTCTCGCAATTCGTTGACTTGTTTTGATTTGCGAGCGGGCGAAAGCGCTTACTTCCTGCGCGTGCGATCGCCCTACGTAGCCAGAAGGAGCCGCCGGGTTCGTCCCCCTAACCCGGCGGCTCCGCCTGAACTTTTTGACAACTGTAATCAGTACGCAAATGTCAGCATCGTTACTCTTATTGCACCAACTCAATAGCCTCTTCGAGGAATTCCTACCGTGAACGAAGAAAATCAGCCAACCGACAACACCGCAAAAGACGAGCATCAGCACGGTGACTGGCTAAACAGGTTGTTGCATGGCCGGGCGGAACTCGCCTTTTCATTGCTGTGCGGCGCTGCGCTTCTTGCTGGCTGGCTTGGGCCGAAGATATCGGCGATGCCAGAATCCGCGGCATTTGGGCTGTTCCTAGCTGCATACTTTTTCGGCGGGTATTTCACGCTGAAGGAGGCGCTGGGCAAAATCTCGCAGGGCAAATTCGAGATAGATTTCCTGATGCTCGTCGCCGCCGGCGGAGCCGCGATCCTGGGAGAATGGGCGGAAGGCGCGTTTCTCCTGTTCCTGTTCAGCATCGGACACGCCCTCGAAAATTACGCAATGGCGCGGGCGCGCAATGCGATCGCTGCGCTAGCGGACCTCGCGCCGGAGGAAGCGCTGGTCCGGCGCGCTGGCGAGGAAGTTACAATCCCAGTCGAAGAGTTGAAGGATGGCGATATCGTCGTCATAAGGTCCAATGAGCGCGTTCCTGCAGACGGGTTTGTTATCAAAGGCGAGAGTAGCATCGATCAGGCGCCCATCACCGGCGAGAGCGTCCCGGTTGATAAATCGCCAGTGAAAGATGCCGCCGCCGCCGCGGAAAAACCCGAAGGCGTCAAGCCGGCGCATAAGGTCTTCGCCGGTTCCATCAACGGCGCCGGGAGTCTCGAAATACAGGTGACCCGGCGCGCCTCGGAATCGACCCTCGCACGCGTAATCGACATGGTCAGCGCCGCCGAGACCCGGCAGTCGCCGACGCAAAGTTTCACAAAAAAGTTTGAGAAAATATTTGTTCCATGTGTCGTCATGCTCGCCTTCATAACGGCTTTGTCATGGCTCGTTCTCGACGAGGACCCGGCGCAGAGTTTCTACCGGTCGATGGCGGTGCTGGTCGCGGCCAGCCCCTGCGCCCTCGCGATTGCAACGCCCAGCGCAATCCTCAGCGGCATCGCCCGCGCCGCACGCGGCGGCGTGCTGATCAAGGGCGGCGCGCCGCTTGAAGCGCTAGGTCGGCTTGATTCAATTGCATTCGACAAGACGGGTACGCTCACATCCGGAGAGCCGAAGCTCGTTGAAATCACGCCAGTCGCCGGCATTACGGAAACGGAGCTTCTTCGCGTCGCCGCGGCTGTTGAAGCGTTAAGCGACCACCCGCTCGCCGACGCGATCGTCCGCGATGTCAAAGAACGAATGGGAGCCATTGAATACAACGCGACGGAATTCAAAAGCATCACTGGCAAAGGCGTTTCCGCGCGATTGAATGACGAATTCGTTCACATCGGAAAAACGGCTCTCTTTACCGAGGCAAATGGAACGCCGCTGCCGGACGATCTTCGCGTGACCGTCAAGAGCATGACGGCGCGGGGGCGGACAACGATGATTGTCCGGCGGGGCGATGCGTATCTTGGCGCTCTGGGCTTGATGGACACGCCGCGCTCCGCCGCCAGGCGAGTAGTCCAACGCTTGCGCGATATCGGCGTTTCGAAAATGATGATGATTTCGGGCGATAATCAACAAGTCGCGGACGCGATTGCGCGCGAAGTTGGTCTCGATCACGCCTTCGGCGATCTTATGCCCGACGATAAGGTCGAGAAAATCAAGGAGCTAAAAGAATCAGGCGGCGTCGCCATGGTCGGCGACGGCGTAAACGATGCGCCAGCCATGGCGAACGCAACCGTTGGTGTCGCTATGGGCGCAGCCGGCTCGGATGTGGCGCTCGAAACGGCCGATGTCGCTCTTATGGCGGATGATCTTGAAACGCTGCCATTTGCCGTCGGACTGAGCCGCGCGACCAGCCGAACGATCCGTCAAAACCTTTGGGTCAGTCTGGGCATTGTTGCGGTTCTTATTCCCGCGACGCTTTTCGGGCTTGGCATCGGGCCAGCTGTTCTGGTGCATGAGGGATCGACCCTCATTGTCGTCGCTAATGCATTACGATTATTGGCGTACAACGAACCAAAAAAGACGACATATCTGATTGGCGATCTGGGAAAAGTGGGGCGGTAGTGATTTTTGCCTCGAAATCCTGGAGGCATAAGCCAGCGGCAAAAATTGAGACTTGCTATTGCGCCATTTTGGAGCGCGCTGGAGTGTGAATGCAACGGTGCAACATGATTTACGATATTGCGTCCCGATTTCTTCAGAATATTGATTTTGGGGTTAATTCGAGGCCCCATAATTTGGGGTTTATCAAAAATGAAGATTTCGGGTATAGAATGGGCGGATGACCAAACTGCGATCCTTTGTAGTTTATGTTTTAGCGCTCGCCATCGCCAATTACGGCGTGCTGGCGTCAGCGTCCGTCCACGCCCACGCCCATGACGGATGGCATCCCATTCATGTTGTGGCGGACAGCCAAACTGCGGACGCGCATGGTCATGACCATGATGGCTCGGCTCCCGAGGAAAAATTGGTTTTCACCGATCTTGAAGAAAACGATGGTGCGCCGCACACCGAAACCGGGTTTCACTCACATTCGACGCCGCAATTCGGCCCTGCGGATACTGGCGTGTCGCTTGCCTTTGCGATGATTTCTGAGCGAGCCTCGCCGCCCGATCCTCAAGGGGCCGCTGCCCGCCATCGGGACAAGCCACCATTCAAGCCTCCACGCCTCATCCTCTGATCTAAACGGCTCAGCGTCCGCGCTTGTTGTGCTGGGCGCGCACGGTTTACGACAGAGGAGAATTTCCCGTGAGAATGTTATTTTGCGCGGCCCTGATTGGGCTCGCGGCGGCTGGCGCAGTTAAAGCACAGCCGGGTGAGCGGGCGTCAAACCTGCTAACGCGCGGCGATGCCATTGCCCGCGCGCTTGAAAGCGATCCCGGCGTGGCGGCGGCGGGCGAAGGCTTGCGCGCGGCGGAAGCCTTGGCGCGGCAGGCGCGGCTGCGGCCAAATCCGAGCCTTGAAGTTCAGTTAGAGGATTTCGGCGGATCGGGGCCGGTTAGCGGTTTCGACGGCGCGCAAGCGACCTATACGCTCAGTCAGGAATTCGAACTCGGCGGCGACCGGCATGCGCGAGCGAACTTCGCGGACCGGGAAACGGGCGCCGCGCGCATCCGAGCGGGGCTTAGCGAACTCGATTTGCGCGAAGCCGTTGAACTCGCTTTTGTCGAAGCGCAGGCGGCGGAAGCGCTAGTCACTGTCGCGCAATCGCGGCTTGAGGTTGCGAAAGATTTCTCCGCTGCTGTTGACCGGCGCGTGCGCGCCGCCCGCGATCCGGAGGCCGCGCGTGCGCGCGTTTCGGCTCGGCTCGCGGAAACGGAAATCGAAGTGGAGACCACGAGCGCGCGCGCGGGAGCGGCGAAAGCCGCCCTCGCTAGCTATTGGGGCGGCGCAGGCGATTTCTCCATAGAGACAACGACGTTTTTCAATACGGCGCCGCGAGACGCGAATAACAACGCCTCGCCGGATATCGCCTTGGCCGAAGCCGAGCGCGATAGCGCAGCCGCCCGTGTTGAAATTGAGCGGGCCAAGCGCGTTCCCGATCCGGATGTGCGTGCGGGCTTCCGTCAACTCAGAGGTATCGATGAATCGGCGTTTGTCGTCGGCGTTAGCGTGCCGCTTCCGATCTGGAACCGGAATTCCGGCGCCATCGCCGCCGCAAAGGCGGACGCGAACCGCGCCGAATATGCAGTCGCCGCGCGCAAACGCGAACTGGCGCGGGAAATCGCTTATCTCACCTCGCAGGCTGAAGCGGCACACGCTCAAATTAAAGCCTATGCGGAGCGCATTATCCCTGCGAGCGAACGGGCATTGAGCCAATCGCTCGGCGCATACCGTCAGGGCGGCCTTTCCTACATCGAAGTGCTGGACGCGCAAGCCTCGCTAACCGAAGCGAAGATGCGGCAAATCTCGGCGCTTCTCACCTATCACCGCGCGGAAGCGAAACTCGCCCGCCGCATGGGCGCCTTGTCGCCCGATTATTCTCAGGAGAATTCACAGTGAGCGTAAAACTGAAAAAAGCCGCGCCTGCGGCGTTCGCCTTACTAGCCTTGTTGGCTCTAAACGCGTGCGGCAACGGTGAAGCCCAACCCTCGGAAGGCCATGGCGAAGAGAAGGCGGAAGAATATGAACGCGGACCGCATCGCGGACGCATGTTGCGCGATGGCGATTTCGCCGTTGAAATCACGATCTTTGAGGATGGCGTCGATCCGGAGTTTCGCGTCTATCCTTATGCGAACGACAGGCCGGTCGATCCATCAACGATCGATCTTGAAATCGACCTCGGGCGCCTTGGCGGACAAGTCGATGAGTTCCGTTTTGCGCCGGAGGATGATTTCCTGCGCGGCGATGGCGTCGTTACCGAGCCGCACAGTTTCGACGTGACGGTGCGGGCTGCTTACGAAGGCCGACAATATGAATGGAGTTACGACTCCTATGAGGGCCGTACTACCATCAAACAGGAACAGGCGGATGCAGCAAGCGTCGAAGTGGAAACCACTGGCCCGGCGACCATCGAAGAAACCGTAACGCTTTCAGGCCGCGTTGAATTACAGCCTCATGGCCGCGCCGAAGTCGGCGCATGGTTTCCGGGCCGCATTGTCGAAATGACCAAAAAAATCGGCGAAACGGTCGAAAAAGGCGAAACGCTCGCCCGCGTCACGGCAAGCGAAAGCCTGCAAACCTACCAAATCCCCGCGCCGATCTCCGGCGTTGTGATGGAACGGCGCGCGAATGTCGGCGATGTCGCGACGGCGGACCGTCCTCTTTACGTCATCGCAGATGCGACACAGGTTCACGCGGAGTTTTACGTTTATCCGCGCGATGCAGAGCGCCTCGCCGCCGGTCAGCCAATTAAGGTCAAAAGCCTGAGCGGTGAAAAATCGATTGAAGCGGAAATCGAAACGATTTTGCCCGCAGCCGACATGATGACGCAAACCATCGTCGCGCATGTAGAGCTTCCGAATGAAGACAAGACATGGCGGCCCGGTCAGGCGGTCGAAGGTGTTGTCGTCGTCGGAGAAGATGACGTGCCGCTGGCGGTAAAAACCGAAGCCCTGCAACGCTTCCGCGATTTCACGGTGGTCTATGCGCGCGTCGGCGAAACCTACGAAGTCAGAATGCTTGAACTCGGCCGCCGCACGCCGGAATGGACGGAAGTTCTCAGCGGCGTTGATCCGGGCGTTGAGTATGTGACCAAGAACGCCTTTCTCATCCGCCAGGATGTCGAGAAATCCGGCGCAAGCCACGATCACTAGGAACCTGCGTCATGCTCGATAACATCATCCGACTATCAATCCGCAATCGCTGGATCGTGTTGGCCCTTGTGCTGGCGCTTGCAGGCCTTGGCGTATGGAACTTCAATCGCCTGTTGATCGACGCGACCCCTGACATCACGAATGTTCAGGTGCAGATCAATTCCGAAGCGCCCGGCTTTTCGCCGCTGGAAGCCGAACAGCGTATTACCTTTCCGGTGGAAACCGCTATCGCCGGCATGCCGGGGCTCGACTATACGCGCTCGGTCTCCCGTTATGGGCTCAGCCAGGTGACGGCTGTGTTTGAGGACGGGACGGATATTTATTTCGCCCGACAGCTACTCAATGAACGGCTTCAGTCTGTTCGAAGCCAGCTTCCGGAAGGCGTAGAGCCGGAAATGGGGCCGATCGCCACCGGTCTTGGCGAAATCTTCATGTATGTGGTCGAAGCCGAATCCGGTGCCCGCAAATCCGACGGCTCTGAATGGACGCCGGAAGATTTGCGGACGCTGCAGGATTGGGTCATTCGCCCGCAATTGCGCAACACGCCGGGCGTCACGGAAGTCAACACGGTCGGCGGTTATGTCCGCCAATATCATGTTACACCATGGCCCGACCGGCTCGCGGCCGCACACCTCACGATGAGCGACGTCATCGAGGCGCTTGAAGCCAACAACGCCAATATCGGCGCCGGTTATGTGGAGCGCTATGGCGAACAGCTTCTTGTCCGCTCCTCCGGGCAGGCCGAAGGCATTGAAGACCTGAAATCCATCATCGTCGCGAACCGCAACGGCGTGCCTGTACGGGTTTCCGATGTCGCCGATGTGCTGATAGGCGAGGAATTGCGTACAGGCGCCGCCACCGAAAACGGCAAGGAAATCGTGCTTGGCACGGTCTTCATGCTGATCGGCGAAAATAGCCGCGTCGTCGCGCAGGCTGTCGCCGCGAAACTTGAGGAGGCCGCGAAGGCCTTGCCCGCAGGCGTCGCGGCAAAGCCCATTTATGATCGAACGGAGCTGGTTGATCGCACAATCTCGACGGTTGAAGAAAACCTCCTCATCGGCGCCATGCTCGTCATCGTCGTTCTGTTCTTGCTGCTCGGAAACATCCGCGCGGCGCTGATTACGGCGGCGGTTATTCCCCTTTCCATGCTTCTCACCATCACCGGCATGGTGGAGAATGGCGTATCAGGCAATTTGATGAGCCTCGGGGCGCTCGATTTCGGTCTCATAGTCGATGGCGCAGTCATTATTGTCGAAAACTGCTTGCGACGGTTCAGTCATGAGCAACACAAACTTGGCCGTCTGCTTTCCCGCGAAGAGCGGTTCAAAGTCGCTGAGGATGCGACAGTCGAAGTCATTAAGCCATCAATCTTCGGCGTTCTCATCATCACGCTTGTCTATGTGCCGATCTTCTCACTGCAAGGCATCGAAGGAAAAATGTTCCACCCGATGGCCTTTACGGTCGTGACAGCGTTGACAGCTGCGCTTGTGCTCTCGCTTACATTTGTTCCAGCCGCCGTTGCGTTGTTTGTCACCGGCAAGGTTTCGGAAAAAGAAAGCGTCGTCATGCGCGGCGCGCGCGGCGCATATGCGCCAGCGCTCGATTTTGCGTTGCGATTTCGCTTTGCTGTCATCGCGCTCGCCATCGCGCTTGTCGGCGTCACTGGCTTCACTGCCTCGCGCATGGGTTCGGAGTTTATCCCGAATCTAGAAGAAGGCGACATCGCCATGCACGCGCTCAGAATCCCTGGCACGAGTCTCAGTCAGGCGATTTCGATGCAAACGGCGCTTGAAGCGCGTTTGCGGGAATTTCCGGAAGTCGAGCGCGTCGTTTCCAAGATCGGCACGCCGGAAATCGCCACTGATCCGGTGCCGCCCAGCGTCGCGGACACGTTCATTCTTCTTCATCCGCGCAAAGATTGGCCAAATCCGCGAAAGCCGCGCACGCAGCTAGTTGCTGAGATGAACGCTGCTGTGGATGAGTTTCCGGGCAATAGGTATGAGTTCACGCAGCCGATTCAAATGCGCTTTAATGAGTTGATTTCCGGCGTGCGCGCCGATGTCGCTGTGAAAGTCTATGGAGACGATCTTGATCAGCTCCTTGAGATAGGCGGACAAATCGAAAGCGTCATCGCCGCAACGCCGGGCGCTCGCGACCCACAGTCGGAACAGATCACCGGCTTGCCTGTCTTGCAGATCGACCCTGATCGGGCGGCGCTTGCGCGCTTTGGCTTAAACGTCGTCGATCTTCAAAACGTCTTGCAGACGTCGCTCGGCGGCGCCGAAGCCGGGCAAATCTTTGAGGGTGACCGGCGTTTCGATGTGGTCGTGCGCCTGCCGGAAGTCTTGCGGGAAGATGTGGACGCTATAGGGCGGTTACGCATCCCTTTGCCGGATGCGGTAGACGGCGTACGCGGCTTTGTACCGTTGCAAGAAGTCGCAAGTGTGTCGTTGATCGTCGGCCCCAACCAGATCAGCCGCGAGAACGGAAAGCGCCGCGCGGTCATCACCGCCAATGTGCGTGGTCGCGATCTCGGCTCATTCATCGCCGATTTGCGCGAGCGCATCGAAACAGAAATCGAAATGCCCGCTGGCTATTGGGTCAGCTATGGCGGCACTTTTGAGCAACTTATTTCCGGCGCACAGCGGCTGGCGCTTGTTGTGCCCGCAACGCTGCTTTTGATTTTCTTGATCCTGTTCGCGCTGTTTCGCTCAGTGAAAGACGCCGCCATTGTCTTTTCCGGCGTACCGCTGGCGCTTACCGGCGGCGTTTTCGCGCTCATCCTGCGCGGCATGCCGCTATCAATCTCGGTGGGCGTCGGCTTCATCGCGCTTTCCGGCGTCGCGGTTTTGAACGGCGTCGTCATGATGACCTTCATCCGAACGCTGGCGGCGGAAGGCCGCCCGGTCGGCGAAGCCATCAGAGAAGGCGCGCTGACGCGGTTGCGGCCAGTCTTGATGACCGCTCTTGTTGCAAGCCTCGGCTTCATTCCGATGGCGTTGAATGTCGGCGCGGGCGCGGAAGTACAACGCCCGCTTGCGACCGTCGTAATCGGCGGGATTATCTCATCGACCGTGCTGACGCTGTTTGTGCTACCGGCGCTTTATCGGGTGGCGCATAGCGGGCATCGCGCCGCGCGAGGCTCACTGAACCTGCAAACTGCGCCAGCAGAATAATTTCACACACGGAGAAACGAATGACGATCTTTCAAGATCAGCTTCGCATATTGTACACGCGACCGTTTGTATTTTGGACGGCGCTTGCGGCCTGCTTCGCTTTGACATCGTTATTGTCAACGGCATACGCACATGGCGTTGCGGATGGCGATAAGGGATATATCCAGGAAACAACCGGATTTTTATTCGCGCCTTTTGTTTACCTCGGCGCGAAACACATGGTGACCGGTTACGATCACCTGTTGTTTCTGTTTGGGGTCATCTTCTTTCTCTACAAGATGAAAGACATCGGCATCTATGTGACGATGTTTGCAGTCGGCCACTCACTGACATTGTTGATTGGCGTTCTCGCGAACATATCCGTCAGCCCGTATTTGATTGACGCAATTATCGGGCTTTCCGTTGTTTATAAAGCGCTCGACAATCTCGGCGCCTATCAGCGCTGGTTTGGCTTTCAGCCCAACACCAAAGCAGCAACGCTGATTTTCGGTCTTTTTCACGGTTTCGGCCTCGCAACGAAACTACAGGATTTTCAGCTTACGCCTGACGGGCTCATTCTAAATCTGATTTCTTTCAACATTGGTGTTGAGCTTGGTCAGTTGCTGGCGCTCGGCGCTATTCTCATCGTCATGGGATACTGGCGGCGGACGCAAAGCTTCTGGCGGCACGCCTATACGGCGAACGTCGTTCTCATGACCCTCGGTTTCATTCTCACCGGCTATCAGCTTGCCGGTTTCTTTCTCGTTTGATCGGAGACTTTAGATGCACAATGCAAACAAACCCGAACCGTCCGAATTGCCCTCCACCGCGCGATTGCTGAAGTCCACCGCCATCGCTTTAGCGACAGCGCTCGTCATTCTCGTGACTGTTGTTCTTCCCGCAGAGTATGGAGTCGATCCGACGCGCGTCGGCTCCGTTCTTGGCCTTACCGAAATGGGGCGCATCAAGATGCAGCTTGCCGAGGAAGCGGCGGCGGATGAAATCGAAGCGGAAACCACCATTCCAGCAGTTCCAACTGAGGCTGTTTGACCGACGCCAGTTGCCGCCGAGATAAACAGCGAAACGGCGTCCGCTGAAATGACTGCGCAAGCACCCGCCGATCCTGTCATGCCAGTCTGGAGAGATGAGGTCACGTTCACCCTCGATGCAGACGCCGCCGCCGAATACAAGCTGGTCATGCAAGAGGGGGAAACAGCGGAGTTCGAATGGATCACGGACGGCGCAAAGTCGAATTTCGACACCCATGGCGACCGCCCGTGCCTCAACTACCACAACTATGAAAAAGGATCGCTTGCGCGTCAGGAAGGAACGCTGACCGCCGCTTTCGACGGCAGTCACGGCTGGTTCTGGCGCAACCGCTCCGGTGCGCCCTTATCGATTACCCTGCGCACGCGCGGCGAATACGCGGAAATAAAAAAAGTGCTTTAGTTCACTATCACAACGACACGCCAAACCGGGCGAGAACGGCCGTCATGGCGAGATAGAGGCCAGCGGTGAGGATGACGCCCGCGCCGAGCGCCAGCCAGAATGGCGCGCCGGATCGCAGCATGAAGGGGATAAGCAGAAACATCGGCAGGCTCGGCACGACATACCAGAATGTCGCCTGCGCGTGATCGGCGAGCCGCGCCGAGTCTTGCGTATCCCGCCACAGCCAGACCATGCCGAGAACGGACACCAGCGGCAGGGACGCAATGAGCGCACCCAAGGCCGGGCTGCGCTTGGCGATTTCTGAGATAATCACGATCAGGATGGCGGAAACGATCGTTTTTATGACGAGATAGAGCATAAACAACAACCAATGTTTTGTTGAATACGTTGCTACTCCAACGGTGCGTTGTGCGTAAACCGCGCACAAAACTTTTAAGCGTTTGCAATTGGCGTGCTTCCGAGTTGTTGTGATCGCAAAACAGGGAAAAATGTCTGTTCTTCCTGAATCGCGCGCAAGTTCATGGTCAACGATTTTCACCGATTAACGTCGCAAGCGCTTCCGTCTGCGCGTTATGCTTGTCTGGGTTATCCGCCATCAATTTTTTCAGGTTCAGAATTTTCCATTTAATCGCCGGCAATTCGGCAGCCTGCGGCAGATCAATGAGCGTGAAATCCGGCTCGCCCGCCTGCAGCGTGCGCAGGAAATCGGCGGCGTTTCCATTAAGCCGCGCCTGGATGTCGCCGATAAGCCGTTTTCGCGCGGAGAGAAGAGCGTCGATATTGACCGGTTCAGCCGTCATGCCGGCGAACTCGCGCGCGAAGTCCTCAGCAATCTCCCTTTCATTAGGGGCGAGCAGTTCATGCATGGGGCGGCTGGAGCAGGCGGCGTAGACGAGAAAAACGCGGAAGAGATCGTCCGTGAGGCCTCCGTTTTTATAAAGAAGCTTGACGTCAAACAAATCCCGCGGGTGCTGGCGATCGAGCGCCGCGTGCAGTTTTCCCGCGTAAAGATCATCGAACGCCAGAACATTTGTTGCAACGAATCCGAAGGCGTCCTCGACAGCGTCGGTGGTGCGCATCAGTCGCGGTTCGCCGATGGCGCCGCGCATCACCGGCGAGGTTTCGATTTTAACGGTCACGCCGTCCGCATTCGCCAGGATGCGCGTGTCGCAGCCGCCGCCCCCCGGCGATTCGTGTTGCGGTGACGCCTGGCAGTTTTTTGATTTGCGCCATGATTCGATCGAACGCAGCGTCGATGGCGTGTAACGATGTCGCTCGTTCTTCAATGGGCAGATAGGCGAGATCGATATCGACGGAGAGGCGCGGCATGTCGCGATAGAATAGATTGATCGCCGTGCCGCCCTTGAGGGCGAAGGCGGATTCAGTCGAGACGACGGGCAGGAGACGCATCAAGAGCCGCACCTGCGCGAGATAGCTTTCACGGGCCATCGGTCGACTCATCGCTTTTCGCGGCGTCTATCAGCTCTGGCGGTACGGTGATGTCGTAGCGCGGATGCAGCCGCCCGCCGTCGACGAGCGCGCGCGGGCCGGAGCCAAGGTCGAAATCCTCCGGGTTTAGATATTGTCGCCATGCGTGGTCGTGTTGATCGGCGAAGACGAAGAACAGGCGCTTTGCTTTCACGCTGTGGCATTCCTTGAGCAGGGCTTCGAGGAGCCGCGGTCGCAAATTGACGAGGCTTTCGAATATCGCATCGACATTGTGAAAGCTTTCATTCGCCGGCAACTCGTTCAGGAGTTCGAGGATCGCCCGTTCGGGCGTTGAGACGACGAGATCGTTTAATCGTTGCGACGGGGATGATTGCTCTTCGTCGCCTATGCCGTCGACGCCGGTTTTGGATCCGCCGAAGAGGCTTAGGGTTCTCGTTTCGAACATGTCCGCGTTCGGCAGCCGCGCAAGCCAGGACGGAACATCGCCATAGAGGTAGACCGGCGCCCTCTCGGCGCCGAGACTCAGATAGTGGTCAAAGCCGTGTAGCGACAGGGCGGTCCGCCCGCCCACATGGACGTCGTAATTCATGATCCGCTGCAGGGAGAGGGCAAGGCGGCGCCAGTCGCGGCCGCTACCGTCGCGGTGTATGTCAGGCCGGCGGTAAACGCCCCGGGCGAGCTTTTCGAGCCAGCCGCGTTGCTCATATTGCAGGATCGATTTGCGGTCGATGCCGCGCGCGGTCAGCCAGGCGGCGTCGGCGACATAGCCGGGCGGCAAGTCGTCGAGCAGGGGCTTTAATCGTTCCTGACGTTGTTGGGTCATAGCCAATAAAATAGGATAATTTCAAAGTTTTGGCAAGAGTGAGGTTTGGGAAATCTCCTTTTCAGCGGTTAATAACCATTAAATTAGCATATTTCCAAAGTCGCCCGCTTGCCCGCTTTGCAACTGCACCGGCCTAGAGGCGCTCTTTGCCCGTGCGATGAACAGGAACGACGACAGTAAGCGTGAAAAACAAGACGTCCTGATCGTCAAGAGCTGGCCGCAAATGGCGGCGCCGCGATTTGAAATTTCGCGGGATTCCGCCTAACATTAATGGGCTAGCTATGGAGGCCTTCATGAAGAACTTCATCATAGCGGTTGTTTTGCTGGTTGGGACGGCCGGGGCTGCATATGCTGCTGCGCCCGAAACAGTCCATGCCCTCGCTAAAGCGTGCGGCTTGCCCTGCTGCTAATCGTTCGCCACATGGCAACCAGAGGCGCCGGCTCTCCGAAAGAGAACTGGCGCTTTCCTTAAACAAGGCAGGCCATTCATACAGGCCGCGGTTAGCATATGGCGTCCGTGACTAGGTTGCTGTCCGCTCCTGTTCATCTGCAATTCGTTGGACCCGTCCTTAACCGCCGCCCTGCCGGCAGGACCGATCGTGGAGTCTAGGAACCTTTCACATTGCCAAACTGATCAATCGCACCGCGATGGATCCTCGCCGCCCGAGGAGCTGTAGGATTCTAAGCAAAAATTCGAACAGAATTCAAAGCCGCACACAAAGTATAAAAATTACGAGAACAGCGTCTTGATGATCGCGCAGTCGGGCGACTTGTTACGGCTGCAGCCTTTGGCGACCGCCGAAAGGGTGCGTTCGAGCTTTTTCAGATCCGATATCTTCGTCCGGATCATCTCTACATGCGTGGAGGTGATTTCGAAGACTTCTGCGCAAGTGGGTTTTCGGTCCTCCAGCCCCAGGAGCGCACGGATGTCGTCGAGCGAAAACCCGAGTTCGCGTCCGCGCCGGATGAAGCAAAGCCGCTCGGCGAGGGCGCCGTGATAGAGTCTGCGCCCGCTTTCCGTCCGCGGCGGCGCCGGCATCAATCCGATTTTTTCGTAATAGCGGATGGTTTCGATCTTCACGCCGGTTTGATCGCTCAGCTTTCCAATTGTCAGATTGTATTGGTCCATCACCCTTGATCCTGTAGCGACTACAGAATTTACGATGAACGGCATGACGAGTGAAGACCCGAACAAAACAAAAGCGCAAAGGCGAGGCGGATGGTTCGCCGGCGGCGGGGCCCTTTCGGGCCTGGGGGCGCTCATCGGCGCGTTATGTTGCGTATTGCCGCTCATCCTGATCAATCTTGGCGTCAGCGCGGCTCTGGTCGGCAAGCTCGCCTTCTTTGCGCGGTTTCAACACTATTTCATGGGCGGGGCGGTCGCTCTACTTGCTGTGGCGATTGTCGCCGCATTCTGGAAAGGACGGAGGCCAAGCAAGCGCGTTGTGATTGCGCTCGCCCTTACGGCGGCGCTCATAGTCGCCGCCTACGTCATGCCGCTCTATGAACCCCAACTGCTTCGCTGGGTGAATCTATGAGCGAAGTCGTCGAAAAATCGACCATCACCTGTCCTGAATGCGGGCATCAGTCTACAGACGAAATGCCGACGGATGCATGTCAGTGGTTTTACGATTGCGAGGGGTGCGGCGCCGTCCTGAAACCAAAGCCGGGCGATTGCTGCGTTTATTGCTCCTATGGCGATGTGAAGTGTCCGCCCATTCAAGCAGGCGGCACGTGTTGTGGTTGACGAAACAAGGAACGATCACGCCGCGCACCCGCTTCCCTTCTTGCGGTCCTGGGGTTTGCCGCTTGCGATATTAGTTTCAACGAACTTCATGAGCGGGGCCGTTCCTCTTCCAATCATTATCGTGATGATGAGCGGTTCGTTTTTCTGGATGGGCGTCGCCTGTGTGATGAATGCGAAAAGATGCAAGCGGCGGCATTGTTATTATTCGGGTCCGATCTTTATCACTGGCGGCGCCGGCGTCCTGCTGGTCGGTTTTGAGATCGTGTCGTTTGGCGTTGATGGGCTTATAATTGTTGTGTGGGGAACGCTCGCGCTCGCGCTCCTTACCTATCTGACCGAGCCGATCTTCGGAAAATATGTGAACTGAACGCCGGGAGCATCGGGTCTCTTGGCGCATTTCAAGTGTTATGGCGGCCGCCTAACGGCGCCGGGCTCTAGGCGCGCCAATCACGGGTGATTGGCGGCCCGAAGCCGACAAATTCAAGAGGCGAATTCGCCGTCTTCGCCGTACCGGTGACGATCCCTGCCGCAGGTCGGACCTTCGGTCCGAATAAGGACGGCGCGCCGAAGCGCGCCGGCTTTTTGATTCATTTCCCCAGGCAGTCGGGGTGGGCGGACGGCGTGTCTGCCCGAGGGCGCCGGCCGCGCAAGGGGCCGGGTTCGTTTTCGTCAATATGTCTCAAAGCCTCCTACCTGGAGCCCCTTGCTCGCCCGGCTCTGACCCTCGGGCCGACCCTTCTTTCCGCCGCCCACCCCGCCTGCCGGGGAAATTGCGGCGGCGGAGAGCAAAGGAGGCGAGCTATGTGCGAGCAGCAACAGACGGAAGGGCAAGACGCGGGCGCAGCAACGGCGGGAGCGGAGAGGGACGGGCCGCACATCTATGTGGCGTGTCTCGCCAGTTACAACGCCGGGATACTGCACGGACGCTGGATCGATGTGACCGACCCGGAGGAAATCCGGGAACGGGTTACGGCGATGCTCAGCGAGAGCCCCGAGCCGGACGCCGAGGAATGGGCGATACACGACTACGAGGGATTCGAAGGCGCAGAGATTTCCGAATATGCAGGCTTCGATCAGGTTTGCGACTTGGCGGCGTTTATCGGGGAGCATGGCGAACTCGCCGGAAAACTTGTCGCGCATTTCTGCGGCGACATCGGCGAGGCGCGCGCCGCCATGGAAGACTATGCGGGCGAATATAAGAGCCTTGAAGATTTCGCCTATGAATTGACCGAGCAGTCGGGAACGAAAGTCCCGGACGATCTCGCAAACTATATCGACTATGAAGCAATCGGCCGCGACATAGCGCTCAATGGCGACGTCTTCACCATCGAAACGGGCTTTGAAGAAGTCCATGTATTCTGGGCGCGGTGAGCGCAATGATCTTCACCGAAAAATTCGACAGCTTCGTTTGCGAGGGCGACGCCATCGCTTGTGAGATCAACGGGTTCGAGATCGTGGCTCGCATAGTCCGCGAGGACTGCCCCGACGCGCCCGATGAGCGTCAGGACGGGTTCTGGCCCTCTGAATATATCGGCGATCCGGGCTTCATTGGTCCCGGCCCCAACTGGCGCCAGAGCCTCGCAGATGCGCGCAAGAAAGCAGAAGCCGTCATGGCCGCATGGCGCAACGACGAGTGGTTCTATTGCGGCGTCGTTCTCTCCGTTTCGCGCGAGGACGTGATCCTCGCCGAACACGCCGCGAGCCTTTGGGGCGTCGAGGCGAATTATCTGGGCGCCGATAATGCCTATCTCGCCGATGTCGCGAACGAGCTTTTACCAGAGGCCCTTGACGCGGCCCGCGCAGCGCTCGCGCGCCTTTGCGCCGGACGTGAACAACAGGCGGCGCGCGGCTGACGCCAACCGCCGCCCCCGACCGTCACTTTACCTTGAAGCAAACCGAAGGAGGCCGACCCATGAGCAAAAATGCGCTCAAATATCTACCCATCGACGACATGCACGTCTCGAAACTCAATATGCGTCACGGGCGAAAACCGCCCAATATTGACGACATCTATCCCTCCGTCCTGAAATCGGGCGTGTTGAAGCCCATGCTGGTCCGCTGCGAGGACGGCAAATGGGGCGTCGTCGCCGGACGGCGGCGCCTTTTCGCGCTGCGCCGCAAGGCGAAAGAGACGGGAAAGCGTCACGAGGCGCCCTGCGTCATCATGCAGCCGGACGATGACGCCGCCGCCGTCGAGGCTTCGATCATCGAGAATGTCGGCGTCGAGCCCCCGACCGAAATGCAGCAATACGAGGCTTTCGCGCGCCTCGCCAAGAAGGGCCGATCCGTCTCTGAGATCGCCGATTATTTCGGCGTCGATGAACGCGACGTGAAGCGCATCTTGGCACTCGCAAACCTCAGCGATGGAATCCGCAGACTTTATGCGGCGGAGGAAATCGACGCATCGACCATCCGCGCATTGACCCTCGCCACAAAGGCGCAACAGGAAGAATGGCTGCGACTCTACAAGGCCGGAAACGAACACGCGCCCATGGGCCGCCAGTGCCGCGCATGGATCGCAGGCGGCGCGGCGATCACCACCGACAAGGCGCTGTTCAACATTGCTTCCTATGAAGGAGAAATCGCGAACGATTTGTTCGGCGACTTCGGCGTCTTTGCATCCGCCGATGAGTTCTGGGAAGCGCAGTCCCGCGCCGTCGCCGAGCGCATGGACGCCTATCGCGAAAAGGGCTGGCGCGACGTGATCGTGCTGGAGCGTGGGGCTCTCTTCCATTCGTGGGATTACGAAAAATGTCCCCGCACCAAGGGCGGGCGCGTCTTCGTCGAAATTCGGCATGACGGGACTGTCACCTTTCACGAGGGCTATGTGACCGGCGCCGAGGCGCGCAAAGCCAGAAAGGCGAAAGCGGTCGGCGCGGAATCCGATGTGTCCAAAACCGTTCGCCCTGAAATGTCCGGACCCATGGCGGACTACGTCGCGCTCCATCGCCATGCAACGGCGCGCGCCGAACTTGTCGCGAAACCAGAAGTCGCGCTGCGCTTGTTGATCGCCCACGCCATCGCGGGGTCGGCGCTCTGGCAGGTACGCGCGCATCAGTCCCGCGCGCGAGAATCGACGCGCGACAGCGTCGAGACCGGCGCGGCTTCGGCGCAGGTCGAAGAAAGCCGCGTTGCCGTTGCGGACCTCTTCTCGGAACATGGCGTCGGGTTTGAGGGCGTCAATCAGAACGGCGACGACTGGCGTCTCTGCGAAGTCTTCGCAGCGCTCTTAAAGATGACCGGCGGGCAAGTCATGAGCGTCGCCGCCATGGTCATGGCCGAAACGCTGGAAGCCGGTTCGGCGACCGTCGAAGCAGCGCTGCATGTGACGGATGCGAAGCTCGGGGCGTGGTGGACGCCGGACGAAGCTTTCTTCGAGCTCTTGCGCGACAAGCGCGCCATCAACGCCATGGTCGCCGACATCGCGGGCGCAACCGCCGCGAAATCCGTGCTCACCGACACCGCGAAAGCGCAAAAAGCCGTGATCAGGGACCGGCTCAAACTCAGCGGCGAAAATGAATGCAGTTCTTGGCTCCCCGCGTGGATGGCGACGCCGCCCCGCCGCCTTGTGGACGGCGCAGCATGTCCGCCAGCGGATCAATGGGCGCGGATCGCGGGGTTGTTCGAGGCGAGCGAAGAGCCCGCGCCAGCCAAACGAGCCGCCTGATCCGAACCAGCGCCGCCGGACGTTTCGCCTCCGGCCAGCGGCGTGAGGACCGCCCGGTAGTTCGACTGCCGGGCGGTTTTTTCGGTTGCAAATTCACGGAGGGCCGTCGCCCCGCGAGCCTCGACATGCGCGCCTTCGCGCCGTTCGCCCGTTCACCGGGAGCATCCAAACGCGTCCGGCCATTCATCTCCTGTTCGCTTTGCCTTTGTTCCGGCGCCCATGCCCGCCCCGCGCCTTTCACGGACCTGGACGAGGCGCGCCGCCGCTGAAACCGGCGCCCGCAAAAAAATTTCCCCGGCGTCTTGATCTGAAGAAGACCAACGCCGCCTTCCTCGCACAGCAAATTTTTTCGGCGTCGCCGGTGCTCCGCTGTCGCTTCGCCCCTGCAGAGTCTTTCATTGATTTTTCGATTGGGTTCGGCGGCGGCGCGCCCCCTCCGAGCGGTCCGGCGTCGGCGGGGCATGGGGCCCCGGAGACGAAACCAAACGGAGATGAAAAGATGGCCAACGCACTTGGATATGTGAACGAAACCGAAGCGGGCTTCGAAGGCACGCTCGCGATGATGAACCTCTCGGCGCCGATCCGCATCGTGAAGAACGCGGAAAAGGAAACCGACGCGCAGCCCGACTTTCGGGTCTACGCCGGACGCCGGGGCGCCGATATCGGCGGCGGCTGGATCAGAAAGGCGAAGTCCTCGGGGCGCGACTATGTCTCGCTCACCCTCGCGGACCCGGCCTTCGGCCGCAAAATCTACGCGAACTTGGCGCCAGTCAAAGACGCCGAGGGCCGCCATGTCATCCTCTGGAACGCCAGAGACTGACAAGGGTTAATTCGGCCGCTGACGAGATCGCCCGGATCGAACGATCCGGGCGATTTTCTTCGCTTTCCGGCTCCCGGTTGGCCCGAATATTGAAACCCTTTTGATGGTTTAGGGGCGATGTCGGCGGATCGCCAACATCGCGAACCGCCGCCCTCTCGTCTGTCGTAAAGGGTGGGAGATGCAAGCCATGCGGGGGGCCTGGCGCGTCAATTTCGAGGCGTATGACCGCCTTCTATCGCTGCCGGGACCGGGGTGGGCCTGGGAGTTCAAGCGCCGCGATCCGGCCCTTAAAGCGGCGCGCAGACGCACAAGCGCCGTCCGTCCGGCGGTGGCGAAACGCGCAGACGGATCGACTATTTGCCGGCTTAATCAACGCTGCCATGTGGCGGAGGGCTTCGGGATGCACTTTATTCCGGACCCGGCGCTTTCTGCATTCGCTGCGGCGATATTCTGGCTGCCGGATGTGATGCAAGCAACCTTCGACGCAGTGGCGGAGCCGGGGACCGGCGCTTCAAATCGCGGGCGGCGCCTCCGCTGGGCCGAGCTCCCGGGAGAAAAGTTTTTTCTGATCTCGCCCGGCCGGCGCGACAAACTAGTAATCCGGGCGCCCTATTATGCCGCGCAGCTTGCGCTTGACGCAGATGGTGCGCCGGTCCTGCAGTCGGCGTGCTTTTCCTTGCGGCTGGACGCAAGTCATCTGGCGGCGGAGAATTTGCGCCATCTGGAGGAATTCGGGCGAGTTTGCGGAGGATTTCCCGTGCGCCGGAAACCGCCGCGCGGCGCGGCTCCCGATAAGCTGCGTGACGCGCTGATCGCGCTCGACGGCGAGCTTGCGGGAGTTCCGCGACGACGCATCGCCGAAGCGATTTTCGGAGCGGAGCAAGTATGCGGGGGCTGGGACGACGGCGATGAAAGCTACAAGAAACGCGCCAAACGCCTCGTCGAAAAGGGCCTTGAATTGATGCGAAACGGTTACAGGCGCCTGCTGTAAAGGGACGCTTCCGGACAATTCAGATCGTCCCTGCCGCGATCACTGCTTTCCCTGCAAAAATTTCAGCATCGATAAGCGCTGAAACAAGGAGAGTGACAATGACGCAGGATGACGGCAAGGCCGAAGAAGACGACAAAGCCCGTTGCAGGTTTTTGAGCGTTGCTGAAGCGGCGGACTATCTTGGACTCAAACGCTCGACCCTCGATCATTATCGCTGGGTCGGCGGCGGACCGCGCTATCGCAAACATGGCGGAAGGGTCAAATATCTGCAGCGCGACCTCGACGCCTGGTCCGAAAGCCGACAGTTCGAGGACACCGCGACGAGGGTGCGGTGAACAACTTCTTGGCGGCGGTTGCAGGCGCCATTATCGCCGCGCTTGCGGTCGTTTCCTTCACGCCGCCCGAAGCTAAGCTGCTTTGGAATCGCACCGAAAGCGCTCCGAAAGGGCTCTATTTCATCACCTGCGATAACCCGGTAATCGGCGATTGGGCGGTCCTTTCAGGAGATGCGGCGAGCGCACAATGGATCGCGGAGAACGGTTATCTCGAAACCGATTGGCCGATCATCAAGCGCATCGCCGCCTCGGATGGCGATGAAGTCTGCCGGATTGGGCCGGACATTTTCATCAACGAAACCCTCGCCGCGATTGCGCTTGAAACTGACAGCACAGGCGGAAAACTTCCGCGATGGGAGGGATGCATTACGCTTCAGGCGGATCAGGTTTTTCTTCTCAACACTCATCCGCGCTCCCTCGACGGACGATATTTCGGCGCGGAGAAGCGTGACGATTTGTTAGGCCGCGCGCGCCTCATCTTCCGCACCGATTGAAGCTCCGCATAGAGCGCGGTCCAAAGGCGTCGAAAGCGCTGCAAAAGGAAGAATAAGCGCCCCCGGAGGGCAAGATGAAAGCACCGGCGCCAGAGGGCGCCTAAGACATTGTCTGCACATCCAAAAATTGGCGCCGTGCTGAAAGCCTTGTGACGCCGTGAGTTAAAGAAGCCGTTGTTTCCGGGAGGTTTTCCGTGCCGCCATCAATTCTCGCAAGGTTATAGATGAGCGACGAATTCAGGCCCCGGCTCGGCCGTCCGGGCGACCGCGGCGGTTCGGCGGCGGAGCGCTATGGCGCCCGCATAAAACGCGCCGCCAAGCGTATCGCCAAACCGAAACGAAAGACCCGCTTTTCCGGCGAACGCATTGGGCGCGGGAGCGCTGCGGCGCGCATGGCTGGGATGCGGGGCTCTCCCTTCGCGAAATTCCGGATGCGCCGCGTTATCGTCAAGACGCATATCGCGAGGGCAGGGAAGGGCGCAAATCGCTATACTGGCCGCGCGGCCTTCCGCGCGCATGTAAAATACATCCAGCGCGACGGCGTAGAGCGTAACAGTGATGGCGGCGAACTTTATAATCGCGGCGGGGAAAAGCTCGACGACAAAGACTTTCTGGCGCGCTCGGAACATGACCCGCATCAGTTCCGCATTATTCTCTCACCCGAAGACGGCGAGCAAATAGGCGATCTCAAAGCCTATACGCGCGACGTGATGGCGCAAGCCGAGAAGGATCTTGGAACGAAGCTTGACTGGGTCGCCGTCGATCACTGGAATACGGGCCACCCGCACACCCATGTCGTCATCCGAGGCAGGGACGCGAAGGCCCGCGACCTCGTTATCGCCCGGGACTATCTGACGCGCGGGCTCAGAGCGAGAGCGCAGGAGATTGCGCTGGAATGGCTTGGCCCCCGCCGTGATCTCGACATCGCGAGAGCTCAGGCGCGCGAGGTTGACGCCGAACGCTTTACGGGGATCGATCGGCAGCTTTCCGCCCTTGCGCGCGGCGATACGCTTGAACTTGCGCCCGCCTCCGGCGCCGCCGGAAATTTTGAGCGAACCTTGCGTCTGCGGCGCCTGAAATTCCTCGAAAGCCTCGGACTCGCGGTGAAGGAAAGCGCTGCGAAATGGCGCCTCGCCAAAGGCTGGGAAGAGAATCTTCGTCAACGCGCGATAGAACGCGACATCATCCGCTCCATAGCGGCGGCAGCCGGCAGGGAGGTGGCGACCCGCGACATCGCTGCCTATGACGGCAGCGCGCCGGCGAAAATCATCGGCCGCATCGCCGCCAGCGCGCCCGACGATGAAATGCGTGATACGCGGTTTCTGATTGTCGTCGCCGGCGACGGAAAGTTCTGGCGCGTTTCCGCCGGGGCGCTCCCGCCCGGCGCGCTGCCCCCGCAAGGCGCCATTGTGGGGCTGCGCAAGCGCGAGCCGAGGCCGCTCGCATCGGACCGCGCCATTGCACGCATCGCCGCGCTCAATCGCGGGATTTACTCAAGCGCGCTGCATGAAGCGGACGATCCTTCCGCCAGCAAGGCGTTCATAGAGGCGCACAAGCGGCGGCTCGAATCGCTCCGCCGCGCCGGACTTGTCGTGCGCGAGGCGGACGGGACATGGCGCATCGGTGAAGATTATCTTGGCCGCGCTGCGCGCCTTGAGGCGGCCCGTAATGGCGGCGCGCATGTGGAGGTCAAATCCTGGATCGATCTCGATGCGCAGATTGAGGCCCGCGCGCCGGTCTGGCTCGATGATGCAGACGAAAAGGAATGCGGCGACGCCGAATTAGGTGCCGACATCGCCGACGCGCGCGTTAAACGCGCGGCGTTCCTGAAACGGGAAGGGCTGTGGTCAGAGGACGGCCGCGGGATGGCTCCCGAAACAAGGAAAATACTCGCGGCCGTGGAGTTGGAAAGCGCCGCCGCCGTAGAAGTGCGCAAGATCGACAAGGCCTATCGCGCGATGACGGCGGATATTCTGTTTGAGGGCGTTTATGAAAAGCCGGTCGACCTTGGCCAGGGGCGCTTCGCATTGATCGCCCGGTCCAAAGAATTCACCCTTGTGCCGTGGCGGCCGGAGCTGGAACGTTATCGCGGCGCCGGAATTGTCGTCAGGAGAACGGGCGCCGGCGTGCAATGGACACTAGAAAAAACACGAGGGGTTGGCCGGTGAAACAAGCTGCAATGCTCGACATGTCAATCGGCGGGGAGACCGAGTTCTTGGAGAATGGCGGGCAACGTCAGGTCGTAGTTGGCCGTCCAATGAAACATGAAGCCCCTTATGTCCTCGGATCCTCGCGCTTGCGCGATCCTGGCGACCACCAAGAGGCACCAATATAGCGCCTCTCTGCAAAATTGAACGCTTTCGAATATGGCCTGTCGGTTTTCCACGAGACCGTTGATAGTTATTCTCTGCAAAGTTACGGACGAGGGAGTCCATCGCGGATGGACGATTTCGTTGCGAAGCTGAGAAAGAGAAAATATTTGATCGATTAGCGTATCCTGATTTCGAACAGGTCCGTCGGGCGATAGCAATATTAGGTCTTTGATCTTCTGCGAAAGCGAGCTGTGACTTTGTTTGATGCGGTTTAACATCTCTTCGCTTTCCAGTTCATGCGAACGAAGATGAAAGAATGTATTGGTGAAGGCTTCGAGACCAGTGAGGCTCATCAAAAACGATTGCAACCCCAAGCCGCGACGTTCTTCACATCGATCCAGTTGAGCCATCTGTTCGATATTGCACGACGCAAGCCTGAAATAAATCGTGACGATGGTGTAAAGCTGCTCAAGCTGCACCGCCTCATGATGCGGCTCGCCGTCTTTGAGCACTTGTTCTATCGCGCCGTCATCGGATTGACGTAGAAAGAAATGCGGCATGCTTGTCGATCCCATCTCAGTGATTGAGGGGATTGGCGCCCCCTAAACCGGCGACGCTTGTTTGCTTCGTACTGCGAGGCGCGCGTCACATTAACAGATTCGGCATCACGATATTAGCCTGAACCCGCTCGATCAGTGCATGGCGCGCCTCATATGCTCGGAGGGGGCATCTATGTTGGTTATGTTGGTCAAAAAATTGGTTTTGCATTTTTTTGGAAGAAATTGTCCGAAAATAGCCTAGCGGGGACGGCGCTCGGAAGCAAAAATTCAACGCAAGCAACGGCGTTGGGGAATATACTGGCTACATGACACCGACCAAGTTACTGATCGGCCAATTCTTGATCGTCGCATTGATTATGGCAGGCGCGCTGTGGGCTGCGACCCAATGGACGGCATACGAATTGGGATTTCAGGCGCGCCTCGGCGCGCCATGGTTCACGCTGTTCGATACGCCCATCTACAAACCGTGGCGGTTGTTCCAATGGTGGTACGCCTACGAGGCTTATGCGCCGGAAATCTTTAACCGCGCCGGGATCATGACGGCCGGCGGCGGGTTTCTTGGCGCCGCCGCCGCAATCGGCGGGTCGCTCTGGCGCGCGCGCTCCCAGAAATTCGTAACGACCTACGGCTCGGCGCGCTGGGCGAAAGCGCGCGACGTCGAGGAAGCGGGCCTTCTGAAGCCGGACGGGGTTTTTCTTGGGCGCTGGAAATCCGACTATCTTCGTCATGACGGCCCCGAGCACGTCATGGCCTTCGCGCCGACGCGCTCCGGCAAGGGAGTCGGGCTTGTGGTGCCGACATTGCTGTCCTGGACGGAAAGCGCCGTCATTCACGACATCAAGGGCGAGAACTGGGATATTACTGCGGGTTGGCGCGCGCGCTTTTCTCATTGTCTCTTGTTCGATCCGACTAATCCCGCGTCAGCACGATACAATCCCTTGCTGGAAGTGCGACGCGGCGAGAACGAAGTCCGCGACGTTCAGAATATTGCTGACATTCTTGTCGATCCCGAAGGCTCGCTCGAACGCCGGAACCATTGGGAGAAAACCGGCCACGCGCTTCTTGTCGGCGTCATCCTCCATGTCCTCTATGCGGAGAAAGAAAAAACACTCGCCGGATGTGCGGTGTTTCTCTCCGATCCGCGAAGGAGTTTCGAGACGACCCTGAAACTGATGATGTCGACCAACCATATCGGGACCGATGCTGCGCCGCGCGCGCATCCCGTGGTGGCGCAGGCGGCGCGCGAATTGCTCAATAAATCGGAGAACGAACGCTCAGGCGTTCTCTCAACAGCGATGAGCTTTCTCGGGCTTTATCGCGATCCAGTCGTTGCGCGCGTCACCGCCGCAAGCGACTGGCGAATTGCAGACCTCATTGACGGTGACAGGCCAGCCTCGCTCTATCTCGTTGTGCCGCCGTCGGACATTTCCCGGACGAAACCGCTGGTGCGGCTCATCCTCAATCAGATCGGGCGAAGGCTGACGGAAACGCTTCCGGGAGAAAAGCGAAGGCGGCGTGTCCTGATGATGCTCGACGAATTTCCGGCGCTCGGCCGGCTCGATTTCTTCGAGTCTGCGCTCGCGTTTATGGCGGGATACGGCGTGCGCGCCTTCCTGATCGCGCAGTCCTTGAACCAGATCGAGAAAGCCTATGGGCCGAACAATTCGATCCTCGACAATTGCCATGTGCGGGTTGCGTTCGCGACCAATGACGAGCGCACAGCGAAACGCATATCTGACGCCCTCGGCACGGCGACGGAGCAGCGCGCGCAACGCAACTATGCGGGCCATCGTCTCGCGCCCTGGCTCAGCCACGTCATGGTGTCGAGTCAGGAGACGCAGCGCGCCCTCATCACGCCGGGGGAAGTCATGCAATTGCCGCCGGATGACGCGGTGGTCATGATCTCCGGCGCGCCGCCCATCAAGGCGAAGAAGCTGCGTTATTACGAGGATGCGAATTTTACCGAACGAACCGGCGCGCCGCCGACGGCGCCAATGTTGCCGGCGCCGCGTCCCGATGATTGGGCGTCAGCTTGCCGGAAAATAGACCGGAATCTTGCAACGGACGATGCGGCGCTTCCGTCAGGCGGCGATGAGGGCGGACGTGAGCCGCAACTCACGCCGGCGCGGGAGGACGCCGAAAGGAAGATCGACGAAGACCATGAGAAGCCAGGCCGGGAATTTTCGGAAGAGGATTTCGTCGATGGCGCCGGCGATGACGCCCGCAAGGAAACGGCGGAGCACGTCAGGCGCGCCGCCGCCCTTGATCGCGTCGACAAAGATTTGTTGCCGGACTTCTGATAATGACGAAGCGTCGCGTTCATGTGAGGATCAGCGATCGCATCTGGGCCGATCTGGACTCTGCTGCGCAGGGGCCAGGCGTCACTCAATCCACTATCGTTGAGGATGCGCTGCGCTGCTATTTCGACCCTGACGCTAAAGCCGGGCGCGAAGCGGCGATCCTTAAACGGCTTGACGCCATCGATCTGAGACAAGGCGCCGTCGAGCGCGACGCCGCGATCATTCTCGAAACGCTCGGACAATATGTTCTCTATTGGCTGACGCGCACAGAGCCGCTACCGGAGGGTGAACGGGACGCCGCCCATAATCTGGGGCAAAGACGTTTCGACTATTTTATCGAGCAGGTGACGGCGAAGATCAGAAATCAAAGTCCAATGTCAAAGCGTGTTCTGGGAGGCGCGTTCGTTAACGAAGCGGCTCCTGACGCAGAATGATATTTTTCGATGTTCTTCTATCGCATGCAATCATATTGCGGGTATCCAATCTGGCGGACAATGCTGTTCATAGTGATGCTTGGTCTCGACGACATTTCATTCGAGATCGCATCCAATGCAATTGCCCACGAAAATTTGTGAAACTTCTGCGCGCAGAACCGCCATGCTGCGCTCGGCCTTTCGCGGCGCTGTCGCGGCGGCGCTCGACGCTGATGATGTCATCGAGGTGCTCGCCAATCCCGACGGGTCGATCTGGATCGAGCGGGCCGGCACCGCGCTTGCGCGTGACGCAGAAACTCTCGACGCCGAAGCGCGTGAACGCATTATCAGATTGGTCGCAGGCAGTGTCGGTGAAAGCTGCGATCGCGCCAATCCCGTCATTTCCGCCGAACTGCCAGGTTCCGGCGAACGCTTCGAAGGCCTTCTACCGCCGGTTTCCGAGGCGCCCTGTTTTGCGATCCGCAAACCCGCCGCCGCGCCGTTTACGCTGAACGATTATGTGACAAGCGGCGCGCTTGCGCCGGCTGTTGCAGATGCGCTGCGATGTTGTCTGGCGGACCGCGCCAACATCGTCATCGCCGGCGGCACGTCTTCTGGCAAGACGACCTTTACGAATGCGTTGCTTGCCGAGCCGGCTTTCGCGGAAGAGCGCGTCGTCATTCTCGAAGACACGCGAGAATTGAAATGCGCAGCGAAGAACGCCGTCGCGCTCAGAACGCATGGGGAGCGCGCAAACCTTTCGCGTCTCGTTCGGTCCACCATGCGCCTTCGGCCCGACCGCATCATCGTCGGAGAGGTGAGGGGGCCCGAAGCGCTCGACCTCTTAAAGGCGTGGAACACCGGTCATCCCGGCGGCGTCACGACGCTGCACGCAAATTCCGCGGAAGGCGCGCTGTCTCGGCTTGAACAGCTCGCGGCCGAAGCGACAGGCGCGCCGCCGCAAAGCCTTATCGCGGAAGCGGTTGACGTCGTCGTCTTCATGTCGCGCCGAGACGGCGTACGGCGTGTCGAAGATGCGCTGCGCGTTATCGGCGTCGATGGCGAGGCTTACACTTTCGCGCCGCTCTGCGAACCGAAACTCGTTCCGCATCTCAAAGGAGAAACTCATGAAAACTGTTAGTATGAATATGGCGGCGCGGCGCGTGCTTGCTGCGGGCGCTGCGCTTGCGTTCCTAGTCGGCACGGCGAACGCCGCCGGTTCCGGGATGCCCTGGGAAGGCCCGCTCGACCAAATCCTGCAATCGATCGAAGGCCCTGTCGCGCGCATCGCCGCCGTCATCGTCATCATCATGACAGGCCTTGCGCTCGCCTTCGGCGAGTCGTCGGGTGGAATGCGTAAACTTATTCAGATTGTCTTCGGTCTTTCCATCGCTTTCGCGGCGACGAGTTTCTTCCTCGCCTTCTTTTCCTTCGGCGGCGGCGCCGTTCTTTACTGAGAGACGCGAGTAATGGACGGTTTCGAAATCCCCCTGCGCCGGTCTCTGACCGAACCGATCCTCATCGGCGGCGCGCCGCGCTCTGCCGCAATCCTGATCGGCACCATCGCCGCGGCGCTGGCGCTCGGGCTCCGCCTCTGGCTGCCGGGACTTCTCGTCTGGCTCGCCGGACATACGGGCGCCGTCATGGCGGCGAAGGCCGATCCCGACTTCATGAGCGTTGCGATCCGCAGCCTTAGACACAAGGCGCATCTCACATGCTGAACTTACGCGAGTATCGCGACAAGCCGCGGCTCCTGTCGGACTATCTCCCGTGGGCTTGCAGCCCGGCGCCGGGGATCGTCCTAAACAAGGATGGTTCGTTTCAGAAGACCTTCCGTTATCGCGGGCCTGACTTGGAGAGCGCCACCGAAGCCGAACTCGTTGCGGCGACGGCGCGCGTCAACAATGTGCTGCGCCGTTTCGGATCGGGCTGGGCGCTCTTTTTCGAGGCGGTGCGCACCCCCGCCCATGATTACCCGCATTCGGAATTTGGCGACGCTGCGTCCTGGCTCGTCGATGAAGAACGGCGTTTGCGTTTTGAGGGCGGGCTTGACGGCGAGAGCGGCGACCAGTTCGAAAGTAATTATTATCTAACGCTGCTCTGGCTGCCACCAGCGGACGCAAAAGGCCGCGCCGAACGCGCGCTCATCTCCCGGTCCGAGAAGCATGGGGCAGAAAATTGGCGCCGGCGGCTTGAGACTTTCATCGAGACCTGCGTGCGCGCCTATGATCTCTTGTCGGCGGCGCTCGTCGATATCGAGCCCTTGAGCGACAGCGAAACCCTTTCCTATCTTCATTCATGCGTGTCGGCGAAGCGCCATCGGGTCGCGGCGCCGGAAATCCCCGTCTTCCTCGACGCCATATTAGCCGACGAGCCTTTCACCGGCGGGCTCGAACCGATGGTCGGCGACCATCATCTGCGGACGCTGACCATTCTCGGTTTTCCGGCGTCAACCATGCCAGGCATTTTAGACGATCTGAACCGGCAGGGCTTTCCCTATCGCTGGGCGACGCGCTTCATCGCCATGGACAAGCATGAAGCGGAGAAGGTTCTCGCAAGACAGCGCCGGCACTGGTTCGCCAAGCGCAAGTCCATGGGCGCGGTCATTCGCGAAGTCATGTTCAACGAGCAGGCGGCCCTCCTCGACAATGACGCGGATAACAAGGCGGCCGACGCAGACGCCGCCCTGCAGGAACTTGGAAACGATCTCGTCTCTTTCGGTTACGTCACCACCACGGTGACGGTGATGAGCGAGGATATATCGGAGGTCGAAGACCGGTTGCGCGCGGCCGAGCAGATCATCAATGGACGCGGCTTCACCGCGATCCGCGAAACCCTGAACGCTGTTGAAGCCTGGCTCGGAAGCCTGCCGGGCCATGTCTACGCCAATGTGCGCCAGCCGATCCTCCACACGCTGAACCTCGCGCACATGACTCCGCTGTCTTCGGTCTGGGCGGGCGAGGCGCGCAACGAGCACCTTTCCGCCCCGGCGCTTATTCAGGCGCACACCAACGGGACCACGCCGTTCCGCGTCAATCTCCATGTCGGCGATGTGGGCCATACGCTCGTTGTCGGTCCGACCGGCGCCGGCAAGTCGGCGCTCCTGTCGCTGATCGCGATGCAATGGCGGCGCTATGAGAACGCGCAGATTTTCATGTTCGACAAGGGCCGTTCGACGCGCGCTGCCACCCTCGCCATGGGCGGCGCCCATATCGATCTCGGGAGCGACGGCGCGCCGTCATTGCAACCCTTAAAAGACATAGACACCGAAACTGGCGCCGCTTTCGCCGCGGACTGGATCGCCGGACTTGCGTCGCGCGAAGGCGTTTCGATAACGCCCGATAAAAAGGAAGCCTTGTGGTCGGCGATCAAGTCTCTGAGTACAGCGGAACGTGCGGAGCGAACCATCACCGGGCTGGTGATGCTGTTGCAGCATGAGGAGCTGAAAGCCGCGCTTCATCCCTTCACCTTGGAAGGGCCATACGGGCGGCTCATCGACGCCGATCACGAGACGCTGGCGCTTGCCGACACAGTCTGTTTCGAGATGGAATCGCTGATGGCGACGCCCGCCGCCGTCGCGCCGGTCATTACCTATCTTTTTCATCGTCTCGAAGCGCGCTTCGACGGACGGCCGACGCTCATCATACTGGACGAGGCCTGGCTGTTCCTCGACAGCCCGCTTTTCGCGGCGCGAATCCGCGAATGGCTCAAAACCTTGCGCAAGAAAAACGTCGCCGTCGTCTTTGCGACGCAATCGCTCGCCGACATTGCGGGCGCCTCGATTGCGCCAGCGATTGTCGAGAGCTGTCCGACGCGCATATTTCTGCCGAATGAACGCGCGCTCGAACCGCAACAGCGCCAGACCTATGAACGCTTCGGGCTTAATCCGCGACAGGTCGAGATCATCGCCCGCGCGACGCCGAAACGCGACTATTATTTCCAGTCGCCGTTAGGCGCGCGCATTTTCGAGCTGGGACTCGGTCCCGTAGCGCTCGCCTTTTGCGGCTCGTCTAGCCCCGCTGATCAGAAACTCATGGACGAGATCGTCGAAAGCGGTGCGCCGTTCGCTCAAACATTCCTGACCAGAAAAAATCTCAAATGGGCGGTCTACATCCTGCGCCAAGCCCCAAGCGCCGCGTCATCCCTGTTGGCGGCTGAATAGGAGAATACGATGAAGAAGACGATCATCAGCATCATCATGATGGGCGTCATGCCGGTCATGAGCATCACCGGAACGGCCCATGCGCAATTCGGATTTGGCGGCATTGTTTATGACCCCACCAACCACGCCCAGAACCTGCTGACGGCGGCGCGCTCGCTGACGCAAGTTCAAAACCAGATCAAGCAGCTCGCCCATGAGGTGACTATGCTTGAGAACCAGGCGAAGGATCTGGCCAATCTCCCCACGTCGGTCGCCGACGATCTCAAAGCGAAACTGCTCACCATCGATGCGCTGATCAGCGTCGCGGACGGCATCGCCTACAAGGTCGCCGCCATCGAGACTGACTACGAGACGGTCTATCGTGAGACCTATGGCGCGTCGCCGCCGCCGACGCCGGTAATCGTTTCCGAAGCGCGCGACGCCTGGAAACAATCCCGCGACGGCTACAAGCACTCCCTTCAGGTGCAGGCGCAGGTCGTCACCAATGTCCGCGACGATATCAATGAACTCCATGGTCTCGTCGGCGAGAGCCAGGGCGCCGGCGGAAACCTGCAAGTCTTGCAGGCCGGCAATCAGATCGCCGCGCTCTCCGCCGAACAGATGATGCAAATACAAACGCTGCTCGCCGCCCAATACCGCGCCGAAGCGCTTGAAGCCTCCCGCGCGCTCGCCGAACGCGAACGGGGAAAGGCGCGTCTCATCCGTTTTCTTGGCGACGACAGCGCCTACACGCCGGGGAGCTGACCTGTGGACGATCTCTCGGTCATCGATACATTCCTGGCGACGTTCTCGACCTATATCGACAGCGGATTCGGTCTGTTGTCGCCGGACGTCGCTTATCTGACGACCATCCTCATCGCTATCGACATCACGCTCGCCGGCCTCTTCTGGGCGATGGCCGAGAACACGAATGTCGTCGCGCAGCTCATCAAGAAAGTCCTTTATGTCGGCTTCTTCGCCTTCATCATCGGTAATTTCGCATTTCTGAGCGGCGTCATCTTCGACAGCTTCGCCGAACTCGGGCTTCGCGCCGGCGGTGGGTCGATGACGGCGGCCGATCTGATGCGTCCGGGCTTTGTCGCGAATGCAGGTTTTGATGCGGGTAAGCCGCTGCTCGAAGAGATCGGCGATCTCACCGGCCCCATCGCGTTTTTCGAGAACTTCGTCACCATTGCGATCCTGTTCTTCGCCTGGGCCGTGGTGCTGTTGTCGTTCTTCATCCTTGCCGTGCAGCTTTTCATCACGGTGCTCGAATTTAAGCTGACGACGCTCGCCGGGTTCATCCTCGTTCCTTTCGCGCTCTGGAACAAAACAACCTTCCTTGCTGAGCGCGTCCTCGGCAATGTCATCACCTCCGGCATCAAGCTGATGGTGCTCGCCATCATCCTCGGCATCGGATCGACGATGTTCGCCTCGCTCGCCAGCGCCTTTTCCGCCGGCGATGTGACGATGGAACAGGCGCTTTCGGTGACGCTCGCCGCGGTCTCAATCTTCGGACTTGGCATCTTCGGGCCCGGCATCGCCGCCGGTCTCATCACCGGCGCGCCGCAACTCGGCGCCGGCGCCGCCGTCGGTACGGTCGGCGGTCTCGCCGCCGGCGCTTATATGAGCGGGGCCGGCGCCATGGCCGCTGGACGCGCCGCGGCTGGCGGCGCATCGAGTGCGGTGAAAGCCGGCGCGTCGCTTTCGGGAGGCGCCTCCGCAAGCTACCAGCTCGGCAAGATCGCTTCGGGCAAAACAGGCGTCTCCGGCGCAGCCGCCGGTATGGCGGGCATTGCGCGCGCCGGCGCCGATAGCGTCAGGACTTTCGCCGCGAAACCCTTCGAAGGTTTGCGCGCCGCTTACGACAAGGGCGGCGCCGCCGCATTCGCTGCGACCGGCGGCAAATCTTCCGGCGGAACGATTGCGGGTCTTTCGGCGAACGGCGTCGCGCCCAAAAACGACAATTGGGCGGGCCGTTTCGAGGCGCGCCAGAATGTTCGCGATGCCGGCGGTCTCGCCGCCCACACGATCCGCAGCGGCGATGCTTCATCCGGCGGCGCAGCGCCCACCCTTAGAGAACGCGAGGACTCATAATGCTGTTCAAACGCGCATCCGCGGCCTATGGCGAAACGCCGGAACCGGAAACGCCTTTTCAAAAGGCCGGACAAATCTGGGACGAGCGCATCGGCGCTGCCCGCGCGCAGGCCGCAAACTGGCGCTTCATGGCCTTTGGCTGTCTGGCGCTTGCGGTTGGTTCTTCGGCGGGCCTCGTCTCGCGCTCACTGCAATCGACTGTCACGCCTTATGTGGTCGAAGTCGATGAACTCGGCGCCGTGAGAGGCATCGGCCCGGCGAGCCTGCGCTATAATCCCACCGATGCGCAGATCGCCCATCATCTGGCGCGCTTCCTTGAAAATGTCCGCGGGCTCTCCGTCGATCCCATCGTCGTGCGTCAGAACTGGCTCTCCGGCTACGACTTTACCACCGACAAGGGCGCGGCGGTTTTGAATGATTACGCCCGCGACAACGATCCCTTCGAGAATGTCGGACGGCGTTCGCGCACCGTCGATGTCATCAGCGTCGTGCGGGTTTCGGGCGATACGTTTCAAGCGCGCTGGATCGAACGCACGTTTGAAAACTCCGCCTTCACCAAAACGGAGCGCTTCACCGCATTGATGACCATCGTCATCGATCCGCCGCGCGACGCGGCGACCTTACGCAAAAACCCCCTCGGCATATTCATCCACGGTCTCAACTGGAGCGAGGATCTCGACACCGGAGAAAAGCAATGAACAAGATCATGATATCCGCCAGCCTCGCAGCATTACTGACGGCCTGCGAAACCTATCCGGCGCCGTCGCAAGAAACTTACGTTCCCGCCGTCGCCGCCTTCGACGACGAAACGACGCTCCCCGTCGAGATCGTCGAAACCCCAAAGGCATTGCCGCTGCCAGGACAGCTCAAAGCGATTCCGTCGCCAAGCCAGAAAAGCAAGTCTGTAGCCGCATCGCCGGAAGACGCAATCGCCGAGGGCGCGAAGAAAGCGCGCATCGAGCCGTCGCTTAATGGATACATCAACGCCGTTCAGGTCTATCCCTACACCGAAGGCGCCCTTTACCGGCTTTATGCGGCTCCGGGACAAGTGTCTGACATCGCCTTGCAGCCGGGCGAGACGCTGATCTCGGTTTCCGCCGGCGATACGGTACGTTGGGTTGTCGGCGATACGTCGTCGGGCGGACCGGAAGGCGAGCGCGCGCATATTCTCGTAAAACCCATCGGACCGGGCCTTTCCACTAATCTGATGATCGCGACCGACCGGCGGGTATATCATTTGGAGCTTTCCAGCACCGACGGCGCCTATATGGCGGCGCTGTCTTGGGCGTACCCGCAGGACGAGCTGGAGGATTTACGCGCGCGCAATCGAAACGCTCTGGCGCGCGACGAGCGCACCATTGCGAAGGGGCTGGCGTTAGGCGATTTGAATTTCGGATACCGCATCGAAGGCGACAGACCCGATTGGCGGCCGGTGCGCGTCTTTGACGACGGCCGTCAGGTTTATATCCAGATGCCGTCGGCGATAGCGACCACCGATGCGCCGCCGCTCTTTATCGTCGGCCGAAAGGGCGGCGCCGAACTCGTCAACTACCGGGTGAAAGACAATTACTACATCGTCGACCGGCTCTTTTCGCGCGCCGAGCTTCGCCATGGCGAGAAGAACCAGACCGTGGTCAGGATCGTGAAAACCGGCGAGGGCCGCAATGGCTGAGCCCATCCCTTTTGAGGAACAGGCGGAAGCCTTAAAACTGCGCGCCAAGCCGAAGCCGGTGACGCAGATCAACCGCAAGGTCGTGATTGCCGGCGCCGGTGTTGGGGCGGTTTTATTGTTTCTCGCCGCGTCGGTCGCGCTCGATCCGCCCAAGATCAGCGGCGACGACGAGCCGCGGGAGCTTTACAATACGCGCAACAAGCCGAAAGCGGATGCGCTCAGCATCCTGCCGGCAAGCTACGATCAAATGCCCGCGCCGAAGCCGGCGATAGAACTCGGGCCGCCGATTCCCGGCGATCTCGGCGGCGCCATGCTGGCGGCGGAACGCGATCTCGGGATCGAGCCTGATGTTTACGAAACGGCCTATAGTGATTTTCGGCCGGACCCGTTGAGCGAGGCCGAACGCGCAGAGCGCATCAGGCAGGCGAAACTTGCGCAGGAGAGTCTCGCATCGCCCGTCTTCTTCAAAGTGAATGGCAAGGCGCCGGGAACAGCTTCGAAAATATCGCCCGCGCCCGATCCGGTCGATCCTTTCGCCGCCATTCGCGAAGCGAGCGCCGCAATGGGAAGTGGTGGCGTTGGCGGCGACAGCGATCCGAATAAGCAAAGGTCTAAGATCGCGTTCGCCGGCAGTGAAGACACTGACGAGATATTGAATCCGCACGGCCTCGTCGATTCTGTCTCTCCCTATCAGGTGATGGCGGGAACCATCATTCCGGCGAGTTTGATAACGGGCCTGAATTCCGATCTGCCCGGGACGATCATCGCGCAGGTGACGCAGCCCGTTTACGACACCGTTTCCGGCGCGCATCTTTTGATCCCGCAAGGCGCGCGCCTGATCGGGCGCTATGACAGCCAGGTCGCCTTCGGACAGGACCGCGCGCTCATCGTCTGGGACCGGGTCTTGTTTCCGGATGGCGCGTCTTTGCAGATTGACGCCATGCCGGGCGCTGACGCCGCCGGCTATGCCGGACTTTCCGACAAGGTCGATAATCATTGGGGACGCATTTTCGTTGCAGCCGGGCTCGCCTCACTGCTCGGCATCGGAACCGAACTTTCGGTCGATGACGATGACGGCCTGACACGAGCCATTCGCGATTCCTATCAGGACACCGCGAATCAGGCGGGCCAGCGCATCGTCGATCGCAATCTCAATATTCAGCCCACCTTGAAAGTGCGGCCCGGCTGGCCGCTGCGCGTCATCGTCACACGCGATCTCGTATTACGCCCCTACAAGGATCATTTGTGATGAGTTTGAAACTTGCACAGCTTCCCGATCGCGCGCCGGTGAAACTCACGATCCAGTTGACGCCGGACCAAATTTCCGCGCTCGCCGATTATGCAGACATATATGAGGCGACTTATGGCAAGCGCGAGTCCATCGAACTGCTCGCGCCGGAAATGATCGACACCTTTTTGAACGGCGACGCCGGCTTCAAGCGGGCGCGCAAGGAACTTCAACAACGAAAGAAGGAGAAATAAACCATGCCTATGATCGGAACTTTTTCAAAGACGGAAGACAGCTTTGTCGGCACGATCCGCACCATGACCATCAACGTCAAGGCGAAGATCGTTCCCAACAAGGAGAAAGCCAATGACGGCGCTCCGGACTACCGGGTCTATGCAGGCGGGGCCGAACTTGGCGCTGGTTGGCGCGAGACATCGAAAGACGAGGGGAAGGAATATCTCGCCTTGAAACTCGACGATCCGAGTTTCGCCGCGCCGATCCGCGCCGCCTTCTTTGAGAATGCAGAAGAGGGGACTGGCGTCATGATGTGGAGTAGGGGTTAGGCGAAGTTCCAGTTCGCATCCCTCGGGGAGTCTATTGTGCAAATTCAGCGGGCGGCGAAGGATCGAGCGCCTCCTGCTCCATTGCTCTTCCGTCTGGAGACAAGAGCCATGCGGCAAGCGCGCCTAACTCGCCGCCGCGCTCTGCAAGGCGCTTGAGGCCCGCTTTAGAAGCCACTGCCCCCCCATGCTTGCGCGCCAATTCCTGGCTCATTTCGTGGAGGCGCAGCGGCGTTTCGAGCGCGTCTTCGAGATGAGCAGCGATGCGAACGCCGCCGGCGTCGATATCGCCCCAATGATATGCCGGCGCAGCGCCAATCCTGCGGGCGGCGCGGACGAGTGTGACGATCCCTTGGAGTACGTCCCGAGCCGGAAATCCGTCGCTCAATAATGCGAGGTAGTCGCCCTCCATCTCATTGCAGTATCGCCAGAAACTTGTCGGATTTTCGATAATGATCACATAAGAAGCGGGACGCGATAGCCGCGCGGCCTTGATCGCCGGCAATGGCAATCCAATGAAAGGCGCTCCGCCGCCGCGAAGCTGAAATCCCTCCATATCGATTTCTAAAGGACCGCGAAGGAACAAAGGATGAGCTCGCCGCACGACTCCGCAAGCCTCAAATGTTTCTCGCGCCAATTCTCCCGGCAACGCCGGAAGCCATTCCCGCATCAGCGCCGCAACCCGTCCTTCCTGCCGCTCTAGCGCCTTGCTGTCATTGACGAGACGACGGGAAAAGGTGCGATGATCAATGTCAGGTCCGCTCCAGGAAAGAATCCCGTGGGCGAGGCGCAATGCAGTGGCGAATGCTTCTTCGTCATTAACGCCAAAGCCGTGACGCCGCTTGTTGATTCGCCATTCGTTCTCCGCCGCCACAACAGCGCCGGACACTTTTTCATCCTTGGATAGGTCTCCAAGGCGCGCCAATACGGATTGACGCGCCTTCGACGCCGCGTCGAGCGAAGGCGTGCGATGAAGATAGCGATAAAGCGTATCTGCGTCTTTTAGCCGGATCCGTGTGTATTCGCCGGTCCGTTCCGCCAGGCGGTCCCGTTCGAGCGCGACCGCGCCCATGCGGGCCGCGTCCTCCAAGACACGATGAAGCGTATCTTGCGCCGCCGGACCGTCCACGCGCAAATAGTCAATTTTCTGCGTGAGCGCGCGTGTTCGCAGACGTCCGTCCTCTACGCGATCAAGAAGGCCGTGTAACAGGGCCTCCGCTGTGAGTTGTTCACTCCGCGGCGCCACGCCGTTCCTCGTTTAGGCGTTCCTCAAAAAAAGCGCGCGGGCGGTGCATCGGATTCTCATCACGCAACATTGCATGTGCAGCGTCGTGGAAATGTTGGGCGGTCGCCGCGATCTCACGCCCGTCGCGGATGATCGAGATAAGCGTATTGAAGGTTTCCTGATAAAGCGCCTGATGCGTCTTCGGCGCCGCCATGATCAGTTGCAAACCAAGCCGCTTGTAAAAATCGATGACCTTATAAATGTTGACGGGGTCAAGCTTTTCAAATGCTTCGTCCATCAGCAACAGCGCTGACTGAGGCGGGGCGTCTTGCGCGCCGCCGAGGTGGTTGCGGTACGCTGCGGATGCGGCGACTCCAAGGCAGATATAGTAAGGCAAATAGCGTTGCCCGCCGCTCGCCTTTCCGCGCCGCGCGTCGACATCGGAAATTTTTTGAAAGTCTTTCTCGGGATCGCAGATATCGATGCTAAACCGAAAATAATTACGGTAATCGGCGAGGTCGCGCAGTTGCCGCCGATGCGCCGCGTCATCATCCGCATCTTCCACCGTCAATAGATCAATCAAAGATTTAATGCGTGCAAAATCTTCATCATTCGGATCAGCGCTTGCGCGCATCAGTGCATTGGCTTTCGGCGCGATCACATCCAGTCGGTCGATCAAGTCACGGACGGCGTCCTTCGCCTGATCGCGCGCTTGCCTGATTTGATACGCCTCGCCCATAAAGGCGGTTCGTTTCAATTCCTTGTTTAGCTCGTCTTTGACGCGATCCACGCGCTCAATATTTGCACGAAGCCTCGCCAGAAAATCATGGACCATGCTTTCGACAAGAGCTTCAACGGCGGCGTCGACTTGCAGCGAGAAGCGGCGCAAAACGGTTTCAGTCAGATGTTTTCCGCGCCGCGCGGCCCAATCATAGAGGAGCGCCGTCTTTTCGCCGTGGATTGCAGGCGTCCACTCAAACCCTGGATGCTGATCAGGTGCGGCGTGGACATAATCTTCGATCGACTTAACGAGTCGAGTGACCGCGCCGCGTTGATTAGGGCCCTTATCTTTTGCCTGATTTTCAAAATGAAGGCGTAGATGCGCTTTAGATTGTTGTCCCTTCGCCGCCTCTAAATATGCTGCGCGCGCACGTCTCATAAACCGCTCAAGCCCGATCGCTTCTCCATGAAGCGGCGCGCGTAATGCTTGGTCGGGTATATGATTGAGGGCCGCCTCAGCAGCGCGTTCCCGGCTTTCGCGATTGGCGTTCATTCCGCCCTTGCGCTCGCCAATCTTGTCAATCAGTGCTCTTTCTTTTTCGCCTTCCTCGCTCTCCTCAGCCCTGGCCTCCTTCAGATGCTCTTCAAGCCCCTTCAACTCCACCATCAAATCGTCCGGCAAACTTGCTTCCAAAGCGGCGACCAAATCCTTCTGCGCTGCGATCGCCTGATCTGCGGCGGCGATCTCGGCAAATAGATGCAATGTCGCTTCTTTACCGTCTTCGATTAGCGTTTTGGCGCGAGCGACAGCCTCATAATTGCCGCGCGCGGCGCTTTCGGCGTCCCTGGCAGCGGACAAATCCGCATCCAAGGCGCGCCGGCTCACAGTGAGAATCGCGATCTGGTCCTTTCGCGCGGCGCGTCCTAATTTGGGAAATGCGTCTAGGCGTCGATACTCAATTCCGCGGCCGTGGGCGAACTTTCCATCTTCCGATGCAGCACGATCGCCGCGGCGGATGTCGTCGGCAGACTGTGCGCGCTTGATCCCGGCAAGGCGCGCATTCAAAAATCCGCGCGCGTATGCATTCTCGGTTGCTACGGCTTCAGCAAGGCTGCCTGCACGCAAGGGCAGAGTTTCCTCTGCCTCGGTTTGTATCAGTTTGACTCTAGACCCCTTATAGTGAACGTCGAAATGCCTGAACGCCTCATCCATCTGCGCCGGCGGCGAGATGACCGCGTCACACCAATCGCCGAGAATGGCTTCGACAATGCCGCGCCATGAGGCCAAATGCGGCGCTATGTCCGCAACCTCAGATAGGGTCGCCGCTTCGATCCGGCTGGCGCTCAAGTCTCTCAAGAACTCTTCTGTGTCTTTTGACAGGCCGCGCCCGCCACTCTCCAATCGCCTCAGTTGTTCGTCGATCTCATTTACGCGCTGCTCAAGCCGTGCATGCTCGCTGGACGCTCGCGCATAGGTCTTTCGAAGCGCTTCAACACATTCCTCCATTTTAGGCGCCGAGCGGATTGTCGATCCGATGGCCTGCGCATCGCGCGGCCAAAGAGGAGCCGAGGCGTCCAGCAATTTTGAGGAAAGGCGGTTTTCTGCAAATGTCACAAGCGCGGGGAATGATGCTTGCGGAAATTGCGGATTGAGCGCAGCGCGCCGCAGTCCTTCTAGCGCCTTCAAAACAGACGCGGCTTCCATGGATTTGACTTTGCGCGTTCCTTCATGCGCCTCTAGCGCAGACCGCGCGCCCTTGAGCTGTTCATAGGCCGGCGTTCCGTCGATTTGCCGCCGTACTGCCTCAATGCGGCGGCGCAAGCCTTCAATAGTATCCTGCCGGATAGGTTTGAAAGCGTTTATCTCATCAAGCTCCTCCTGCATGGCTGCAATTTCACGCGCTTGCCGCGCCAAAATCTCTTGCAGACGGTCATATTCGGCGCGCTGCGCGCCATAAGCCCACAAACGTGTGTTGAATTGATCAGTCATCACGCGAAGACATTGTGTGACAATGCCCTCGACAGCCTTTATCTCCGTTTCAACCCGGGCGATATCTTTTTGCAATTCACGCCACGTAGCGTAGCGCGACTGAAAGGTATCGACGTCGATCGGCAGCTCATCCAACAGAAACTTTTTGACGAAATCCGTCACATTGTTGATATCGCTGATGTCAAATGACAGGGCTTGCCGCATTGCGGCTCGGGCGCGGTCCGGATCAAGCTGGGTCCCTCTGGCGTTCGCATTGATAATTGAATACAGCCGTCTCAAAAACGCTTTATTGTTCTGCCGCTGGAAGGTCTCGAGCGAACGCTTCTTACGAAGCTGCTCATCACGAAAGTTCTCCCACTTCTTTTCGACATAGCCTTCGCGATCCTCATGGACAAAGTCTTTGTGCGTGAGAAGTTCGCCGTCAATAACAAACAATCCGAGGACGGTTTCATCTGTGGAAGTCGCCCGCGCTTCGATCGCGACGCCCGCAGTGCAGCGCCTTTTCCCATCAAGGGTTTCAAAGCCGAGGGCGATGTAGGTGACGCACTCCTCCCGCTCATAGCCGCGCCCGTCATCAAGCTGGCCGAGACATGCCTCGCGCACTGTGCGCCGGTTAGAAGCGCGGCCCTCCGCTATACGGCTGTTGAGATCGAGATAATTCTTGTTGAGACCTGTCATCACGATCTGGATCGCGTCCAGCAGGACCGATTTGCCGGAGCCGTTGCCGCCCAGGAAAACCGCGTTTCCGGGGCCTTCCAACCGGAAATCTTGATTATAGAGATAGTAATTCACCGCCGTGATGTTGCGGAGTACGAAAGCGCCGCTCATGAGGATTCTCCGGCGGCATTTTCTTCGCCTTCGTCTTGGTCGCTCTCCTGTGGTTGGCCGCTGGCTGCGTCCGGATTACGCCATGCTTCCAGGCGCTGCAGAAAGGACGCATCGACGACTTCACGCAATGTCGGCCGCAGCTTTACGTCCACATCGACATCCAGCGTGAAAGAACGGTCGAAATAAACGAGGCCGCGTTTTCGAAAGGCTGAAAGAATTTCTCGCAATTCGCCCGGTTTCAAGCTGCGCGATCCAATGGATTCAAACACCGTGCGAATCTCGTCCTCGGCGACAAGCACATCCGCGCCGTCAACGAAATAGCCCTTCTCCGCGCCTTCATTGTAAAGGAGGCGCAGACATAACAACAAAATTGTCTCTTGAGCGGGAACCCGCGCATTGTGGAATGGATTTGGGGTGACGTAGCCGACATAGCCCCAGCCGTCATCGATCACGAGCCGATAGCCAAAGTTAGCGAACGCCTCCTTGTAGAATTCAGCGTGAGCGACCACGCGATCGTAATGACCGGCGCCGCCGTGATCAGCGCGACTGATAAATTGCCGCTGCAATAGCTTGTTAGCCGTCTCTATGAGATCCTCCGGGCCCGCGTTCGGATCTTTCGCCGCTTCCTGCGCGGCCGCACGCGAGATGATCATGATGCATCGCCCTTCAACCGGATGAGCATGCTCGGACCGGAAATATACGCGCCCTCGCGCTCGCCCTCGCCGCGGCGCAGCTGAAATTTCCCTGGCAATGAAAGCCCGCCCGCGCGCAGCTCATAGAGTATGGCGATGTCCTGCGCACAGACAGGTGCGAATTCGCTCAAGTCTCGATAGTCGGAGGAAGTTGCAAAATCGGAAAGGCGCTCCGCCGCGACGCGTGGCGTCACCGTCATCCGTGCTGCGTAGTCGTCCATCATCCGGTCGCGCAGCAGCGCAACGGGATCCAGTTCCTTGCGCCGCCGCCGGGTTGGTTCGACCGGCTCGCGCGCCTTGCGGGGCGAAGCGAGCGTTGCTGGAGAGTAAGGCACAGGCGGGTTCGCGAAGGGGCTGAGCGCATCCGCTTGTCCTGCGTCGAGGGCATCGAACAGGCCCTTGATCTCCGCACGCAAGGCTTCCTCTTTAACATTGCTCGACGATTCCTGATACCTCACAGTCGTCGCAATGCGTCGCTCCAGCTTGTGCGAGAAGCGTTCAATCGCGTCGAGCTTTTCCGTCAGATCATTAAAGACATCGCGCACACGTTGCAAATCCTCGCGCAACTGCGCGGCGGCGTCCTCTTCCTTGGTCGCCGCGCCTTGTTCAAGCAACGCCAACGCGGCTTCGCGAATGCGCCCGTCGTCATTGATAAACCGGTCGCAAACATCAATGATGCTGCGCTGAAACCGCATCGGATTATACGCCGTGCCCTTAAGGGCGCGATAGTTTTCCAAAAGCAGTTTCTCAACGAAACTCTCCATAAACTGCGTCAGCAGATCAGCAAGACTGTCAGCCTTCATGAGATCGGACTCGATCGAACGCAATGAGCTTAAAACGCCGCTGATCGATCGATGAAGCTGGCCGGCCTGACGGCGCGCGATCCGGACATTCATCGCGGATTTCGCCGGCGCGTCGTAGGCGGCCTGCAAGCCGCTATCGATGAAACCCGCTTCCGCCGAAAGATTGACCTTCAGCTCTTCGCCAAGCTCCTTTAGCGCCGCGAATAGAGCGTGACCCGCGCGCGACATGTTGACTTCAATAACGCGGCCGCTTTCAAACTCTTCAAGCCAACCATCATCGCGCAACCGATTAAAGACGATTGTCTCCTGCGCGGCCCCGTTTTCCGCCTCCTCATCCCCGCTCAAAAGGTCGATGTCACCGAGGGTTTCTCGTAAGAGGCCAAGGATGTCATTCTTATTCGGCGCGCCGGCATAGTCGTCATAAAATTGCTTATAGAGCGCCTCAAGCGCCGCGATGTTGCGCCGACGCGACGGCGACGCAAGCGAGCGAAATAGTGTGTAGGGAATTGTATCCAGTAAATTCACTACGCTTTTTCCTTGTTCAGAGAGGAGCTTTATATAAATCTTTGAAAATGTGATCCTATTTACATTATAGATGCCTGCAAAGACTTAGTCCTCAGGCGCATTTCGCGAACTTCGCTTTCTCCTCTTCTGGTATTTCCTCTGGGTAAGCTTGTTTCTTGGCGCCGCCTTTGGAATGCGAACCATTATATTACTCTGCATTCCAGGCGATCCGGATGAGAAGGGCGCTCTTTTCCCGACCGCTGTTCGTGTCGGGTGGGTAGCTTTTATTCCCGAGCGGTAATATTTTGGGGTCCCGGAAGCAACCTACCGTCAATTATTCCCGTCCGGGAATAAAGCCCTTGATTTCCGCCGAGTATCATCATATATTCCCGCTCGGGAATATGTATATGACGCCAAAAGACATCGGCATAGCCATTCGCGACATGCGCAAACGCCAGGGCCTCCGGCAGGATCAGCTCGCCGGCGCGGCCGGCGTCGGCTTGCGATTCCTGATTGAGTTAGAGGGCGGGAAGGAGACGGCGCAACTCGGCAAGACCCTTGCGGTTCTCGACGCCCTGGGATGCCGGATCACCCTTGATGCGCCCGACAGGATCAAGCCATGACCCAAACTTTGAGCGTTTGGTGGGATGGCGCGGTTGTCGGCGCCCTCAGCGTTGATCGCCATGGCGACATGAGTTTCGCTTATTCGAAAGCGTGGCTCGATAATCCGAAGCATCCTGCGATCTCCATGTCTCTGCCGAAACGCGAAGAGCCGTTCAGCCGCCGTGAATGCCGCCCATTCTTTGAAGGCCTTTTGCCGGAAGAAAGCCAGCGCGAAGCGGCGGCGCGCGCGCTCGGCGTTTCCCGCGGAAATGAATTTAAGCTTTTGAATGAACTCGGCGGCGAAGTCGCCGGCGCCCTCACGCTATGGCCGGAAGGGGAGGAGCCGCCGGCGCCGCAAGCTAAAAATCAAACGCAGCCTCTAAGCGAAAAAGAGCTCATCGCGATTTTGGATGATCTGCCGGTGCGGCCGCTTCTCGCCGGGCGTGAAGGGCTTCGCCTGTCGCTTGCGGGCGCTCAATCTAAACTTCCGGTTGTTATCGTTGACGGCGCCGTTGCGCTTCCTGCGCAAGGAGAGGCGACCAGCCATATCTTAAAACCGCCGATCGACCGCTTTCCCGGAACCACCGAAAATGAAGCGTTCGGAATGCGGCTCGCGCAGAAAATCGGCCTCTCCGTCGCCAGCGTAGAGATTAGCCAAGTTCAAGACCGCTCATTCCTCCTCGTTGAACGGTATGATCGCCGCCGCGGCAATGAAGGTCGGCTTTATCGTCTCCATCAGGAAGATTTTTGTCAGGCGTTGGGGTTCACCTCCGATCACAAATACGCCGCCGAAGGCGGACCCGTGTTTCGTGATTGCTTCGACCTTTTGCGCCGCGCCGCATCGCGTCCCGCAATCGAAATGTTGAAGCTTTTTGATGCGTCGATTTTCAATCTCATCATTGGCAACGCCGACGCGCACGCCAAGAATTTCAGCCTTCTCTATCGTGAAGATGGCGCAATCGAATTGGCGCCGCTTTATGACTTGCTATCGACAGTTTATTACCCGGCGCTCTCGCCGCGTCTCGCCATGAAAATCGCCAAACGCCACACCTTGGAAGAGGTGAAGCCCGGCGATTGGGAGAAATTTGCGGAAGAAACAGGGCTCGGCGCCCGGTACGTCAAATCAAGAGCGGCCGAACTCACGGACGCCGTGGTCAAAGCGACAAAACCAGCCGCTGAAGAAATCGCCGCCGTCGGGCACGACCAGAAATCATTGGGCGAAATCCAATCGCTTGTCACTAATCGCGCCGAAAGTCTTCGCCAGCGCCTGGCCTAAATCGAGCGTTGTGACGCGGAATATGATGCGAACCGGGAGAACAACATGCAAGCGTCCGGCGAAACGAACGGAGAAAAAGCGCTTCAAATCATCTTTGAAGAATCGTTCGTGCGTTTTCTAAAAGATGATCGCGCGCTCATTCTGAAAGACGTGCATGAGCAAAGCCTGTGCAACAGGCTGGCGGCGGCGCTCGAAGCCAATGCAAGGGCCAACGGGTTTGACGCCTATCGGGCAGACGCAGAATACAACCGAAACTACGGAGAGGTGAAAACGATCCTTGATGACGATTTGCGCGAAATCCCCATAACTTGCGATGTCATCCTCCACAGCAGGGGGGAAATTCGGACGAGAGACAATCTGATCGCTATCGAAATGAAGAAAGCCGCTGCTCCAGAGGCGAGGAAGGATAGCGACCGGATGCGGCTCAGAGCGCTCACCAAGCCGTCCGGTGAAGTCTACCCCCTTGCAGGAGCCAATCCCAAATACGTCCGCGGCTATGAGCTCGGGTGCTTTTTAGACATCGACCGTCATGCTGAAACTGCGTTAGTCGAAATTTATCGGGGCGGCGCCTTTGTCGAAAGCTTTACGCAGAAATTTGACGGGACTGTTGAGGCGCGCGCACAGCGCTAATATCCAAATCCGTAAAGTTGCTCGCGCGTCAGTGTTCGTGTTGACGTCATTTGAGGCATCGCTTTCGGTTCAATACGGCTCCCGCATGCGCTTATGGCGCGAGCGCGCCGCGCACCTTAAGATGTTGAGGAAGGCGGAATGCACAAATTGTCCGGCGGGCAATTCAGTCAGAATTGCCACGCGCTTCCGCGCTGGATGAAAATGCACGGCTTACGACAGCGCCTACGCTGACGGCGGCCTGGCGCGCCTGGGAGTCGGCCAGATGGGCGTAGCGCTGCGTTGTCTCGGGCCGAAGGTGGCCGAGCAGCGCGCCGATGATCGGCAATGATAACCCGCTTGATATTCCAAAACTGGCGAAGCTGTGGCGGAGGTCGTGTTTGCGCACATCGGGCACGCCGGCTTCGACGCGAATATCCCGCCAAACAGATTGTGTGCCGCGGTAAGGACCGCTCAGTTTTTTATTGGGAAATACCAATTCATCGTGTCGCTTCGGCGTCACACGGAGAATCTCCAGCGCCTGCGGACAGACTGGCCGGATGGATTTTCCAGATTTCGTGCTGCTGAACCGGAAAAAAGATTGATCGAAGTCGATCTCGTTCCAGCGCAATTCTTCTATCTCCGCCGTTCGGGCGCCGGTGAGTAACAGAAGCTTGACGATCCGGACGCCGGACATGCGCCGTTCCTCCGCTTCCCATTTCGCCAGGACGGCGCCGACCCGGCCAGCCTCTTCCTCGGACAGAAACCGCTCACACTTATTGTCGGGCGCCAGCCTCACGCCGAGCGCGACATTCTCTACGATGAACCCGCGGTCGACAGCGAACGAGAGCACGCTTTTGAAAGTGCTGATCGTGCGCTTCGCGGTTCCTTCGCCGCCCTTGACCTGCCGCAAACCGAATTTCTTCGTCTTAACTTCGCAAGCAGTCTTGCCTTTCGTGATGTCGTCGCGAAGCTTTTCGATATCCCCCTTTGAAAGCGCCCCGATCGGGCGCGGGCCAATCAGCGGCTTCACATGAGCGTTAAGGCGGTTGATGTCGTTCAAAACGCCGGCCGCCTGGCGAGGCTTTCCGGTCCTGCGATTGATCGGCGCAGCCTCTTCCGCCCATAGGTCGATGATGCGCGAAACCGACATGTTTTCATTTTCGGCCTTGCGGATGGCGTCATACCGGTCCTCACCGGCGCGCGCCGCACCGATAAATTTGTGCGCTTCGCGTCGCGCCGCCTCGCAGGTGACGGCGGTCGATTTGCCGATCGTGACCTGACGTTGCTTCGCGCCTCTGCCGACGCCGATCCGGTAAAAGGCGATGTAGGACTTGACCCCCGTCGGCTGCACCCGGAGCCCGAACCCGGCGAGGTCGCGATCCCACAAAGTGTAAGCGCGCTCCATCGGCGAAGCGCCATCGACGACACGTTTGGTCAGCTTGACATTATCGGACGGCATCTGCGACACCGTCCAATAGGCCGTTCGGCCGACATCCTAGCACCGTATTAGCACCAGTGAATTTGACCGCTGCCTTGGAAAGGCAGAAACGAAAACGCGATTTCAAGTCAGCACCATCTCAGCACCGTGGACCAAATTGGGATGCAAACCGTTCGAACGTTTCGCAACGTTCTGCGGGCTGAGGATCACTTTAGCTGATTGAATTCGTTGCTGGATTTAGTGAAATCCACAAGAATGTCGAAAACCTCGGAAATCCTCGGAAATAGTGTAGGGTACAACTCCGAAGGCAGAGGCCACAGGTTCGAATCCTGTCGGGACCGCCATTTTCAACTTATTCATGACGAACGCTGTGGTGCGGACAAAGGCCCTCAACCGTACCGGCTGTTTCCCGGCGCGCGGGACGCCTTTAAGCCGGCTGACTGCAAAGGCTGGTTTGCACGGGCCGCGTCGGTTCTCCGAAGTTAACAACACGCAGCGCTTCCAGGATATTTAATCTTTATACTGATGAATTTGAATGCAGACAAAAAACCGCCGCGAACCTCTCCAAATTCGCGGCGGTTTCCGTAAAGATAAAAAGCGTTAGACCGCTTTCAGATTGCCGGCGGAAGTTTTGCCGCGCTGGTCGATCAGTTCGTAGGAAAGTTTTTGTCCTTCCTGCAGATCGGCCATGCCCGCTTCTTTTACCGCGGAAATGTGCACGAAAACGTCCTTGCCGCCGTCATCGGGAGCGATAAACCCGTATCCTTTGGTTGCATTGAACCATTTAACAGCGCCTGTAGCCATTCTTAGATCTCCTATCCATGGCGTAGTCCCCCTCGTTCAAGAGGTCTTCATAGGCAACCATGTCTTGGGATCTTAAATCGGCCAGAGCGCCCAGGGCGGGCAGAGGTCGTAAGTCGGGCAAAACAAAGTCGCAAAAATAATTTTAGAATACAGGTCAAGTGGGGCGTCAAGGCCGCGCAGAGTGCGCTGAAATCACAATAACATAACGTCGAATGTTATAGCATGTGTTATATCATCTGTTATAGCGTCGAGTGCGCGCGTTATTTCACTGATAATCGTCCGCCCGCCTCATTTGTGATCTCATTGTCTTCAATAATCGGAACAAGGGCTGTTCCGTTCCGGAGCAAGCGGCCGTTGCGGTTGCGGTTGACGATGCGATTGCCGGAAATGACGAGAGCATCAGCGCCGCCGCCCCGGGTCTGGTCGTAATTGATGAGAGTCGAATTATCGCCGTCGGCCGCCTGAATAAAGCTGTTGCCGGTGATGACCACATTCCCGCCCTTGGAGGCGTCGATGGAGTAACTTGTCTTGCCGTCGGCGTCGTCGAAATTCGATCCGGTGATTTTCGTGACGGCGGCGAGCGACTTTACATGGTGGCCGATGCGCGTGCCCGTAAAGCGGCTTTCCGTAATGGTCAGGCTGCGCCCGCTCGCCATATAAATCCCGTGGGAATAGCCGTCGCCATAGCCGTTATTGATAAAGGCTGAGCCGGAAATCGTCACCACGCCTTCGTCCTGGCCGGTCGCCAGAATGCCGTCTTCATTAGTGTCGAAAATACAGTTGATTACAGTGAGATCCATGCCGTCATGGCGGATCCCGGCGCCGTTGAAATCAGGGGCGCGCGCGCCTTTGAAACGGATGTTTTCAACGCGCAGCGACGCATCCCAGAGCGGATTGAGAATGCCTTTTTCCGTCGGGCGCGTCGTGTAGAAAACGACTTCGCCTTCGCCTTTCAGGGTGAGGTCGCGCGGAATTTTGAGATCAGTCAGATCGTATTGTCCCGGAGCAAGCAAAATCGTCTCGCCCTTGCGCGCTTTCGCGACGGCTTTTTCCAGCGCGGCGGCGTCGCTGACGGAAATCTCCGCAGCAGCCGGGCCGGCGCAGCCCCCACAAAATGTCATGAAGGCGACAATGATGATAAAAAAATTCTTCATGCGCAGAGTTTAAGCAAAAGGCGCGCCGCCCGCAGCAGGAAAATTATTGCACCCTTGTGGCGGCGGCGGCCTGGCGCAGGCTGTCGGCAAGCCGCGCGGGCGGCAGGGCGCCGGCGAAGCCGGTGCGTTCGTTGACGATGTAGGTCGGCACGCCGGTGACGCCGGCCTGGCGAAAGGCTTCGGCTTCGGATTTGACCTCCGCGGCGCTTTTCGGATTTTTAAGATCCTGGCGGGCGTTCTCCGCGTCGAGACCGGCATCAGCGGCGATCGCGGCCAGCGTTTCCTCATCGCCGATATCTCTGCCCTCGTCCCAATAGGCCGCATAGAGCGCAAGGGCGAGGCGTTCCTGCGCGCCGTCGAAATGGGCGAGGCGGATGATCTGGTGAGCTTTCAGCGTATTGGGCAGATGCGTCGGTTTCGAGGGATCGAAGGAAAACCCGGCGCCCAGCGCCGCAGCTTTCAATTGATGGATCATCTGCGCGCGCTGCGCCTCGGCGGGGAACTTCTTCGCGTAATAAGCCTGGCGGTCGACGCCTTCCGCGGGCGTGTCGGGATTGAGCTGATAGGCGCGGATGCGCGGCAGAACGATGAACTCGTCTTTCAGGCGCTCTTTTGCGGCGATGAACGACTTGAGACCCACATAGCACCAGGGGCAGACCGGGTCCGCGACGATATCGACGAGAAGGCGCGCGCGGTCGGTCACTTTTGAAATCCCTTGAGGCGATCCATGGTGTCGGTGATTTGCGGATAATCCCTGCGCTGCTCTTCGGCAAGCGCGTCCTCGAGCGCCGGGTTCTCTTCGGCGAACCGGTAAAGATCCTTATACGCCGCAATCGCGCCGGTGCTCGCCGCCGCAATCGCCGCGGCGCATGCCGCAGTTTCGGCGTCGAGCGCATCCTTGTCAGGATAGGCGGCGTTGGCGAGGCCCCATTGCGCCGCCTCGGCGCCGGTGAACGTCTTTGCGGTAAAGGAGAGTTCCCGCGCCTTCCGGACGCCCACGGCGCGGGCGAGATTCTGGCTCATGCCCCAGCTGGGACGCAGCCCCCATTTCGCGTGGGTGTCGCCGAATTTCGCATCTGCCGCCGTCAGGATGAAATCGGCCTGCAGCGCGAGCTCAAGAGCGCCGGTGAAACAAAACCCATGAACCTTGGCGATGACGGGGACCGGGCAATGGCGGACGCTATCGATCGCCGTGATCGACAGATTGTCGAAGACATCGTCCACCTTGCCTTCCTTGAAGGTTGCGCCCTGAAGCAATTTCAGATCGACCCCGGCGGAAAAGGCGCGGCCTTCGCCGGCAAGCACGATCACCCTGGCTTCGCTTTCCGCTTCCCCGATCGCCGCGATGAGCGCTTTCAGAAGATCGGGCGTGAAGGCGTTGAGGGCGTCGGGCCGGTTCAGCGTCACCTCAGCGACGCCATCTTCTATGCGGGATTTGACGAGCGGTTCGGACATAAGGCTATACTCCCGATGTTCGTTTCTTATAGGCCGGCGGCGCCGTTCGGGGCCAGCGCGTCGCACATTACTGAACAGGAAAACCGATATGAAATACCGGATCGGCGCACTCGCCTTGCCATTCGCCGCCATGTTGCTTGCGGCGCCCGCTCTTGCTGAAGAGGCGGCGTTCACAAAAGGGCCGGTATTCGAAGAGTTCGGGCCTGTCGCTGACATCGACTCCGATTTCGTTATCCCGAAAGGCATGGATTTCAAGGTGCGGTTCGATGTGCGCGAGGGCGGCGAGGCCGGGTCGCGCAACCGCAGGCTGGAGACGGCGGCGCGGTTCATCAACATGCATGCGCGCGCCGGTGTTCCTGAAAAGAAGATGAAACTCGCGCTTGTCATTCATGGCAAGGCGGTGAACGACATGACCCGCGCCGCGCATTACGCTGAAGCGGTCGGAGGCGAGAACGCCAATGCGGAAATGCTTGCGGCGCTGATGGACAAGGGCGTGCGCATCATCGTCTGCGGCCAGAGCGCCGCCTACTACGAAGTGACGAAGGAAGACCTCATTCCCGGCGTCGAGATGGCGATCTCCGCCATGACCGCCCATGCGGTGCTGGCCCGCGAAGGCTATGAGCTGAACCCGTTTTAAGAGCTGTCAGGCGACAGCTGCGTCCTTCGCGCTAGCTGCGGGTCAGGCGTTTCAGCCGGATCGTCTTTGAGCCTTGCGAAATAATCCTCGCCGGCCGTTTTGCCTTTTTCAAATAGCGAGCGAATGAGCGCAGGCGAGGGCGGCGTCGTAATTTGAGCGTCGGGCTCATAATCGCCGGCGAACACCACATCGAGGGCGGTCAGCTTTTTCGTCTCGGCAAGCCGTGCGAGTTCTTCCTCCAGCGGCCGGTCGAACATCAGGTTTTTCATATAGGCGTCGATTTCTTCATTGCCCTGAGGGAGTTTTTCGGCGCCGGACGCCATAAGACGCACCAGCAGCGTGCGGTCAGCAGGCCTGTCGGTCAGCGGCGAAAGCGCGGGATTGGCGGTGAAGCCGCCATCCCAGTAGGGCTCTCCGTCAATCAGGACAGTAGGATGAAGATTGGGAAGACAGGCCGATGCCAGCAGCACATCGAGCGTCAATTCCTGATTGGTGAAAAGGCGCGCTTTCGCGGTCGGCACATGCGTCGCCGAGATGAAAAGCGCCGGCGCTTCGGGCGCGCGCAACGCGTCGAAGTCCACATGGGTTTCGAGGGCGCTGCGCAAAGGATTGAAATCGAAAGCGCTGGAAGGATGAAAGGCGCGCCGCCACCATCTTGCCTGCGCCGGAGAGAGCGCAGGGAAGAAGACGAATTTCGCAAGGGCGGACGCGTCTGCGATCTCAGACCAGAAAGCGTCAAGACGCCGCCGCGCGCCTTCCGCGCCTTCGGTCACATATCCCGATGCGAAGAGAGCCGCGTTGACGGCGCCGGCCGACGCGCCGGAGATCGCGTCGATGCGCAGCGCCGGCTCGCGGCTGAGCCGGTCAAGAACGCCCCAGGTGAAAGCGCCGAGGACGCCGCCGCCCTGCAACGCCAGATTGAGCCTTGTCTGCCCGTCATGCCGCAGCTCCGTCTCGCCCACAGCGCGATGATAGGCCCGTCGCAGGCGCTGCCCGGTTGCGGAATGCTGAAGCCAATGTTGAACGCTATCCTGCAGAACCATGGCGCCGCCCCTCAAATGCATGCGGCAGCGATGATCGCAGCAATTCTTTACAACTTATTGTGCATTGCACAAAAATTCGGAATTGGCCGAGGAAGGCCAGGCCGGGCGACCTAACTCTCTGTGATTGCGGATTTATTCAGAAGCCCACGACCCATGCGGCGTCCGCCGGGGTCTTGCCTTCATAAACGTCGGCCCAGGCGCGTTTGACCGCCTCGGCGCCGCTCTCGCGGCGGATAATCAGCCAGTCGCGCGATTTCAAAGCCGCGTCCTTCCAGAACTCGAAAGCCTGTTTTTCAAAGGCGCCGGGCCCCCATTCCTGCGTGCGTTTCTGGATATGGCCCGGCGCGAAAAACATCTCGCTCCGTTCCCGGATGAAACCCGGGCCCATGCCGTTCGCATCGTAGTGGGTGACGCCCACATTGGACGTGTATTTCATGTTGTCCCCGAGATGTCTGTGGAGGCGGCCCAGAACATCGCCGTTCCCGGACATGTCGATGATGACCGAAGAGCGAGAGGCGTCGATCTTTTCAATCTCGTCATAGGTGACGACGTCGCCGTAAAGCTTCAGTTTCTCGACGGCCTTCTTGTTGCGCCCCGACGTGACGCCGATGAGCTTTGGCGCCGATGGATCTGCGGCGATGGCGTAGGCGCAGCCGATAGCGGTTTTCGAGGAGGCGCTCGGGATAATGATCTGCTCTGCGCCGAACCAGCCCTTGTCCTTCATGAAATCGTAGAGACAGAAGGATGTTGCGTAGAGCGGATAGAGAACCATGCGGTCGTCATCCATCTCTTTGTCATAGCCGGGCTCGGCTTTGACGCGGGCGTAAGAATTATAAACCGGCGGCAACCCGGCGCGATGCACTGCGCCATCGAGCAGGCGGTTTTCCTTCACCTTCACGGGAGCCATGACGATATGGCTCGCCATCGGGAAATAGCCATAGAGCCGTTCGCCTGCTGCGATGTCGGGATGTTTCGACTCGACGACATCAGCGAAGCCCCAGACCGGAATGATGCCGTCGCCGTCCTTTTCAACGGGAAAGAATTTCCAGTAGCCGATACGCTCGCCGACGACGCCATAGGTGACGTTGTTGGCGGTCAGCGCGAAACGGTCGACTTTCGCCAGCACCTCGCCCTCTTTCAACGGCGGCGCTTCGCGCGTTGCGATGCGGGTTTCGCCAAGATTGTCCTTGCGGACGATGAATTCGCTGATTGTGGTCATAGCGGCCTCGCTTGCGTCGCTGTCACGCTAACATCCGGGCACGCAAAGGTTGAGCGCGCTCTGCAGTTTTTTCTCCTGAGACGCGAATTCTTCAATAAAACCCAGTGTTGGTGAATAGTTATCCACCGGTTCCGAGGCTGGCGTAATATTCGCGCGGATGAAATTGCGATCGCCGCAAGGCGGCGCCCGCGAAAGGATCGGCCGGATGCAGCAGATTATTCCAAATGGCGCCAGACTCGTCTGCAGACCAGTAACGGCGCGCGTTTGTTTTGGCGCGTCATGCAACGCGCACGCCCTCAGGCGGCGCGAAGTCAGCATGGGCGAGCGTCATGCGAAAGGAGTCCGCCTCATGCCCGCGGCCCAGCGAGAACTGCTTTCTGCTTTCGCCGGTATAGCGGAAGCCGGCCTTTTCGAGCACGCGGCCCGACGCCGGGTTGTCCGTGAAATGGGCGGCCTGCAGAATGTCTGCGCCGAGCTTTTCGAAGGCAAAATGCGCTACGGCGCGCGCCGCTTCGGTGGCGACGCCGCGCCCGCGGAAAGGCGCGCCGACCCAGTAGCCGAGATCGAAATTTCCTTCCGGCCCTGTCACGCCGCAGCAGGCGACAAGCTCGCCCGCCTCACAGACGGCGAAAGCGTATTCTGCGCCGCTATCGAAGACGCCCCCGATAAAAGCGACGAAGCCTTCGGCGTCCTGAAGCGTATAGGGATGCGGAATGCGGGCCGTATTGCGCGCGATGAGTTCGTCATTGCAGAGCCGTGCAAAATCGGGCGCGTCGGCCGCTTCGATCCTGCGCAGGAGAAGCCGTTTGGTGTGGATGACAGTCATGTTCAGCCTCAATGAAAAAAGGCGCCGCAAGGGACGCCTTTTTGAAGCCTTTATATATCGGCGCCCGTCAGCGCCGGAAACGGCGCGGTTATTTTTCGCCCGGAATGACGGAGACGTAATTGCGGCCATCGCGCTTCTCGGCGAACACGACGCGCCCATCGATCAGGGAGAACAAGGTGTGATCCTTGCCGATGCCCACATTGGCGCCGGGGTGGAACTTGGTGCCGCGCTGGCGCACAAGGATGTTGCCCGGAACGACGTCTTCGCCGCCGAATTTTTTCACGCCGAGACGGCGTCCAGCCGAGTCGCGGCCGTTGCGGGAGGAACCGCCTGCTTTTTTGTGCGCCATCTCTTACTCCTTTTCGCCTTTCGCGAGTTTCTTCGCCTGCTCAACCCAGCCTTCGCGCTCAATGCGGCCATGGAAGGAGAGCTTTTCGTCAAACTCTTCGATGTCTTTTTTCTTCCACGCGGCGATCTGCGCGAAAGACGTCACGCCCGCCTCGTGGAGTTTCTGCTCCAGCACGGGACCGACGCCGGAAAGCTGTTTCAGATCGTCCGCGCCTTCAGCCGCAGCGGCTTTCGGGGCGGCCTTTTTGGTGTCGGCTTTCGGCTCTTCTTTTTTGGCCGCTTTCTTGGCCGCCGGTTTCGGCTTGGCGCCGTCCGTCAGGATGTCCGTCACTTTCAGGACGGTGAGGTGCTGGCGGTGGCCTTTTTTGCGGCGGTAATTCTGGCGGCGGCGCTTCTTGAAGACGATGATCTTCTTGTCGCGTTTCTGCTCGAGGATTTCGGCCGCCACGGAGGCGCCGTCGATCATCGGCGCGCCAAGCGTGACGTCGGCGCCGTCGCCGAGCATCAGGACCTCGCCAAGCGTCACGACGTCGCCAGCCTCGCCGGGCAGGCGCTCGACCTTCAAAATATCGTCTTTGGAAACGCGGTATTGCTTACCGCCAGTCTTCACGACTGCGTACATATCCGACTCCGTGAGGCGCATTTTCCGGCCTCAGTGTCCTTTTTCGCCCCGGTTTCTGTCGCCCGGTTGTTTAAAAGAAGCGGGTCTCTAGCCCGGGGAAACTATGCCGTCAAGCGACATTGGGTAAGGTTGGGCCAGAAAACGGAAGCCTGGCGCACAAGCGGCCGCCTGGCCGCCGGCTGGTCAAGCCGCCCCGCCGGAGGCGATTGCGAAGCAATTCGCCGCGAGGCCAAAAATGGCGGAGAGAGAGGGATTCGAACCCTCGGTACGGTTGCCCGCACAACGGTTTTCGAGACCGCCCCGATCGACCACTCCGGCACCTCTCCGCGATGGCTGACGGTCGTTTTCAGCCAGTTGCCCGGGGAATGAGGGTCGAGAGTGGTCGATCAAACCAAGAATAAGCCGGCTTTGCCGGCTGGCGACCACTCCGGCGCCTCTCCGCGGGGAGGGTGGTCTCTAGCGCCTGATTTCCGTAGGCGCAACAGGGATCGTGAGGCCGCTGCTATTTACGACGCGTCACGGGAGCCTATGCTGCGTTGCGGCGGAAAGACTGAGAAAGGATAAGGGATTGGCCCAGAAAAGCGCAAAAAATGCGCCTGAAATGCTGAAGGCCCTGAAGCGCCATCAGGAAAGCGCCGCCGGTGACCCGCATATCAATCCGGTCACGCGGCTCGCCTCCGAACTTTTCCTGGCGCTGGAGGCGGGCGAGGCGGGCATTGACGATCTGGCCGCGGCTGCAGGCGAACTCGGCGACGACGCCTTCGAAGACCGCGCCCGGAGTTTTCATCGGCGGCGCGAGGGCGGGATCAGTGCGGAAGAGGTTCTGAAGCGGCTCGCATCGGAAGGCTTTGAGGCCTTCCGGCGGAAAGTCGAGCGCGCCGGCGCGGGCGTCGTCTTCACGGCGCACCCGACCTTTGCGCTGGGCGCCGCAAAACGCGACCTGATCGCGCGATTTCCCGAAGACATCGAGGGGCTCAAAGACTGGCGCAAGGAGCTTGCCGCGTTGGCGGGCGCGATCAAGGACGACATCACGCTGCGATACGAGCATGAAGAAGCGCTGAAGGCGATCGCGCACGCGCAAGGCGCTTTGCGCGCACTCAACAAGGCGATTATGAAAACCGCGCGCGGCGCCTTTCCCGGCCAATGGGCGGAGTTGCGTCCAAATCCGGTGAGCATAGCAAGCTGGGTCGGTTACGACCTCGATGGGCGCAGCGACATTCACTGGGGCGAAACCATCCGCATCCGGATTTCCGAAAAAGCAGCGCAGCTTCGCAGCTATGAAAGCGCGCTGAATAAGCTCGCCGCCTTAAGCGATGATGACGACCTCAAGTCCATGCAGGCGACATTCACCGCGGCCGCGGCGCTTGCAGAGAGGCAAGCCGAGGCTTTCTCAGGCGATCTCAACGATCCGGGCGTTGTCACACCGGCTGCCAATCTCCTGACAGGAGAAGAGCCCGGAAGGCTGGTCTCGCTGGCGCCTTTTATCGACCGCCTCAGCGACAAGATCGCCTCATCCGACGATCCCGACCTTCAGGAAGCGCTGATCCTGTTGCGCGCGGAAATGGAAGCTTACGGTCTCGGCCTTGCGCGCATCCACTTGCGGGTGAATGCGGCGCAGGTGCGCTCGGCCCTTCGCGCCGATCTCGGGCTCGATCCCGACACTGGGTTCCTCGGCCGCTCGGCCCTCGACATCGCCGCCCGAAAATCGACGGAAGTGAAAAAACGCGCCGTCAATTTCGGTTCGGTGTTTCTGGAAAAGATGACCGCGCGACGTCAGTTCATGCTCTGTGCGGAGATTTTGAAACATGTCGATGCGGAGACGCCCATCAGGTTTCTGATCGCCGAATGCGAGGCGCCAGCGACCGTCATGGGCGCGGTTTATCTCGCCCGGCTTTATGGCGTCGATGAAAAACTCGACATCTCGCCGCTCTTTGAAACGCCCGAAGCGCTGGAAAGCGGCGGCCGGTTTTTAGAGCGGCTTCTGCGCGAGCCGGAATATCGCGACTATGTCTCGGCGCGCGGGCGCATGACGATCCAGCTCGGCTTTTCCGACAGCGGCCGCTTCATGGGGCAATGCGCCGCCGGTCTCACCATTGAACGGTTGCAGGTCTTGTTTGCGCGCGCGCTCGCCGGGGCCGACATGACGCATATCGAGGCGCTCGTCTTCAACACCCATGGCGAATCCATGGGCCGCGGCGCACATCCCGGCTCGTTCGCCGACCGGCTCAATCATCTGGCGACGCCATGGGTGCGGAGCCGGTTTGCGAAGGAGGGCATACCCTTCGCCGAAGAATGCAGTTTTCAGGGCGGGGAAGGCTATCTCCATTTTCAGACGCCGGCGCTCGCTCAAGAAACGCTAACGCTCGTCTGGGGCGGGATAGCAACGCAAGATCAGGGCGATCCCAATGACCGCTACTACGCCGACATTAACTATTCCTGGGATTTTTATCGCGGATTGAAGGCCTGGCAGGAAACCCTCTTTCAGCGCACGGACTACCGCCGCGTGCTCGCTGGTTTCGCGCAACGTTTTCTTTATAAAACCGGGTCACGGCAAGCGAAACGCGCCAAAGGCGGCGGCTTCGATTTGAGCGCGCTGCGCGCCATTCCGCACAATGCGCTCCTGCAACAATTGGCGGCCCCGGTGAATGTGTCAGGCGGATATGGTTTCGCCGCAGGGCGCGAAATGGACCGTCTTGTGGAGCACATCGAAGGCTCGAAGCGCATGCAGGACCTCACCGTTCTGGCCGCCCATGCGCGCGCGCTGACGGAACTTTCGGTCTTGCGCGCCTATGCGACGCTTTACGCCCCGGCTTACTGGTCGCAGCTTGCGACTGCAGCAAAAGGCGGACCAAAGGCGGAAGATTATGAAGATGTGCAAAAAGCTTTGGGTGAAGGCGAGGCTTCAGCGGCCTTTCACCATCTGACGGATCACCTCGCACAGGATTTCCGCCGTTTCGATGTCATCTTGAAGGCCCTCGATCAAAAGCAAACCGTCGTCAACCGCGACAGGCTTTGCCTTCTCCATGCGATCCGTCAGGCGTTGATGGCGAAAGCGGCCGTTCTTGTGGCAAGCGCGCCGCCTTTTTCGCGCCGCCACGACATCGCCCATCAGGACCTCATCGCCATGACGCTTGACTGGCGGCTTGAAGAAACGATTTCGCTGCTCGCCGAAATTTTTCCCGCACAGTCGAACGCTGGCGCGGTCTTTTCAGGGCTTCAGGAAGAAGTCGACGATCACGCCTTTGAAGGCGGCGCCTATCCTGAAATCCATGCAGAGATCATCGAGCCTTTGCGCAAAATCGCCGCCGCATCGCGGACGCTGGCGCAAGGCATTGCGAACCACTATGGGGCATTCGGTTAGCGATTGAAGGCTTCGTAGAAATGCTTGCGGCAGAGCGGGATGTAGCGGTCATTGCCGCCAATCTCGATCTTCTCGCCGCTGGTGACGGCGTTTCCGTCGGCGTCGATGCGTAAATTCATCGTCGCCTTGCGGCCGCATTTGCAGATCGTTTTGAGTTCCCGGATTTCATCGGCGATGGCGAGAAGGCGGGCGCTGCCCTCAAAGAGTTCGCCCATGAAGTCGGTCCGGAGGCCGTAACAGATCACAGGCATGTCGAGTTCATCGACGATGCGCGCAAGCTGCATCACCTGTTCATTAGTCAGAAACTGCGCCTCGTCGAGAAAGACGCAAGCCGCTGTCATGCCCGCACTTTCTTTTTTTACGATCTCGAAGAGATTGGTCGCGACGTCGAAAACATGGGCTTCTTTCCTGAGGCCGATGCGCGAGGCGATGATTCCCGCCTCGATGCGGTCATCGATCTTCGCGGTGAACTCGATCGTGTCCATGCCGCGCTCGCGATAGTTGAAGCTGGCCTGCAGGAGCGTCGTCGACTTGCCGGCGTTCATGGCGGCGTAATTGAAATAGAGTTTGGCCATTAATAGTCGTCTGCGAAGCGGCCTTCGCCTTCATGCGTGATCGGCCCGGTCATGATGATGTGATTGTCGCTGTCGCGCCATTCGATGGCGAGATCGCCGCCATCGAGCGTCACGGTCGTCTTGCGCGCCGTCAGGCGCCGGCGGTGGGCGGCGACAGCCGCGGCGCAGGCCGCGGTGCCGCAGGCCTTGGTGATGCCGACCCCGCGCTCCCAGACGCGTAACCGGATGGCGTGTTTGCTAAGGACTTGCGCGACCGAGACGTTGGCCTGTTCGGGAAACAGCGGATGATGCTCGATCATGGGCCCGAACTTGTCGAGCGCCTGGGCTTCGGCGTCTTCGACGAAAAAGATGCAATGGGGATTGCCCACATTGACGGCCGAAGGCCCCCAAAGGACCGGCTTGTCGATGGGGCCGAGCTTGATGTCGACGAAGCGCGTGTCGTCCATCTGCTCGGACAAAGGAATGTCGCGCCAGCCGAATTTAGGCTCGCCCATGTCGACGGCGATGCGCGTCTCGCCGACACGACCCGCATGAAGCAATCCTGCGAGCGTCGAGAAGTCGACCTCGTTTGCGCCGGTCTCTTCCATCAGCAGCCAGGCGACGCAGCGCGCAGCGTTGCCGCAGGCGCCGACTTGCGATCCGTCGGCATTGTAGACGCCCATGAAAACGCCGTCATAGCCTTTGCGGTGTTCTAGCGTGATGAACTGATCGCAACCAGGGCCGGTTTTCGGATCCGACGCCTTGCGGATTGCATCCTCGTCAAGCGCCGCCGGATCGTCCCGCAGGTCAAGAATGATGAATTCGTTGCCGAGCCCGTTCATTTTCAGATAGGGCCGCCCGGCGAGAGCCGTCGGAGTCTGGGATGCTTCTTTCGGCGATGTCGGGGCTGCGTCGGTCATAGAAGGGCTCGTCAGAGAAATGCGCGGCAAGAGCGGCTTCGCGTCTTTTACGGGCGGCGGCGCTGATGACGTGGTCTGTCTTCTCCCAATAATGCGGCCGAAATACAGCCTGCCATAAAGCTTTATAGGCGGCGAGAGAGCTTAGCAACCAGTAGGCGGGGGCTGTGAGGGCAAAAGGCGCTAACCCTCGCCAACCGCGCTTCAACGGTCCGATCGCCATTGTAAGGATGAACACAAAATTGCCGGCGACAAGCGCGAAGAGATTGAGCCAGACCAGGGGCGCTGGAAGCAAACCTTGAAGCGTCTGCGGGCGGGCGAATGTCCAGAAAAGGAACAGCCCCCACATGATCGGGTTGATGATTGCGCTGAAGACATTCCCGGCGACGAAGAGCTGGACGGCGAGAAAGCCGCGCCAGCCTGTGGTGGCAATGATCCGCTGCGGGCGGCGCATATGAACGAGCCATGTTTGCACATAGCCCTTTAGCCAGCGCGAGCGTTGGCGAAGCCAATTTCCAGTCTTGCAGTTGGCTTCTTCAAACGTCGTAGAGCCGATCACTTCGACGCTGTAGCCGAGGCGGGCGAGCCTTAGACCAAGATCGGCGTCTTCGGTCACATTATAAGGGTCCCAGCCGCCTACGGCCCTCAGCGTTTCAGTCCGGAAAAAATTCGATGTGCCGCCGAGCGGTATGGGCGCACCCATCTTCTGCAAGGCGGGCAGGAGCCAGTCGAACCAGAGGGAATATTCGAGGGTGAAGAGACGGGTCAGCCAGTTTTCATCGTGGTTGAAGTAGTTGAGCCGGGCCTGCACGCAGGCCAGTGTTTCCTCTCGGGCGTGAAACGCCGCTGCGGCTTTGCGAAGCTGGTCGGCCTCAGGCTGATCTTCCGCGTCGTAGATGACGATCAGTTCGCCGCGGGCCATTTGAAGGCCGACATTGCAGGCTTTTGGTTTTGTTCGCGGTTCGCAGGGTGGGACAATAATCATCTCGTAACGCTCCGCGAGCCCGAGCCTGAGGGCTTCTTCTGTGGTTCCGAGATCGTCCTCTTCGAGCAGAAGCTTCACGTCTTTCTTGTGCTCGGGGTAATCGAGACGATCCACATAACAGGCCAAGAGCGGCAACGCGGTTGCGTCCTTGTAGAGAGGGAGCAGAATTGTGATGACCGGAAGATCTTCGTCATGGAGAATATGCAATGGCGCCGCATCGATCTTGTCATCCCATCCAAGCGCCAAAAGGTAAAAGCGGAAACATACGGCTGCTGTGAAATAAACCGCAGTCACCGAGTTAAAGATCACAAATACGGCGAGGGGCCATTGGAAGGCGACGATCGCAATCAGGGATGTAAGCATGACTGCGACAACAGTTTGTCCGCGCGACAGCAAATGCCTGGCTGATTCTTCAGGCCGCAGACGCGCAAGATTGTTGACTGCGTAATCTAACGCGGCGGGAGAGGCTCGGTTCTGAGAAAGACCGGACGGCTTTGAGCCGCGGAAGGGATTTTCCGGAAAGATTGCACGTTTATTCTTTTGAAACGTGGTCAAAAGGCGCTCCAGAACCCGATAAAGTATGTGCGTCCCGGCGCGACGTTTCTCACGGAGACGTCCTCTGTCATTCCAGCCTGAACGGCCCAACGCCGGTTGAAGCGGTAAATAACGGAGGGCTGGATTTTGACGATGTCGTAATCTGCGCCGCTGTCGTTTTCGTTGCGAAGCGACGTCACTGAAAAGGTCTCGAAAAGCAAAACCCAGTGCCTGCCCGGTTCAACGCCGAGCGTTCCTTGCGTCCGCATGACGTCTGCGGCGTCGCCAATGCGCTTTCTGAAACCGATCTCGCCGGCCGCGAAGATCTTAACGGGTTCGAACAACAGATTGCGTCCGTAAAGCCCGCCTAGCTCCACGTCCGCCCCGCCTGCGCTAAGACTCGGGCGGGCGCCGGACTGAAATGCAGCGGGCTTTCCCGCAGACAGCTTGACCGATGCAGCCTGTCTTATGTCTCGCAAAAATTGATACTGAGCGAAGCCCTCGACTTCGGAAAAACCACTATCGCTAAAATTTCCGGCGCTGTTCGCAAGCCAGGAAGTCCCGTAGATCACTTTGCCGCCAATGGTGATATCTTCGGTCAGTCCGAATTCTATGTGGGTGTCGCTGTCTACGCTTTCGAAGACCCCATCTGCAGGGTCGTCGGGGGAATCGCCTTGGAAATACTTCGTGCTTGAAATGACGAGGAGTTCGCCGTCAAAGCGCGCCCACGGAGAGGCATGTGCCGCGCTGGTCAGCGCGGCCGCTATTGCAAGCCACGATAAAATTCTTCCGCTTGCGGATTTGAAAGCTCCCCCGCTCCCCACCGTTTCGCCTTTCTGGCTGCCCCGGAGAGGCGACTATTTCAGAAAGAGCAAGAACAGGCTAGACCCGAATAAATAAAAGGCCCGACTGTCCTAAACAGCCGGGCCTTTTTGTTGATGGGTTTTTCCCGCTACGATGCGAGGTTGCGGATCACATATTGCAGAATGCCGCCATTGCGGAAGTAGTCGAGCTCGTCCGCCGTATCGATGCGAACGAGGACTTCGACATCCTTCACATCGCCATTGGCGAATTTGATCGACGCCGTGACATTGGCGCGCGGCGTGATCTTGTCCACATTGTGGATGGTGACTTCCTCGTCGCCGGTGAGGCCAAGGCCGTCCCATGAATCGCCTTGTTTGAACTGCAGCGGCAGGACGCCCATACCGATGAGGTTCGAACGGTGAATGCGCTCGAAGCTTTCGGCGATGACAGCGCGCACGCCGAGAAGGATCGTTCCTTTCGCCGCCCAGTCGCGTGACGAACCGGTGCCGTATTCCTTGCCGGCGAAAACGACGCTGGGCGTTCCCGCCGCTTTGTATTTCATCGCGGCGTCATAGATCGGCATGGTTGCGCCCGTGGGCACATATTTGGTGACGCCGCCTTCCGTGCCGGGAACCATCTGGTTCTTGATGCGGATATTGGCGAAGGTGCCGCGCATCATCACCTCGTGGTTGCCGCGGCGTGAGCCGTAGGAATTGAATTCCTGCACAGGCACCTGATGCGCTTTCAGATATTCGCCGGCCGGACCGTCTTCCTTGATGGAACCTGCTGGCGAGATATGGTCGGTTGTGATGGAGTCGCCGAAAAGGGCTAGAACCCGCGCGCCAGTGATAGGCTCCACCGGTTTCGGCTCTTTGGTCATGCCCTCGAAATAAGGCGGGTTCGCTACATAAGTCGACGAAGGCCAGCGATAGGTCTGGCCGTCGCCGGCGTCGATCGCCTGCCATTTCGCATCGCCCTTGAAAACGTCGGCGTAGCGCGTCGCGAACATTTTCGCCGTCACATGCTCGCGCACGACTTCGGCGATTTCCTTGTTGGAGGGCCAGATGTCTTTCAGGAAGACGTCCTTGCCGTCCTTGTCCTGACCGATGGCGTCGGTGGTCAGGTTGACGTTCATGGAGCCGGCGATGGCGTAAGCGACAACCAGCGGCGGCGAGGCGAGGAAGTTTGCGCGCACATCCGGCGATACGCGGCCCTCGAAGTTGCGGTTGCCGGAAAGCACGGATGCGACCGCAAGATCGTTTTCATTGACCGCGTTGGAGATCGCTTCGGGCAGAGGACCTGAGTTGCCGATGCAGGTCGTGCAGCCATAACCGACGAGATTGAAGCCGAGGGCGTCGAGATCGTCGGTAAGTCCTGCGGCGTCGAGATAGTCGGTCACGACCTGGCTGCCCGGAGCGAGCGAGGTCTTCACCCACGGCTTAACGGAAAGCCCTTTGGCCTTTGCGTTGCGCGCCACGAGACCGGCGGCGATGAGAACCGACGGATTCGAGGTGTTGGTGCAGGAGGTGATCGCCGCGATGGTGACGTCGCCATGGCCGAGATCGAAGCTCTCGCCTTTGACGGCGAAGCGCTTCGTCGCTTCGCTTGCTTTGCCGTATTCCTTGTCGAGGGCGGCGGCGAAAGCCTGCGGCGCTTTCGACAATTCAACGCGGTCCTGCGGGCGTTTTGGCCCGGCGAGCGAAGGCACGACTTTCGACAGATCGAGTTCGAGCGTGTCGGTGAAGACCGGGTCGGGCGTATCTTTCGAGCGCCACATTCCCTGTTCTTTCGCGTAGGCTTCGACCAGCGCCACGCGCTCATCCGTGCGGCCCGTCGCTTTCAGATAGCGCAGCGTCTCCTCGTCGATGGGGAAGAAGCCGCACGTCGCGCCATATTCCGGCGCCATATTGGCGATGGTCGCCTGATCTTCGAGGGCGAGATGGTCGAGGCCCGGGCCGAAGAACTCGACGAACTTGCCGACGACGCCCTTCTTACGCAGCATTTCGGTGACGGTAAGCACGAGGTCGGTCGCGGTCGCGCCTTCGGGCAGCTTGCCGGTCATCTTGAAGCCGATGACTTCCGGGATCAGCATCGATACAGGCTGGCCGAGCATCGCCGCTTCCGCTTCGATGCCGCCGACGCCCCAGCCGAGAACCGAGAGCCCGTTGACCATGGTGGTGTGGCTGTCCGTGCCCACCAGCGTATCGGGATAGGCGTAGGTCTCGCCTTTGTATTCGGCGGTCCAGACTGTCTGCGCCAGATATTCGAGATTGACCTGGTGGCAGATGCCGGTGCCGGGCGGGACGACGCGGAAATTGTTGAACGCGCCCTGACCCCATTTCAAAAATTGATAGCGCTCGGCGTTGCGCTCATATTCGCGGTCGACGTTTTTCTTGAAAGCGTCAGGTCCGCCGAAATAGTCGACCATCACCGAATGGTCGATGACGAGATCGACCGGCGCCAGCGGATTGATCTTTTCCGGATCCTCGCCAAGCGTTTTCATGGCGTCGCGCATGGCGGCGAGGTCGACGACAGCCGGAACGCCGGTAAAATCCTGCATGAGAACCCGCGCCGGACGGTAGGCGATTTCCCGCGTCGACTTGCCGGACTTCAGCCACTCGGCGAAGGCCTTGATGTCGTCAACCGACACCGAACGGTCGTCCTCAAAACGCAGAAGGTTTTCCAGAAGCACTTTCAGGGAGAAAGGCAGGCGGGAAATGTCGCCGATATGTTTCGCCGCCTCGGCGAGGCTGTAATAGGCGTAGCTTGCGCCGCCGGCGGAAAGCGTTTTTTTGGTTTTCAGGGAATCGCGTCCGGGTATCATCAAGTTCCTCCGATCTGAGCATTTTCAAGCGAAGCGGTTCCGGTTCGCGTGAAGAAAATGCGACAAACTAAAATCACGGCCGTTTGACCCGAACGGCCCGAAAAGGCTAGAAATTCCGCGCCGTTATGGCGCAACGCAACATGGCTTGCAATGGCGTGCGACATTCTCGGGGCCGCCATGGTCGCGACAAATTTCGAACTATGTTATCAGCATCGAAAAGCAGGGATTTTCCCCGCTTTTCGCCCGATCCGTTTGTCTCACAGGGAGCCTAGCGTCCATGCCTCGTCCGTCCTTACCTCTTGTTCTCGCCTCGCTTTCCGCCCTCGCCGCCGGGTTTTCCCCAATCGGCGCCGCGGCCCAGCAGCCGGAAGCCAAGGCGACCTATCGGGACTGGAGCGTTTTCGTACGCGAGACCGACGGGGACAAAATCTGCTTCGCGGCGACCGAGGCGGCGGACAAATCGCCCAAATCCGTCAATCACGGCGACGTCTTTTTCCTGATCGCCACCTGGAAGTCCGGCGCCGCGAAAGAGCAGCCGAGCCTGATGACCGGCTACGCGATGAACACAAAGCCTGAACCGACGCTGCGGATCGGGTCGGACAAATGGGAAATGTACTCTTCCGAGAATGAGGCTTTCATAGAGGCGGCGAGCGAGGAGCAGCGCCTCATCCGCGCCATGCGCCAGGGCGCCGACATGCGCATTAGCGCGGTCTCTTCGCGCGGCACGGCGACGAGCTATGTGATTTCGCTCCGCGGCGTTTCCGCAGCCCTCGACCGCGCCAAGGAAGAGTGCCGCTAGGCCTCGCGCCGTCACTATAACGCTCCCGGATTTGCTGGGGTTGAGACGAGTCTGGCGCCATTTGGCGTTTTCTGCTCCGGCGATGATCAACGCTTTGCTCCTTCCAAACTCTGCAGCCCGCCCGGATGCGCGCAGCGCGCGAGGTCCGGCGGTTTAATCCGCATACGTCTTAATGGCCGATGCTTGCAGGTTTTTGCATTCGGACCGGCTGCGATCATATGCGATGCTGGAAGGTGGTGGATAACTATTCACCAACATAGGGAAATATTGAAGAATTCGCTCTATGAGTGTGTTTTTCGCCTCATAAGGGCGGGGTTCTGAGCAGCAATTAACATGCGCCTCGCCACGGCTTGACAGTGGCGTCCATCACCTGAACGCTCATCATGCGTTGCGTTTGTGTCGAGGGCTGGGGCTCGTCCCCACGGTCGTGCCGTGGGAAGGCGGCGAGACGGGAAGGAAGGCGCCTCTATGGCGCGTCCCGCATCGCCGGCACGAATTTCGTTTTCATGGTGACGAGTTCCTCGGCGATCGTCGGGTGCAGCGCCACCGTGTCGTCGAAATCCTTTTTCGTAAGGCCCGCTTTCACGGCGATGGCGACGCACTGGATCATTTCCGCCGCGTCCTCGCCGACGATGTGGCAGCCGAGAACGCGGTCCGTGTCGCCATCGACCACCAGTTTCATCATCACGCGCTCGCCGGATTCGGTGAGGATATGTTTCATGGACCGGAATTCGGTTTTGTAGATGTCCACAGTCTTGAATTCATGGCGCGCTTCATGTTCGGCGTAGCCGACAGAGCCTACGGGCGGCTGCGAAAAGACGGCTTTCGGAATGAACCGGTAATCGGTCGTCGTCGGGTTATCATTATAGAACGTTTCCGCGAAGGCTGCGCCCTCGCGGATCGCGACCGGCGTAAGATTCACTCTGTCCGTCACATCGCCCACGGCGAAAATGCTCGGCACGGAAGATTGCGACTGGTCGTTGACCTTGATCGCGCCGTTCTTGTCGAGTTCGACGCCGGCGTTTTCGAGACCGAGATTCCGGGTTACGGGTTTCCGGCCCACCGCCCAGAAAACGCATTCGGCGTCCACATGCACGCCGGTCGAGAGGTGAACGCGCTTTTTCTTTTCATCCAGCTTTTCGATCTTCTCGAAGATCGCCTGGGTGATGACGCGGATGCCCTGGCGCTGCATTTCCTTGTGAACTTGCGTCGATACGTCGGCGTCGAAATAGCGAAGGATGTCTTCACCGCGATAAACCAGCGTCACGTCTGCGCCGAGCCCCTTGAAGATACAGGCGAACTCGATCGCGATGTAGCCGCCGCCGGCGACGACGACGCTTTTCGGCAATTCCTCCAGATGAAACGCCTCGTTCGAGGTAATGCCGAGTTCATGCCCCGGCACGGTTTCATCGACCCAGGGCGCGCCGCCAACGGCGACAAGGATGCGTTCGGCGGTGACGTCGCGATCTTCCGCTTCGAGATGCACCGTATGGGCGTCCTTGATGATGGCGCGCGACTGGAAGATTTCCGCGCCGGCGTTCTTCAGATTGCGTATGTAAATGCCGTTGAGGCGGTCGATCTCATTGTCCTTGTTGGCGATCAGCGTCGCCCAGTCGAAGGAGACATTCTCCGCTGTCCAGCCATAGCCTTTGGCGTTCTGGAAATCGTGGCCGTACTCACTTGCGTAAACGAGATATTTTTTTGGCACGCAGCCGCGAATGACGCAGGTTCCGCCGACGCGATATTCTTCTGCGACGCCGACTTTCGCGCCATAGCTTGCCGCAAGCCGCGAGGCGCGCACGCCCCCGGAACCGGCGCCGATGGTGAAGAGATCGTAATCGTAATTGGACATGGGAGGCCTTACTGTTCTGGGACGAAGCCGATGCGGGTTTCAAAACGCTTGTCGTTGAATTCCAGCACTTCAAGCTGAAACGTGTTCAAAAATTCGCGATAGATCGCTTCAAAGACGGGTTCGAGCTTGCCCTCATAATCGAGCGGAACGCGGATGACCGGCTGCTGCGCCACGAAGATATCGAAACTGTCGCCCGTGACTTCAATGGAAAGCGCGGTTCGGAGCCAGAGCGCGCCGGAATCCTCCATATTCTTCACGGTCAGCGCGACGCCGAACTGGACGGGTTCGAGCACGATCACCTCGCGGTGGCGATAGCTGAAGGCCTCCTCGCCGTAATCCTTGCGCGGATCGAACGGCCCTTCGGGCGGCACGGCGGTCACGCATCCTTGCGCGCAGCCGAGAAATTCCGGCAGGCCTTTGACAACGGCCTCGCCAAGACCCTTGCAGCGCAGGAGATTCTCGAAGGCCGCGGCGCCGTAGTCGCGAATGGCGTCCTGCAGTTTTTGGAAACGGGTGGTCATGGGCTCCGGTCCTGATAGGGATGCAACTTAACCCCTGGCCCAATGAGCGCAAACATGAAACGGGAAGTCAAACAAGCGCTCACAGGGTTGCGATGCTGATCCCGTCCTCGTCGCCATAGACGACCATGTCGGCCATGCCGCAGAAGAGCCCGCTTTCCAGAACGCCGGGAATAGCGGCGAGGGCCTTTTCGAGGGCGGAAGGGTTTTCGATGCGGCCGAGCTTGCAGTCGATGATGAGATTGCCGCCATCTGTTTTGACGGGCGCGCCGTCGCGCGCGCGAAGCTCCAGCGGCGCGCCGTCGAAACCCTGTTCCGCCAGAACGCGGCGCATGGCGGAAACGGTGAGCGCCCAGGAGAAAGGCGAGATTTCGACGGGGAGGGAAAAGGCGCCGAGCGCGGCGACGCGTTTCGACTTGTCGGCGATGACAATGAACTTTTTCGCCGCATGCGCGATGATTTTCTCGCGCAACAGCGCCGCGCCGCCGCCCTTGATGAGATTGAGCGCGGGGTCGGCTTCGTCGGCGCCGTCGACGGCGAGATCGATGATCGTAGTTTCGTCAGGCTCGATGATCGTGACGCCGAGACTTTCCGCCTGCCGGCGCGTCGCTTCGGAGGTGGGCACGCCGCGCAAATCCCAGCCTTCGGAAACCAGCCTGCCGACAATGTCGACGAAATGCGCCGCGGTGGAGCCTGTGCCGAGGCCGAGCGTCATGCCGCGCTCTATATGTTTCGCGGCTTCTTCTGCGGCGCGTTTCTTGCCGGCGTCTTTGTCCATCGTCTCTTCCTGTTACTTTTTGCCTTTGTGGCTTTCGTGAAAGCGCGCGGCCCAGCCCTTGATCGCCGTCTGCCGTCCGCGGGCGACAGCGAGATCGCCGGGCTCCACATCTTTCGTCACCACGGAGCCGGAGCCCACATAGGCGCCGTCGCCGATAGAGACAGGCGCGACAAGCGATGAGTTGGACCCGATAAAGGCGCCTTTGCCGATTTTGGTCTTGTGCTTGTTATAGCCGTCGTAATTGCAGGTGATGGTCCCGGCGCCGATATTGGCCTCCGCGCCCACCTCCGCATCGCCGATATAGGTTAGGTGCGAGACTTTCGCGCCGTCGCCGATCACCGCTTTCTTGATCTCGACGAAATTGCCGACCTTGGCGCCGGGTTTCAGGTCTGCGCCCGGGCGCAGCCGTGCGAAAGGTCCCGCGCTCGCGTTTCCGGCGACATGCGCGCCCTCAAGATGGGAAAAGGGTTTGATTTCGGCATTGTCGGCGATGATGACGCCCGGACCGAACACCACATGCTGGCCGATGACGACGTCTTTGCCGATCTTGGTGTCGTATGAAAAATAAACCGTCGACGGATCGGCGAGGGTGGCGCCGCCTTCCATCGCGCCTTTGCGCATGCGGTTCTGGAACACCGCTTCCGCTTCCGCAAGTTCGACGCGCGAATTGACGCCGAGCACTTCATCGGCGCTGGCCTCAATGACGGCGCAGCTTTTGCGGTCCTTGCGGGCGAGCGCCACAATGTCGGTGAGATAATATTCTTTCTTGGCGTTCTTGTTGCCGATGTCTTTCAGGCGCTTTTGCAGGAACGCCGCATCGATCGCCATGACGCCGGAATTACATAGGGTGATTTCAAGCTCTTCTTCGTTGGCGTCTTTGGCCTCAACGATGGCGGCGAGAGAGCCTTTATCGTCAAGCTTCAAGCGTCCATAGGCGCCGGGATCCTCCGGACGGAAACCGAGCACGGCGACGGCGGCGCCTTTTGCGATTTCTCGGGCGAGGGCGGAGAGCGTCGCCGGCGTCACCAGCGGCGTGTCGGCGTAGAGGACGAGCACGGCCCCCGAAAATCCCTCGAGCGCCGGCAGCGCCTGCAGCACCGCATGGCCGGTGCCCTGCGGGGGCGACTGGACCGCGACGGCGACGCCGTCTCTCAGCGATTGTGCAAACGCGCCGACCTCCGGCGCGTGATCGCCGATGACGACCGCCATGCGTTCGGGCGAAAGCGCAGCTGCGGCGTCGATGACATGCGCGATCATTTCGCGGCCGCCGATTTGGTGCATGACCTTCGGCAGCGCCGATTTCATCCGCGTGCCGTGGCCGGCGGCGAGAATCACGGCGGCGGTTTTTTGCTCTTTCATTACCCGGTCTTCACTCTTAAGTCGCGGTCTCGTCTATCATGGGGCGGGCGAACCGGCCTATGGGTCGCGCCGGAATTGGCGCGATTCGGCTATAAAAGATGCGTAGAGGAAAAAACAGGCGGGGCTATGGCGGAAGACCTTAAGGGCGCGGCGCTGCTCTTCGATCTCGACGGCACCCTCGTGGATACGGTGGACGACCTTGCCGCCGCCATGAATCACGCCCTCGCCGAGGCGGGGCTCGCCGCCGTGCCGGTCAGCGGCGTCCGCCATCTTGTGGGGCACGGCGCCCGGCGGATGCTCATGCAGGGCTACGAAATCAGCGCCGGCCGCGCGGCGGAGACCGAAGAGCTCGATCTCGCGCTCTCCCGGTTTCTCGATCACTATCAGGCGAATATCGCGGTCCACTCCCGGCCCTTCGACCATGTCATCGAAATGATCGAGGGGGTTCTGGCGCGAGGCGCCCGCGCCGCCATCTGCACCAACAAGCGTGAGGCGATGGCGCGGCTTCTGATCGAAACCTTGGGGCTATCGTCGCTGTTTGACGCCATTGTGGGCGGCGATACGGCCGAGGCGGCGAAACCAGACCCGGCGCCGGTTCGCCTCTGTCTCGAAAAGACAGGTGCAGAGCGCGCCGTTTTCATCGGCGACAGCGATACCGATATCCGCGCCGCAAAGGCTGCGAACCTGCCGTGTTTCATTGCTGATTTCGGATACGGCCCGACAACCCTCGCCGCGGAGGCGACGGTGTTTTCGGATTACCGCCAGGCGTCTCGATTGATCGAAGCGGCGCTCAACGCCTAGCCCGCCTCTGCGCCCGCCATCATCTTTGTCGGCATGCCGTTGATCATGTTGGAGCGCACATCGGTGCGCGCCGAGCGCATGGTCGAGACGAAGCCTTCGTCCTTCATTTCCACCACGACATCAAAGCCGCGTTTGCGCCAGAAATCCTGTATTTTTGCTGCGAGACGGTTCGCGCCGTCTTTGTCGCACAGGTCAGTCATCTCACTACCCCGATCTATGCATTGAACGTTTCCACGGCGGTGAGGATATAAGGCAAACTGATTTTTTCAAGCCTTATCCAAATATTTTTTATACCAGTCAGTTTACATGAAAAACCGTTATATTCTTACATGTTGAGGGGTAACAGGTGCGCCTCCCAGCCTGACTGCGAAATTTTATAGCGCGAATAGGTCAAATAATATAAGATAAACTTATAAGATGGGAGAGAGCTTATGGAGCTTCCGCAGACAGAGGCCGCAGCCCGGTCGATCGGCGAACGCATTCGCCAGGCGCGCAAGTCGCGCAGCATGAGTCAATCCGATCTGGCGCTTAAAGTGGGGGTCAGCCAGCCGGCCATCGCCAACTGGGAAAGCGGGGTGCACGATCCGCGGCGCCTTACTTTGGCGAAGCTCGCCGACGCGCTCGACGCGCCGCTCGACTGGCTCGCCGCAGGGGACCGATCGTCGGCGGAAAGCGACAAACACGCCGCCGCCGCCTATATCCGCCGGCCGGTGCGCCATGTGCCGGTGATCTCGCTGCGCGCCGCATCGCTCCTGGCGCAGGACGCAAACGCCGACCCGCATGTGATGGCGGAGGACTATATTCCGGTGACGATCGGGCCGGCGAAGCTTTTTGCGGTGTTCGTCAACGATCCTGCGGTGGATCTCGCCTTTTTGCCCGACACTGTGGTGGTCATCGATTACGAGGACCGCATGCCTGATGACGGCGACTTTTGTCTCGCGCATGTCAATGAGACGCCGATCCTGCGCCGGTGGCGCGGCGGGCGGGAAGGGGCGGCGCGGCTCGAACCCTGCTCAAGCGAGGACGGCCATCCCGTGATTGCGGTGACGCGCGCCGTTTCGGTGATCGGCTGCGTGCGGGTTTCGATCCGCGTGCATTGACCAGCGCGCGGTCTAACCGTCAGGCTGCGGATTTTTCATAGAGGGCGAGCGTAGCGGGAAGGGCGCGGTGCGCTTCGCGAAAATGATCCGCAGCGATTTTACATAATATCGTGAGCTCTTTTTGCGACGCGCCTGCGCGCGCGGAGACTTCGATCGCTGCGCAAGCCTCCCCCAGGGCCCTGGCGCCCACATTGACGCTCATGGATTTCAAGGCGTGGGCGGCCTTTGCGAGCTGCGCCTTGTCGCCGCTTTTCAAGGTTGCAGCCAGCCGCCGCAAACCGTCGCGCGAATGCTCTTCGAAGAGCCGCAGGGCGCGCACCGGCAAATTGCCGTTCGCTGTCTGCATCGCCGCAATCTGGTCGAGCACTGCAGGGTCGAACGCGTGGTTTGCTGCCGGGGGGTTGCGGACTTCGCTATCGGCGTTGGTCAGCGTTTCCGTCGCGTCGGTTGCGCTATCGGCTGCAAAATGTTCGCCGGCTTCAAGATGTTTCGAAAGAACGGCGCTCAGCGTGTCGAGCGTAAAAGGCTTTGTGAGGTAATCGTCCATTCCCGCTTCGCGCCAGGTGTTTTCCTTGCCGGCGACATGGGCGGTAAGGGCGATGATCGGAACGGCCATGCGCCCGGCGTGCTTCTCAAAGGCGCGGATGGCGATGGTGGCCTCGAAACCGTCCATTTCAGGCATGGAGCAATCCATCAGCACAAGATCGAATTCCTGCGCTTGCGCGAGAGCCAGCGCCTCCTTGCCGTTTCCGGCGAGCGTCACTTTGAGATTAAGGCGGGCAAGCGCTTCCTGAACCACTTCGCGGTTCACTGCGCTGTCGTCGGCCGCCAGCACATGCTGGCCTTTGAAAAGCATGTGGCCGGCGCTCGCGGTCTCAGTGTTGGCGAGCGCCGCCTTGCCGCGCAGCTTGTCATCGAAAATGCGGCCGATCTGCGCCATGACCTCTTTACGCGAAAGCGGGGCGAGAAGAATGTCTTCGACAACGCCGCTTTCAACGAGTTCGTCGGGCGTCGTGTCCCCAAGCTCGCAAACGCAGATGCGCGCCGGGATCCATTGCGCTTTTCCTTCGCTGATCGTTTGCTGATAGACGTGATAAAATTGCGGTGAGGCGAAAATCATGTCGGCGCAGGCGATATGCGGGCCGAAATCGCCGCCTTTCTCGACAATATGCGGAATGACCCCGCTTTCGCGCAAATAAAGCGCCAGCATTTTCGGCGCGGCGTCTCCGTCAATGGCGACAACGGCGCGCTTTTCATCCTCCGCCTTGCGGATATAAGGCGGCGGAGCGAGTTGCCTCGTTTTCATGGTGAAGAAAAAGCGCGAGCCTTTTCCCGGCTTGCTCGTCAGGCCGATGTCGCCTTGCATGCCTTCCACCAGCTTGCGGCAGATGGCGAGGCCAAGTCCGGTCCCTCCATAACGCCGTGTTGTCGTTTGATCGGCCTGCGAAAAGGCTTCGAAAATCGCCGCCTGCTTGTCCTTGGCGATGCCGACCCCGGTGTCGGAAACGGAAAACTCAAGCGCGCATGCGTCCTTCGTGCTCGCGCCGTTTGCGGATTTCATGGACACCGCAACGACAACATGACCTTCCTCGGTGAATTTCAGCGCATTGTTGACGAGATTTGACAACACCTGGCTGATGCGGACGGGATCGCCTTCGATCACTTCCGGCGTGTTCGCCGCCACATAGGCGGCGAGGTCGATGCCTTTCGATGCGGCGCGCTCCCAGAACAGGCTGACCACATCGTCAAGGATATCCGCAGGGCGAACCGGAATGCTTTCAAGCTCAAGCCGGCCCGCCTCGATTTTGGAAAAGTCGAGGATGTCGTTGATGATGGCGAGAAGACTCTGTCCGGACTTGGCAATGACTTCTGCGTAGCGCTTGTGGCGCGGGGCGAGCCTGGCTTTGCTCAAGAGGTCAGCCATTGCGAGCATGCCATTCATCGGCGTACGGATTTCATGGCTCATGGTCGCCAGAAAATCCGACTTCGCCATGTTCGCCGCTTCTGCAGATTCTTTCGCTTTGCGCATTTCCTCGGTGCGCTGCTCCACGGTTTTTTCAAGCGTGCGCTGGTGTGTCTGCAGCTCGGTGTCGCGCTCCTGAATATGGTCGAGCATCGTGTTGAATGTATCGACAAGCTGCGCGATTTCCTCGTCTTCGACCTTTTTTGCGCGCACGGAAAAATCTCCGGATTCGCGGACCCGGCTCATAACGCGGGCAAGGCTAAGAATCGGATCTGTAATGGTGCGCTGCATCTTAAGGGCGATCAGAACGCCGATGCCGCCTGCGAAAACGGCGACGACAAACGCATCGTACAAAAGCTGACCGATGCGTTCGGAAAGCGACTTGGTATTGGCGTGCAAGGTCAGATGGGCGATCGTTTCGCCGCCGCGAATAATCGGCACGGTGGCGGTCGCGGACCGCGATGTCAGCATGCCGAGCGCGGTGTTTTCGGCGAACAGCTTGAGCCCGTCATTGGAGACGGCGGTGGCGCTGCCGAGTTCGACAAAGGTCGCCATTCCCGGCAATTCGACCCTGACATATTCGATGCTCGGAATGTAGGATATGGCGCGGAGCGCGTTCAGCGTCGCCGTCTTGTCTCCGTTATAGACAGGTTCCGAAATGGCGGTCGCGAAGATATTGGCTGAGGCGTAAAGCTCGGCGCGCTTTCCCGCGCCGAACTGGCTCATTTCGCGTAACACGGAAGAGGCGGTCGCGATCGCAACCGCGCCAAAAATGGCGACGATCACGAGCGTGGTTAATCGGCTGCGCAGGGTTTGCTTGCGCTTCGACATCTTAATAAAGCCTCTTCCCCGCGATGCTGCGAGGCCCCGACATTCCCCGGAATTGCTTGAAATTTACTTTCTCCGGACCGGGCGGGGGGACGTAGAAAGCGCTTGTTAAGATAATCTTGCGTTAATAAGGCGTCGGCCGCCTATGGCGCGCCGTAAGCGGGAGAATTGGTCGTCGTGGGCGCCGAACGGAAAATCATACTCGCTGATGATGACGCCATCATGCGCGAGCTTGCCAGTGCAAAATTGCTGGAAGCCGGATACCAGGTCGTGACCGCTGTAAACGGTGCGGAAGCCCTGAGTCTTCTAAAAACAGAAGGCGCGGACATGGTTATCTCTGACCTCGACATGCCGGTGATGAACGGCTTCGAACTGACGGAGGCTATCCGCAGCGATGATGAGGTCGGGGAAACGCCAGTGATGGTGATCACCGCAAGCGATCGCGGCGATGCGGTGGATCGCGCCTTTGCGGCTGGCGCCACGTCGTTCCTTGCAAAGCCCATGAACTGGTCGCTGTTCCACCATGCGGTAAAGTTCGTGCTGCGCGCTCATGATGACCGCAAGGCGCTTCGCGCCGCACGCGATCAGGCCGAAGCCGGCGCGAAGTTTAAAGATAGCTTGATGTCGGTGATGAGCCATGAACTCAGGACGCCGTTGAACGCGATCATCGGCTTTGGCCAGATCATCGCCGATCAGTTCTCCAAACAGAATGACAATCTTCACCGCGAATATGCTGATTACATCGTCGATGGCGGGCGTCGGCTGTTGAATTCCGTCTCGGACATGCTGCTCGCGTCGGATGCGCGGTCCGGTCCGATCGCCATTAACGAAACCGATGTGACCCTTGGCGTCTTGGTGGACGATGCGCTCGCAGGGGTGGAAAAGACGTTGCGCCTCGCCAATGCAGATGTTTCCGTGAAACTGTGTTCGCGAGATCTGGAAGTCTGCTGCGACAGGGCGCTCGTGTCTCGCGCCATTCGCAAGCTGGTGGATAACTCGATCAAATTCGGTCCGCGCGGCGTTGAGATTGTTCTCGGCGCCGCCATCACCCGGCAAGGCGGGCTCGCCATTATGGTCAAAGACAACGGTCCTGGCATGAAAGCCGAGCGGATTGAGGAGCTGACGGCGCCTTTCGCCCAGCTCGACATGTCCCTTCAGCGCTCCCGCGAGGGCCTTGGGCTCGGCTTGCCTCTGGTGAAAGTCATCGCCGCCGCCCATAACGGCTCTTTCCGCATCGACTCAAGGCCTGGCGAAGGGGCGAGGGCGATTATCATGCTGCCGAAGTCGCGGATTGTGACCAGCCTCGCAGCCGAGACGGGCGGCGGCGAGAGCGGAAAACGAGTCGCTTGACCCTCAACGCCAAATGCGTATGAACAGACTTCCTCAAGCCAGCCGTCCAGGCGGCTTAGGCGAGGGCGCGTAGCTCAGCGGGAGAGCACTACGTTCACACCGTAGGGGTCACTGGTTCAATCCCAGTCGCGCCCACCATCATTTGCCTCGCGGCGAATTGCTTCGCAATCGCCTTCGGCGGGGCGGCCTGACCGGCCGGGCCGCGGTCGCGGCCTTTAGATGATGGGTTCAAACTTTCGTCACTCGCGCCCACCACCCAAGTGAGCAATATTATTGGCCCTATTTTTCCTGGTGCTTGCTTCAAAATATGAAGCGCAACTTGCTGAAGCCATCAAAGCAGGCGAACTCGACGTGTCCTCAAATAGTGCCGCAGGGGCCCGTAGAGTGCAGCTACCGTAAACCAAGCCCACCGGGATTCATTAGCCCTGCGGGATCCAGAATGTCTTTAAAGCTGACCAATGTTTGCCACGCGGCATCCGACTGCAACGCGGAACGATAGTCGTAATATTTGCCAATTTGAAAATGATAGGGATGAAGGGCGTCCACCCGTTCAACGAGCCTGCGTCGCAGGTCCAGCGCAAAGTCACGGCTGTTTTTGTTCTCGGGTTTGGACTCAAATTCGGCGCGACGTTCAGGCGACAGTTGCGCCATGCGCAGCGCGCTCGGCCTATCGTTCCAGTACAGAATGGGCTCCATGCCGAACCCGCCTTTGCTGGTAAGGAACAGCCGCGTCCATGTCACGCCATGGGCGCTCATGGCGGCCTCGTTTTCGGAAAAGAAACCTTCGACCGCGTTCAGCAGCGCTTCGCTTTGCGACAATACAACGCCGCAATTCGTGGGAATGGTGCACTCTCCATCGACCCCGATCATCAGCCGCTCAATGGGCATGTAGGGTTGTGCGCGAAAGGCCACGCCGAGCGACGAGGGCAGTTTAATCCCTCCATGGCGGCGCATTACGGCGCCCGCATCGCGCGCCATTTTGTCTGCGGTCGCTTGATCATAGGCGTCGATAACGCCGAAGGTCGAAAACGGCCATTTGAGAAGATATTTGAAGCCCCCGGGCCGGGCGAGCGCGGCAAGCGAGGACAGCGCGCGCAGTTTCGACCGCGCCGACTGCATGACTTCGCGCCCCACGAGTTTCGCTTCGTCAGCGGCGGGTTTGAGGCTTGCAAAGAGCCGGTGATGATAATGGCTGAAAGCCATGTTGCTCGCCATCACGTCAAGCTTTTCGACCTCGCAAAGCGCGCGCACGAGCTTGCGGGAGTCGGAAAAGCCGTAGCAGACGAACGCGACGCCGCCCGGCTTTGGCTGAAGTCGAAAAACCGCCTTTGTCTTGATCCCGAAAACGCCCGCGTCATGCGTGAAGACGCCGGTGAGATCGGGGCCATAGCTGCGCAGCACCGGGTGTTGTGGATTTGTGGCGAGGGCTCCTGTCAAAATGACGCTGCCGTCTCCGAGCACCGCTTCAAGGCCCATCAGGTCGTCGGTGATGTCGCCGCGTCCATGCCCCGTGGCGTTGTTGCCAAGCCCGCCGCCAACGGTCGCCGCGATGCCCGACATGGTGCCCATACATCCGATGCGCAGGCCCGTCGGACGCAAGGCCTCGTGAACCTGCGCCCAGGTGGCGCCCGGTTCGATCTCGATGAGACGGTCGTCCGCGCGAATCCGGATCGCCTTCATATCGGTCATGTCGAGAACCGCCGTGTTCTCGTCGCGCGGAACATAGCCAAGCGTATAGGACATGCCCCCGCCGCGGGCTGTCAGTGCGACGCCGGTTTCGGCGGCGGCGCGAATGATGGAAGAGACGTCTTGTGTCGTCCTGGGGCGGATGACGGCGATTGCGGTGCTCAGTTCGATCTCACTGAAATCGGTTGAGTAAAGCCGGCGCGCCGCCATATCCGTCGAAATACGGTTTTTGCCGAGGATGTTTTCAATGCGCGCGAAGAAAGATGCTACATCCGCGCGCCGGGCGGCGGCCGGCGCTGCGCCGTCATTATTGGTCATGCGGACCTCCCGTCCCAGTGGCCAGCCGTGCGCCATAGTCTTCGCGTCAGTCATCGAATGCAGGAAGACCGACAATGAACAGTTCAGTTTCCAATTCGGCACTTAGTCGCGTTTCTTTGCCGCGCAGAACGCGCCACGCCGACAAGGGACCGTAAATGTCGCCATCGGCCCCGCCTTCGCCGCTCATGACGGTGACCACCAATGGGCGGTCCGGCGCCTTCAGAACAAAGTCAACGCCGGCGCCGACCCTGATCATGCGGATTTCGGCGCCGCGTTCATTGAAGCGGCCCAGGCTTTTCTCCGCGACGCCATCGCTTCCGCGCATCGGCACATAGTCGAAACTTTGCGGATCCATGATGACAGGAGCGAGATAACGAGGCTTGCAGTAACGAACCTCTTTGCCGTTCACATACTCCCAGACAGCTTCATAACCGTCCTGATTGCGCTTTCCCTCGCGGCCCTCGCCCCACACGAAAACACCATCATGGAAAGAGCCTTTGGACTGCAGTTCCTTGGCGCCGGCGCGAAGCTGGCGCTGGCTCATATAACCCTGACCGCTGGGGCCGGCGAATTGGAGAAGCAGCGTTTCCGATCCGTCGCTTCCCTTTTGCTGATAGTGCACACCTTCGCAAAAATAGGCGACCGTGCCTTCTTTCTGAATATGGTTGGGGCCGTATTGCATCTCGCCCTTCAGAACGTACCGGATCTGTTCGAAGTTATGACGATGGCGCGGGGTTTTATACTCGTCCTCGGTCGTGACGACTGTCAGGATGAAGTTGTCTTTGGTTCCTTCCTCGCCCACGAGAAGATGTTCGAAAGCGATGCCCTCGTTCCGGTGCGCCGAGGCGCCCTCCCGTTGCGCGTTGCTGCGATGAGCAATTGCCAATATAGCCTCCAGTTATAGGGCCGCTGTCCCAAAGGGAGTCAGCTGCGTACACACATCAAAAAGTCGGCAAGAGAATGTAAGCAATCTCGGTCGGTGCAGCGGCGGCGATAACCGCATCTTCTTCGCTATCCATCGCCGCCGCACAGCCTGCCTTGAAAACATTTCGCGCAATGACGCCTTCGCCCGATAGGAAAAAGTAAAGAGCGTTGGGCGCGCAGGAATGCGTCGCTTTCTCGGCAAGTTTTAAGAACCCGACCTCTGTTGCGCATTCTGTAAAGGCGCCGACGCGTCGCTTTTTGACACCGTTTTCATTGGAAGAGACCCAGTTGTAGTGATCGACATCGGCGATAATGGGAGTGCGATAGCGGGGTTTGGGATAGGCCAGCTTCCTGCCGCGCATCCGCTCCCAAATCGCCTCATAGGCGTCCTTGTTGTGTTTGGCGCCTGTTTCATCACGCCAGGTGAAGACGCCGTTGGCAAAAACGCCTTCCTCGCCAAGCGTCTTGAAGCCGGCTTCAAGCTCATCGTAGTTCAAGAAGCCCGCGCCGCTTGGGCCGCCTCCCTGAAAGAGCAGCGTTACGGAGCGCCCGATGGCCCGTTGCTCGTAATAGACGCCTTCGGGAAAGTATCCGACCGTTCCTTGCTGCTGGATCTCATCTCTCGCACGCCCATATCCGAACGCGCCTTCGAGCATGTAGCGAAGCTGATCGAAATTATGCCGGTGGCGCGGGGTGGTGTAATCGCCGTCCATGAGCACCAGGCTCAGTTCATAATTGTCAGGCCGGTCCGCTATCCCGGTCAGCAACCGTTTGTTCATTGCAGAACCCGGGCGATGCTGGGAAAATGGCCGCCAATCAACTGCGTGTGAGTCTACTAGTCGCATCCAAATCCTCGGGATAATTGTCAGACAATATTTTGTGAACGGAACCTAACAAGGTCAAATATGAGTGTCAATTCGGTTCATGAAGCCGCGAATTTCCTTCGCGAAGGCATCCGGGAGGGCAAATTCGCCCCCGGGCAGCGACTTATTGCGCGGGAGGTCGCCGACCTCACGGGGGGCGGTGTCGGCTCCTTCCGGGAGGCGCTTGTCCGGCTTGCAGGGGAGGGACTGGTGACGCTGCATCCCAATCGCGGCGCCGCCGTGCGCAAGCTGGACCGGGATGAGGTTCGCGAAATCTATATCGTGCTTGAGGCGCTTGACTCGGCGGCGGCCCGGCGATGCGCGCAACGCGCCGGCGCAGGGGAGTTGAATGTAGGCGCGCTGGAGAGCGCGGCGGCTTCGCTTGATCACGCATGCAGGCTGGGCCGCGTGTCGGCCTATCATGCAGCCCGCTGTAGCCTGATGGATTTACTACGCAGGCAAAGCGGCGCCGCCCGCATCGGCGAGCTTGCCGAAGCGCCGAGCGTGCAGATTTCCAAGCGGGAAAACGAAAGCCAGCTCACAAAGGATGCGATCGCTTCGTCGAATGAAGAGATGCAAGGCGTCATCTCCCATATTCTTGCAGGCGAAGGCCAAAAGGCCGAACGCGCCATGCGCGCGCATGTAAAACGGATTGGAAAACTTGTTCTCGAAAGCATGCCCGTCACTGCGCGCGCACGCTAGTCAATCTTGATACGGACGAGCTTGGGAATGATGTCGACGCCCGGAATGGGCGCATACAGCCCGCCATCGGTCACGACGTAGAGGACGGTCCCTTCCGGTGTTTCAGCCAAGGCTGCGCTTGTCGGACCGATTATGCCGTCACCTGCATCGGCGACCACTTCTTCCACGCCGCGTTTCGTCACCTTCAGCACGGAGTTGAAAGGATGGGTGGTGATGTAGGCGGCTCCGTCGTCGTCGATGGCGAAATCATCGCCCGGCGCTCCGTAAGCGATCAGTTCCGCATCGCCGGCGTCGCCATTCCTGCGGATCGGAATGCGCACATAGGCCGACGTGTCCGAAACCGTCACATGGACGAAATCGTCTTTCACTTTCAACCCGTTCGGGCCGGGGAGATTGCCGATATAGGGGCGCCGGCGAACCAGATCGCCGTCCGCCCAGACCGCGGCTTGCGATGCGCCCGGGCGCCATTGCCAGACGGCGCCGCTGGAATCCGCGATATACACCCGTCCCATGTCATCGATGTCCACGCCGTTCGGAATTGCATCCGGCGGCATCGCCGCGACGACGCGGGCGGCGCCATCCGGACCCAGGCGCCACAGGCCGTGATGGGCCGCGGTTTTTGATTGCACCGTGATGTAAATCGCGCCGTCCTTGTCTCTGGCGATGCACATCGTTCCTTGTTGAGTGGCCGGATCCGATGCAAAGGGAAGCGATGCATAGGTTTCGATGCGCCCATCGGGTGCGACGGATAATATCTTGTTGTCGAATAACATCGTCAGAAGAAGGCTGTCCTCGCCGTTATTGATAAGCCCTTCCGGAAACGCTCCGGGTTCGAACCGCATCACTTCCTCAACGGCCGCGTCCGCCAATGGAGCTTTCGCGGGAAAAGGCATGGTCAGTTGCCTCAACAACCCGACCTTGTCGATTAAGCCGCGACGCGACGTGATCCGATTGTCTTCGACCGTGAAAAAATCCATGGCCTCGACCGTCACTGGAATCGGCGGTGGCGGATATCCCAGCAAATCGCTTGCGGCGACGCCGCGGATGGTCCTGCTTATGGCGATGACCCCGGCTTTTGCTTGGGTAATGTTGAGCTCGACAACCGCGCCCGGCAAGGCGGCGTGCAATTCATTCAACTGGCGCAACAATCCGCCGTCGCCGAGAAAGTCTTCCGACTGGTCAACAAAATCTTCGGCGAGAAGTTGCGAAAGCCCAGCGGCGTCGTTATCGGCGAGCGCCGCGCCGATTCTGCTGGCGACACTGGCGTCTTGCGCCTGCGCAGAACCGAGCGAAAAACCGGCTGCTAATGCCAGCGCAAGGGCGGGGTGAAGGAATTGTCTGACAATCATTCGGTGAGGCTATCCTTATCCAGCCGTCACCGTCAATGCCAATGTTTATTGAAAGAAGCTGTCGTCGTAACTTTCGATTTGTTGTTGCGAACGTCCGATATGGGCTCGCATCAAAAGCTCGGCGTCATAGGCGTCTCCGCGCAACACGGCGTTGAGGATCGCACAGTGGTCGGCATGCGATATGGCGATATTGTCGAGATCGAAAACCTGCTTGAATTGAAGACGCAAAATACGCGTGTTCAATCGTGCGGCGATCTCTGCAATGAAAGGATTGCCGCTTTCATCGACAAAAAAGTCGTGAAGGTCGCCATTCAGTTCAATATAGCGCTTGATGTCGCCCTTGCTTTTCGCGGCGCTCAATTCGTCGCTCAACCCGCGCAGAGAAGTTCTTCCATTTTCGCTTAGATGGTGGGTGGTAAGGCGCACGGCGAGCCCCTCAATCACCTGACGGACCTGGTAGATGGAGGTGACGTCTGCGCGGGTAAACCTACGCACCCGCGCTCCGTAATGGTGGCGCGTCTCGATCAACCCCTCGGCGGTAAGCCGCCGAATAACCTCTCTGATCGTACTGCGTCCGACGCTGAATTGTTCGGTCAGCTCCGCCTCAATAAGTCGCTGGCCGGGCGTGAACTCGCCATCATATATTTTATGGCGCAGCCAGGAGGCGACGCGCTCCACCGAAGAAGGCTGTTCAGCACTCGGCGCAGGTTTCACTTCTTCAGCTTTTGGCAAGCGTCCTCCACAACCTTGTGGCGTTTTAATATTCGCGGTGAGGAGTACCATGGGCCTGCCGAATGGCGCAACGTCCGTCCGAAGCGTCTTAGCCATCCGCCCTCGCGAGATGCACGCAAAAGAGGCGAGCCATCGGCCCGCCTCTTTGCTCTCTCGGGTGCGACGAGGTTAGAAACGCACAGTCATCTGGGCGCCGATTTCCCTCGGCTCGTTCGGAATCGCAATGACGAGTCCGGTCGCCGCGGAAACGTCGAAGCCGTTGGCGACGAAAGCTTCATCGGTGAGGTTCTTGCCATATATGGCGAGCCCGAACTGGCCGCTTTCGGAAGTCCAGCCTAGGCGAGCATTCAGAAGGCTGTGCGCCCGCTGGCGCAATGACGGCGTATTGCGGACGTCAGCGAAACTTTCATCGACCCAGGAGTAATCAATGCGGGCGAGAAATTCTCCGATCCGCGTGGGCAGAATGTATTCCGCGGATGCCGTCGTTGACCATTCCGGCGTTTTCGGCAGTTGCGTATCGAGCGTGATGCCGGTGATAGCCTGCTGCGTTTCCTTGTATTCCGCGTTGAGATAGCCAACGGACCCATAAAGGCGGAACTGCTCCGTCACGAGGACGGTTGCATCGGCCTCGATGCCCCAAATCTCGGCGCTGCCCACATTGTCGATCACCTGAACTGTCTGCGCGCCGACGACATCATTCGCCTGGAGCTGCATGTCGGAATAATCATAGAAGAAGGCGGCGGTGTTCAAACGAAGCCGTCCATCGGCAAGGTCCGCTTTGGATCCGATTTCATAGGCCCAGATCTTTTCCGGATCGAACGGGCGCTGTGCGACCGTCGGATTGGCGGGGCGCGCGTTGAAGCCGCCGGCTTTGTATCCGCTTGAGACTGTGCCGTAAAAGAGCACCGAATCGGACGCTCGATAACTGAGCGTGAAACGCGGTGAGATATCGGTCCAATCTGTCTCGATTGTTGTTTCCGGGACGGTTGGGAAGCCGGTGAAGAGCGCCGTCTGGCTGTAGGCGTAATCTTTCTTGTCGTAAGTCAGCCGCCCGCCTGCGACGAATGTCAGCCTGTCTGTGATATCCAGCTCAAGTTCCGCGAAGGCTGCGTAGGAACTGGCGTCGACGCGCGGATTGAGGACGCCTGCAATGTCGAAACCGAAATTGACCGGATTTCCCGCGCCGCCGGCGCAGATATCCATGGGGCCCATCGGTGGGCAGGTGCTGGTCGGCAACGCCGGGATCAGCGGCGCGGGCAGCATCTCAAGAGCTTGGTAAAGACCGGGGGCGAGGTCGACGGTCCAGAGGCTCGCGGCCTCTTCATGGAAGAAATAAAGACCGGCGGTGTAACGCAAGTTTTCAGAAAAAAGATTGCCGAAGATGTTGAACTCCTGGCTCACTTGCCATTGTTCGTCCCGGTAATCGAGCTGACCAAAATCCACCGGGGAACTGTCATTGTCCCGCTGGTTGCGCGAAGAAAATTGCCGGTAGGCCGAAATAGACCGGATTTGCGTCGCGCCGAAATCGTGATCGATGTTAAGGGAAACGCCGCCCCCCTTATAATTCACGGCGTTGGAGCCCGTTGCGAAACTCAGGCGCAGATCTTGCGTTTCGAATGCGCCACTGAGCGGCGTCATGTTCGGAATGCCGACCAGATTGTTCCACAAAAGGGCGAGATTGGCCGGTTCATTGAAGACTGGAATGCCGATGTTCGCGTCGGCGTCGATATTGGTATAATCAAGCGCCAGCAGCACGTCTGTCGCCTCGGAGGGCGTGTAAAGGAATGTGCCGCGTGCAACGATCGTTCCTTCGTCGCCGACTTTCCGGTCTCCGTCATAGGGCAGGCGCACAAAGCCTTCTTGATTGCGTGTGGAGATGGAAAAGCGGCTAAGGAAGTTTTCGCTAAGCGGAATATTGATGCTGCCGTCAAAGTTGATGCGTTCGTCTTCGCCGACGGTGAGGGCGCCAAAGCCGCCAAACTCTGTATCCGGACGTTTGGTCGTGACGTTGATCGCGCCGCCCATCGTGTTCTTGCCAAAAAGCGTTCCTTGCGGGCCTTTCAGAACTTCAACCCTGTCTATATCGGCAAGCTCCATCACGGCGCCTTGAACGCGTCCGAAGAAAACGCCGTCCACATAAAGGCCGACGCCGGGATCGGTAGTGGGCGCATAATCGAGCTGGCCGACGCCGCGAATATAGAATGTCGCATTCGCGGCGCCGCCGACATCGGTGGTGCCGGCTTCGAACTTCGCGTTGGGAATGAAGTTGCCGAGATCAACCATGTCGAACATGTTGCGGCGTTCAAGCTCGGCGCCGCTGACTGCTGTGATCGCAACAGGCACGTCTTGCAGGCTTTCTTCTTTCTTGCGCGCCGTCACCACGATCTCATCGAGACCGCTTGGCTGTATGGCGAATGCCGGCGGCGCCGCGGTGAGCCCTGCCGCCATAGCGAGCGCTGCCGTTGTTTTTGTACGCTTCATCTCCAGATCCCTCCCGGAAAAACCTTTGTTTATGAGCCAGTTACGCCTAGCTTCGAAATAATGTCTGACAATATTTGTGTATTTTAGGCTCTTTGGCAAGTGACAAATTCATCGCAGAGCGAGGGGGTCACGCTTTCGGCCGGCGCCAGTCATGCGGGGTTGCGCCAAAGAAAGCTTTGAAGGCCTGGCAGAAAGAGGGGATGGAAGCGTACCCGGCATGTTCGGCCGCGTCGGCGATGGAGACATGGGAACCGCGCAACAGCGTTGCGGCGCGATGCAATCGGAGTTGCTTGATGTAAGCGCCCGGGGAGCGTCCTGTTTCCTGCGTGAAGCGTTTCGAAAACACTGATCGCGAAAGGCCGACCCGCTGCGCAAGCAGGGAACTCGTCCAGTCGAAAGACGCCGAGTGGTGAATCAGCAAAAGCGCGCGCGCAATCTTTCCAGAGGCGGCGTGATCTTCCAGGGCGGACGCAATGTGCGGTGCCGAAAATACGGCGGACAATAACTCCGTTAGCAGCAGATTGAAGAGGCCGTTGACCACGAGTCCGGATTGGGGTCTTGGAGAAATCCCTTCTTTTACAACCATTTTATTGATTTCGGCGATATGCGCCCCAGGGGCGATTTCATCCTGGCGCAAGACGAGCGCCTCGGGAAGAAACCGCGCGACCGTTGCCTTCGCCGCGTCATCCCAGACGGAGCCGCCGGCAATGAACTGGATGGGCGCGCCCTTGCCGCCATGTTCGAAGACATAGTTTCCCGGCTTGCGCCGGAGCAGTTCCATCAACGGTTCCGTGAGAGTGACATCGCGACCCGAGGCAAGACGATGCCGGTCACCATGGGGCAGAAACACCACATCGCCTGAATCTAGCATTTGCGAGAGCCCGCCCCCTTCAAACCAGACGGGCCCGTGAATGACGCTGTAGATGATGGCGTAATCGATATCCGGCGCTTCAACGCCCCAAGGAGCGCCCGCATTGACGATCCCGAAGGACGTCGCCCGAAACCGCGCCATGGTTAGAAGCCGTTCGATCTCCATCCGTCAGGGATACATTTGGATAATGAAATGAGCAAATCCAATATGTCCGCTGGCCGGTTTTCTGTCTCAGATTGTCTGACAGGAGGAACGAACTTTATGACAATAACACTGGAACGGGCACAATCGGCGCTCACGCGCGCCCTGTCGGCGGCGACCAGCCAGAATGTGCCGGTGGCCGCCGTCGTCGTAGACGCCGCCGGACGCATGGTGGCGGCGGCGCGCATGGACGGCGTCGGCTACATGAATATCAGCGTGGCGTTTCGGAAAGCCGGAACGTCGGCGAATTTCGGATATCCCACCCAGGCAATGGCGGATCTGGCCTCGAAGGAACCGCTGATACTTGCGGCATTCACCGGCGATTCCGAGGTCATGGCGCTGGCGGGCGGCGTTCCCATCAAAGACGGCGATCAGACCATCGGCGCTATCGGCGTCGCCGGCGGACACTACGCGCAAGATCACGCCATCGCAGCGTTTGCCGTGGGTAAAGAAAGTGAAAAAGGAGGCGCGGCGTCATGAGCCAGGAACAAATCAGCAAGGACGATTTTACGCGCGGCAAACCGATGCCGAGACAGGGCGAAGCCGGCGGCTACGATCAGAACTGGTATCCGATCGCGCTTTCAAAAGATGTTCGTGAAGGCGAGGTGTTCGGCACCGAGTTTCTAAACGGACGCGTCATCGCCATTCGCGACGCCAACGGCAAGGCCCAGGTGCTTAGCGCCTATTGCCGTCATCTTGGCGCGGACCTTTCCGACGCGGATGTCGTCAATGGAAAAGTCGTCTGTCCGTTCCATAAATGGGGATATGACTCAACAGGCCAATGCGTTGAAACCATGACCGGCGACAAGCCGCCGGAACAGGCGAAGCTGTTCAGGTTTCCGACGGAAGAGAGCTGGGGCGTGATCTGGGCCTTCAATGGCCTTGAACCATTCTATGAAGTTCCAACGCCCGCGATGAAGGAAGACGACGCGGCTTTTGAGGTCGAGTTCAACCACATGACGAATGTGGATCATTTCATCCCTTATTCGAACTCATCGGATATCCAGCATCTTCGTGCGGTCCACAAGATCGAGCTCGAGGTCGATCCCAAAAATGTCGAGCGCTGGCCCGGGCGCATGCGCTATACGCAGGAAATGACCATGCCGGGCATGCCGCCGATGACGCAAACCGTGAATATTTTCGGGACCAACTGCCTCGTCTTCGAGGGGAACATGATGGGCCGGCATGTCTACAATATGTCTGCAGGCAAGCCGCTTCCAGGCAACCGCACATTGCACACAATGATGTCGGCGACGGCGAAAAGCACGGGCGCGCCGGGCGAGGATGAAATGGTGCAAGCCATCATCCAGCAAGGTCTCGCCTTCGGTCGTCAGCTCTTTGAAGAAGACGACATGGTGATGCGCAGCATAAGGTTTCGTCAGGACATTCTGACGGAAACGGACCGAATGTTGATGACCTTCCTGCGTTATGTGCGCGAATTCCCGCGCACAGATATTGCGCGCGACATGATATCGTAACGGTTGCAGGCCGGTTGCGCTCGGTTGGCGCGCCGGCCTGATGCATGTAGATTGCTGATTTCACATGTCCACTGAACCCAAAGACCAAACCGATGCCGGCCTCTCGCCGGCATCGGCTCGTACGCGGCTTTCCCGTCGAGCGGTCCTCGCCGCAAGCGTCGGCGCAGCAGGCGCTTGCGCAGGAAGGGCGGCTGCGGACACGCCGCCCAATATCGTTTTTATTATGGCGGACGATCTCGGCTATGCGGACCTCTCCTGCTACGGACGCCGCGAATATGAAACGCCCCATATCGACTCTCTTGCTCGCGACGGGATGCGTCACTTGCAGGCCTATGCGAACTCTGCGGTCTGTTCCGCCACCCGAACCGCACTGATCACCGGGCGTTATCAATATCGGCTCCCGGTCGGGCTGGAAGAGCCGATCGCATTGCGCGATGTGGGCCTGCCTCCGTCGCATCCGACGCTGCCTTCGCTCTTGCGCGACCGCGGCTATCAGACGGCGCTGGTGGGCAAGTGGCATCTGGGCTCACTCCCGAACTATGGCCCGCTCAAAAGCGGCTACGATCATTTCTGGGGCTATCGCAGCGGCGCCATAGACTATTTCACTCATCAAGGCGTCATGGCGCCCGATCTCTGGGATGGCGAAACGCAAATCGAGCAGGACGGATATCTGACCGATCTTCTCGGGCAGCGCGCAACGGAAATGATTTCGAGCTTGGCGAAGTCTGACCGACCGTTTTTTCTGAGCCTCCACTTCAGCGCGCCGCACTGGCCCTGGACCGGCCCCGATGATGAGGCGGAGTCCCGCCGCCTCGCCGAAACGGGAAATCCGGCGGCGCTGCTCCATTGGGACGGCGGCGATCTCGAGACCTATGGCGCAATTGTAAAGCGAATGGACTTCCAGGTTGGGCGCGTTCTCAAGGCGCTGAGCGAGGCGCGATTGGAAGACAACACCATCGTCGTTTTCACAAGCGACAATGGCGGTGAACGGTTTTCCGACACCTGGCCATTCTCAGGAAAAAAGACGCATCTGCTCGAAGGCGGCATTCGGGTCCCCTCCATTGTGAGATGGCCGGAAAAACTGAAAGCGGGCGCCGTAAGCAACGACATGGTCATCTCGATGGACTGGGCGCCGACGCTTCTGCAGGCTTGCGGCGCGCAAATGCATCCCGATTTTCCGGCCGATGGCGTTGATATCTTCCAACGGGCGGGCGAGCCTGACCTCCAGGAACGGACGCTCTTCTGGCGCTACAAAAATCTAAGCCAGGAAGCGTGCCGGTCGGGACGCTGGAAGTATCTTAAAATTCTCGACAACACATTCTTGTTCGATGTGGTCGCGGACCCGCTTGAGCGTGCGAATCTAAAAGAGCGCCATCCTGATATATTCGCTGAGCTCCAGCGCAAATACCGTGCATGGAACGCGACAATGCTGCCCATCGACGCGCTTTCTTATTCCCACGGTTTTGTCGGAAGCGAAATGGCCGACCATTTCGGCCTTGAGCGAAATCCTGACGACATGCCGAGACCGGCCGTCAAGCCCGAATGACAGGGACAGACCTGCCGAGTAAGGAGTAGTCCATGAAGAATGCGGAAGCGAAGGGCGGGATCGCGCCACTGGATGTTCCCATAATCGACATCGACCCATTTGCGACGGAATTTCTTCTTGATCCCTATCCCAATCATGATGCGTTGCGCGACCCGGGACCGGTCGTGTGGCTTTCGCAATATGAAATCTATGCGATGGCGCGATTTGAGGAAGTCAGATCGGCGCTCCTCGATCACGAAACATTCCTCTCCGGCAGGGGAGTCGGTCTATCGGATTTCGCCAAGCAAGAGCCTTGGCGCCCGCCATCCTTGCTGCTGGAGGCCGATCCGCCGCTGCACGAGCGAACGCGGGCCATCATGCAATCCGTCGTCTCGCCTGCGTCACTGAAAAGACTCGAACCGGTCTGGAAATTGCGAGCGGAAAGCCTCGCCGACGATCTCGTCACGCGCGGCCGCTTCGACGCGGTTGCTGACTTATCCGAAGTTTATCCGATGTTGGTGTTTCCCGATGCGGTTGGCCTCATGGAGGACGGGCGCGAACATCTGCTGGTCTATGCGGCAACCGTCTTCAACGCATTCGGGCCGCAAAACGACTTGCTGGCGGAGAGCCTCGTCGCCGCGCGCGATGCCGCGGTGTGGGTCGCACGGGCTTGCAAACGAGAAAACTTGTGCAAGTCAGGCTGGGGAATGGGGGTTTACGAAGCTGCGGACAGCGGGGCGTGCACACCAGAAGAGGCCGAACGCCTAGTCCGGTCGCTCCTGTCCGCCGGGGTCGATACGACCGTCAATGGCATAGCAACGACCATACATGCGCTGACCCAGTTTCCAGATCAATGGAAGAAATTGCGAGACAACCCGCGCCTCGTACGCAGGGCGGTTGAAGAGAGCTTGAGGTGGGATTCGACTGTGCAGACGTTTTTCCGGACAACATCGCGTGACGTCAGGATCGGCGGCGTGGTTATTCCGGAACATTCAAAGGTTTTGCTGTTTCTGGGCGCCGCCAACCGGGATCCCCGGAAATGGGACCGACCTGATGCGTTCGACATCGCCCGATCCACAAGCGGGCATGTCGGTTTTGGCGCCGGAATCCATCAATGTTTGGGGCAAATGATTGCGCGACTGGAAAGCCAGCTCATTTTGACGGCCCTGATGGAGCGATGCGGATCAATAAAAATTGCGGGCCCGGTCAGAAGGAGGGCCAACAACACATTGCACGCCGTAGAGTCGCTTCCAGTTGTGGTTTCTCCATCCTCTTGACGGCGCCAACGGCCGGGCGATTCTGATCCTCTGACCCGTTCATGGGAGTGCACGGCCGCAATCCGACGTCAATATCGTTTGATTATGAGCTAACAAAGCTAGCGCACTTTGTTTTCGCATCGTTTAACGCAACGAAGTGAATGCGGTAATTATGAAGACTTCTACGTTCACACCGCAGGGGGCACTGGTTCAATCCCAGTCGCGCCCACCATCATTTGCCTCGCGGCGAATTGCTTCGCAATCGCCTCCGGCGGGGCGGCCTGACCGGCCGGGCTGCGGTCGCGGCCTTTAGATGATGGGTTCAAACTTTCGTCGCTCGCGCCCACCATTTTTTGTTGTGGTTTTCCATTGGCTTGCTGATTTTGGCGGAGTGCGTAGCCTTTTGCGAGTCAGCCTCCGTTGCCAGATATTGCCAAGCTAAAGCGCCCTGCTGTTTTGAGCGGCAAGGTGATCGCCGCGGCGCGCTTCGCCTCGTCGGAGATGTGGACGTAGAACTGCCGCGTAACGCGCGATGCGCGCGCATGGCCCATCAGGCCCTGCAGGACGCTTTTGCTGGTCCCGCGCTCGGCCTGCCAGGTCGCATGCGGCTTTCGCTAGGTCTTTACAGGCCACCCCTACGCTTGATGCGCCGTCTTGACGGCGCTCGCATAGCTCCTCTTGAAGGATCCGACCGGCGCATCCGGCCTCTAGCCTGCAAAGAGATAAGATCTATTTTTGGGAAGTGCACGGAACATTTCAAGGAGATCGTAATCCAGCGGTATTTGTCGAAGATTCAAAGCGGGCGTTGGAGCTGGAGCATTAGCTGCGTTCTAGGGCCTGAACATGACTTCTTCGAGTTGTTTAGTTATGGGTTTGGCGGTGAGCTAACGCCCGGCCCTTTGGGCTCCAAAAAACATCTGAAAAGGGGGCAAGGTGTTTTCCGGGCTTTCTAAAGAAACGTCGCGTTGCCTTATCAAATGATGTTGATTTATCAACATACCTTGGGGTAGGCTCCCCGACTGACAATAAGATCCTTTTGCGACCCAGGCGAGGAAATCGATGACCGGTTCATTCGGGCGGGAATACAATTCCGCGAGGGCCTATAAGCACATTGAAGCGGCGCCCCATTGCGCGGCCATGGGAGCGGAGATCAAGGGCGTTGATGTCGCCGACCTTTCGGACAGCGCCTTTAAAGAGGTCGAAGACGCCTTGTTCCGTCACAAGATGATTTACCTGCGCAATCAGCATATCGATGCGCATGCGCTCGAAGCGTTCAGCGCGCGTTTCGGCGAGTTCGCAGACGACGCCTATACGGACGGAATCGACGGGAGCCGGAACGTGCAGCCGATCATCAAAGAGGCGGACACGAAAACCGGATGGGTTTTCGGCTCCGGCTGGCACACGGATTCGCCCTTTCTTAAACGACCGCCAGCGATCAGCATTCTTTACGGAGTCGACGTGCCGCCCTATGGCGGGGACACCGTCTGGGCGAACTCGGCGCTGGCTTACCGTCTCCTCAGCCCGGCCATGAAGAACCTGCTCCAGGGGCTCAAGGTTCACATGTCTATCCGCGACGTGCTGGCGAACGCGCAAAGCAAGGGCAAGGCCGGCGACGACCCGATCGGCAAGCTGGTGAAACTGCGCGGTGCGGCGGAACTACCGGAAGACATGAAAGAAAAAATTCAGGGCGCGTTCCACCCGCTGGTCAGGACGCACCCGGTTTCGGGCGAACAATGTCTCTATGTAGACGGATCATACGCCATCAGTTTTGAAGGATTCGAGGAAGAGGAAGCCGCGCCGATCATCAAATATCTGGTGGAGCACATTACCCAGCCGGCATTCATCTGTCGCCTGCGCTGGGAAAAAAACACGCTCGTTCTCTGGGACAACCGTCTTTGCATTCACCAGGCGCTGAACGACTATGACGGGTTCAGGCGGGAGATGTACCGGACGACGATCGCCGGGGAAGCGCCGAGATAATCACAAATCTTCGCGAAGGCGCATCAGCCGCCACAGCGTTTCATGCATGGGCGCATTGACGCCGTGCGCGCGCGCTTGCCTGACGATGGCGCCGTTGATGTCGTCGACCTCGGTGCGCCGTCCGGCCCTCAGATCCTGCAGCATGGAGGCAATGTGGTTGCGGTGCTGGGTCATGGACATTTTCGTCATGGCGTGAACGCGCGCGGCATCGATTGGGCAACCGCTCGCCGCCGCCACCGCCACGCCCTCCTCAACGAGCGCGGCCGCGAGCGCGACACCGTCTTGGCGATCGCCGAGCGGGCCGGGCGTCGTATCCAGAAGCGCGCATGTCGCGTTCATGGTCGCGTTGAAAATGACCTTCGTCCAGATCGCCTCACGGATGGCGGGGTCGGCTTTGGCGTCGATGCCGGCTCTTGCGAGCGCCGATGAAATTTCTTCAACAACCGGCGCGGGGTCCGCGGTCAGCGGATAAAACTGGACGCCGCCGGCGCCGTGCGATGAGACGACGCCGGGAGACACAAGATCAGCAGGAACGGTTGTGACGCCTTCCAGAATGCGGTCCCGTGCGACGAAGGCGGCGATTTTCTCGGCATTGCCCAGGCCGTTCTGCAAGGTCAGCACATAGGTTTTATCGCCGATGACATGCCTCATGCTCGCGATGGCGTCGCTCGTGTGGAGCGACTTCGTGAAGACGATGATCAGATCGGCCAGTTCTTTCGCATCTGCGGCATTGCTGGCGGGCAGGCGATAGTTATTTTCCCCGTTCTCGCCGATCAGCTTGAGGCCCGCTTCATTAATAGCGGCGATTTGCTTCGCATTTACGTCAACTAAGTGAATGCGCCACCCGGCAGCGGAAAGCTTCGCGCCGAAGACGCATCCCATGGCGCCCGCGCCGAGAATATAAACGAACATAGAAGGACCTGTATCATGTTGCCGGTATGCGAATTTCGTCGTCATGTGGCAGTGCGGCTCCCCGGTTTGCTGCATGTGCAAATAACGACTTGGGGCGGGTTATCCAATGGGCGCTTCACTTTCTGAGAGAGGCGCGCTAGATGTTGAATAATCAACACAGAGAGAATTGCGTGTCAAATCAATCCAGTGACGAAAGCGTGCTGTCGCCTTCCTATCAGAGACTGTTCGTCTTTTTGATGTTCATCGTCTGCTTGTTTGATTTTGCGGATCGGGCAGTGTTCGCCGTGCTCGCTCAAACGATCAAGACGGAGTTGTTGCTTACGGACTTGCAGCTTGGGCTGTTGCAAGGGCTCGCCTTCGCGTTTCTTTATTCGCTGCTCGGGCTTCCGCTTGCGCGGCTGGCCGAACGCAAATCGCGAAAGATCATCATCGCCGCCTGCACGGCGCTATGGTCGGCCGCCACGCTCTTCTGCGGCTTCGTCTCTTCATTCTGGGGGCTCGCCCTCGGACGCATTGGCGTCGGCGTGGGGGAGGCGGGGTTTCTGCCTGCGGTGAACTCCATGGTGGGCGACCAGTATGGCCGCAATCGCCGTGCGTCGATCATGGGGCTCATCATGCTCGGCACACCGGCCGGCATTCTCACCGGATCGCTTGTCGGGGGCTTCTTCGCCGGAAGCAACTGGCGCCATGCGTTTTATCTTCTCGGCGTCGGCGGACTGGTCGCCGCTGCGCTGGTGATGGTCTTCATCCGGGAGCCGAGCCGGGGGCTCGCCGACGGCGCGCGTCCCAGCCTGTCGCCGCCGCCCGATTTCGCTGCCTTCCTGAAAGCGGTCCGGTCGAAATCCTCGCTGATGCTGATTATCGCCGGGGGCGCGACGGCCGGGTTCGGGATGACGTCGATTTCGCAGTTTCTCGCAGTGTTCCTTGCGCGCACTTACGAGATGCCCGTGCGCGAGGCGGCGGTTTATTATGGGTTCATTTCCGCCACGTTTCTGTCCATCGGTCTGATGGTCGGCTCGTTCGGCACGGACTGGCTTTCGAAGCGCGATGAACGCTGGCCTGCATGGGGGGCCGCCATCGGGCTCACCCTTGCGCCCTTTTTCTATTTTGCGGCGTTCAACGTCCATAACATTGTCGCGGCGACGGTGCTGTTGGTGATCGCCGGCTCGATGCTGCTGATTTTTTATGCGCCGACATCGGGCATGATCCAGAACCTCCTTCATCCGCGGATGCGCGCGACGGGCGCTGCAACCTTTGCGATGCTGTACACGATGATAGGCTCCGGGCTCGGCCCCACCTTCATCGGAGGGGTGAGCGACCTGATGGCGATCAGCGCATTCGACGGCGACTTCCATGCGTCCTGTCCCGGCGGCGTCGCGATCGCCGGCGCCGGTCAGGCGGCGATGTCCGCCTGCGCGGAGGCGAGCGCGCTGGGCATCCAGCGGGCGCTAAACGTGGCGGTCTGCATCTTCTTTCTTGCGGCGCTTTTGTACTTTCTGGCGGCCAGGAAGCTCCGCGACGATTTTTACGAAGAGGCGCAGGCCAAAACCGAATCTGGCGCGGCCTGAGCCGCGCCGTTTTTCGCAAGCCGTAACCGCTTCAGCCATGAGACCGGAAAACGCGATGACCAAGGCAGAAATAGGCTCGAGAGAATGGTTTGAAGTTTATCTCGACGCCTTCAACAACAACGATTTTGACGGGTTCAGCGCCTTTTATGCGCCGGACGTGGAGTTTTACGGTCAGGCCGCGAACCTCAAAGGGCCGGCGCAGGTCATCGAATTCTACACCATGGTGATGGACCGGATAGACGAGCATATCGCTTTGAAGACGTTTGTCGGATCGAAAACCAACATCGCCATCGAGCTGGTCACGACTTTGAAGTTCAAAAAGGACTGGCCTGATTTTGCGCCTGGGCCGATGAAAGCGGGCGATCATCGGGAAGCTATCAATTTCGTATTCTACGACTTGAATGAGAAGGGCCTGTTCACCCGCATTCGTTCCGCCCGCTACGCCGTCATCCGGGAACGCTGAGATGAGCGAGGAAGCGCGTTTCGCGGAATACATAGACACTTTCAACAACAGGGATTACGAGAAACTCGTCACCTTCTATTCGCCCGAAATAAGGCTGGTGAACGGAACCGGCCGCGAACTCGCCGGCCGCGACGCGATTGTCGATTTCTACAAAAAAGTGAACGCCGTCGCCTCACGCAAGATCGCAATCTGTTCAAGCCTCTGCAATGGCGAAACGCTCGCAGCCGAGTTGAAGTCGACATTCACCGCCATGGCGGATGCGCCCGATTTTCCCTCCGGACCGATGGCGAAGGGGGATCGGCTCTACATCAATTCATTCGTGTTTTATGAGATCGCCGGCAGGGTCTACATCAAGATACGCGCGGCGATTTTCGAGCGGCGCTGGATGCGCGCCGCCGATCAAGAACAATAGCGCTGCGCGTATTCAGCGTCCGATAAAATCGAGAAGGCGCGGTCCGAGCGCGTCATCGGGACCACCGATCTGCAAGACGGCGGTGATGTGATTGTGTCCTTTGCAGATGATGAAATTGCAATCCCCGCCATGGTTTTCCGCCCATGTCGCTCGCGCCCAGCCGGCCTGACGTTGAAAATCCGCCGGGTCGTGCTCGGCCATGGTGAAGAGGCAGGGAATTGAGACAATGGCGAACCCTTCGAGCGATGAGCGGGAAGGGAAAGCCGTTTCATCTTCCCCGTAATAGGCGGCCTGAAAAGGGTTTCGGTCGGCGCGCGCGACGTCATAGAGGCCGGACAGCAGGATGGCGCCGGCAAGCCGGTTTGCCGCCCGGGCGCGCCAGTTGTCATGGGCGACATAGGCGGCGGCGTGTGCTGCCCCCGCCGATTGTCCCATGAGATAAATGCGATCCGGCTCGCCGCCATATTCCGCGACATGGCCGTGCAGCCAGTCGATCGCCGCCGCAACGTCTTCAGCGCCGGCGGGCCAGGAATGATCCGGCGCAAGCCGGTATGTGATGGTGACCCCGATCATGCCGTTCGCCGCCGCCCATGCGCCGATATTGTTGTAGAATGGCGCGCCGGGCGCGCCTTTGTCGCCGCCGATAAAACCGCCGCCATGCACGAAAACGAGGACCCGGCGCTTTTCGCCGCCGCCTTCGGGCAGGAAGATATCGAGGCGCTGACGCTCATGCGGGCCGTAAGCGCAGTCGCGAATCACTCGCTCTTCGTCGGGGGAGGGCGCCGTGGGCGCAAACAGCGCGATGGATTTCTGGACAAGCGCCGGAGTAAATTCAAACCCGATCTCTGCAATTCTGTCGATGATCGTCGTCATATCCGATCCACACGCCGTCGGCCGCAGCCGGCGGGCCTTTATGAGTTTGAGGCGGGTTTTGTTTTATTCGGTCCCTTGGCGGGCGGGCGCGCGCCTTTCCAGGGGATTTCATCGGCGCTTGTCCAGGCGTTGACGTAGAGACTGTAAAACAGCCAGCGCCCGTCACGTTTCACCAGCTTGTCCTCTCTGGTGCCGACGCCGAACACAAAATTGTTTTTGTATTCGGGGTTGTACTGAAGAATCTGGAAGAAACAGCGCACAGCGGCGCCGTCTTCTGTTGGGGTCATGATGTGATGATTGAAGACATGCTGACGCCCGAACCACCAGTGAAAACGTTCGCCCCAAAGTTCATGCATGTTTTTCAGGATCGCTTCATGGCCCTGGACGCGCCCCTGCCACAAATGGTCGAACCAGGCGTCTTCGGCGAAAGCGGACAAGAGCATTTCCTCGTCGGCGAGATCTAGCCCCCAGGCGTAACGCGCATAGAGCTCTATGATATCCGCGCGGTCCTGCGCGGGCATTGTCGCCGGAACGCCGTCGGGCCAGCAGGTCGAATTCATGCGGTCCTCTTCATTGTGTGATGGCCGGTTTCCAGCGTTTCGGCTGGAACCCATGTGCCGTGAAAGGTGGAACGCACCCGCACCGGCAGCCGCAACAGGGCGACCGGGCCGGCCTCGATATCCGTTGCGTCGACAATCGCAAGGTCTGAGTGATTGTCATCGAGCCGGTTGACGATGACCAGCAGCCATCCATCTCCCTCCGGCGCGTCGGGCGAGCGGGGAACGAATTGCGGTTCATGGATCGACGAGCGGGGGCCGGGCGACCAGGTCTTCATCTCGCCGGTCGTCATGTCGACTTTGCCTAACGCGCTCGTTCCATCCTGGCCGCGATAAGCGATCACAAATCCGTTCTTTACGGGATAACCCTGATACCGGTCGTCCGTGCGCGGCATTTCGCAGGGAACCGGCATGATGCGCCTGCGAGAGAACTCATTGTTTTCCTCCGTCATGTCGAAGGTGAGGCGCGTGAGCATTGGCGGGCAGAATTCGGTCGTCTCTCCTTTATCGGTCTTGAGGAAGGTGAAACAATTGCCGTCGTAAAGACAGAGGTCGAGGCAGACGCGGCCGTCTTCCTCGAACGCGTTCATCATGTGTCCCGCGGTCCATGCGGGACCCTTAAACCACTTCACATCTTTGGCGGCGCCATTGCGCGGGACAACCGCCACATGCATCTGTTCGCCGGGATAATAGGCGTAATAGTCGCCGCCCTGTTTGATTCGCTCAAGATCGGCAATCAGCGGGAAAATCGGAAAGATCGCGTAATTTGGCGTAATCGCGAAATCATGAACCATGCCGGGGAAGGGCATGTCGAACCAGATCTCGCTGTCGAGCGTCCCGTCGCTGTTGAACTCATAATAGACGATGTCCTTCGTCGCATCGCCTTTCGCCTGATAGGCGTAGGTCAGCAACTTGTCTTCGACTGTGTCGACTTTCGGATGCGCGCTCATGCACACGGACTTTACGGCGCCGCGATGGTCGTATTTTCCGATGGTCTCCAGTGTGTCGGGATCGATCTCATAGGGAAGATCGTCCTCTTTCAGGGCAAGGAGTTTTCCCGCATGGAAGATCGCGTTGGTGTTGCCGGTGCCCATACTGACGCCAGCGACCGAGTCATCATTCGTGTGCCGATTTCTGTAGCGTCCAAAAAGCGCTTTTCCCGCTTTTTCCTGGGCCTCGAAACGGGCGGTGCGCACCCAGCGGCTGCGGTATGAAACGGCGCCGTCCTCGAATTCGAAACGATGGATCATACCCTCGCCGTCGATGAAAATATCGTCGTCGCGGCCGCTCGGATATTGCCAGTCCGGACCGGCGCGAAACCAGCAGCCCTTTATGCCATCCGGAACCTTGCCCGAAACCAGCTCAAGGCCGGCGATATTGCTTTCCAGGCGCAGGGGACGCCCCCAGCCTTGAAACAACGGATTTGTCTTGGAGAAGACGATGCTCATGATGATTCTTTTTTGCGCGTGAGAGATTTTTTCGCCCGCAGCGGCAGCGCGGCGCATGAAGCGTTTCCCTGCGCCTTGATGTTGATTGTTCAACACAATGGCATCGCTGTCAACGCGCGCAACGCCTGGGCGCGCAACGCCTTGGCGCGCAAAACCAGGGCGCGTATCGCGGCGCCGCAGCATCAGGACTTATTTGTTGATGAGTTGCGTCAGGCTTTCGGGCGTATCGTCGATGCGGTTCGCGCGCTTTGCGATGCGCAGGAGAAAATCGTCGAGCTGCGCCAGCTCCTTCTTGCTAAGGTCTTCGGTCAGGTAGCCGAAAAATCCAATGCGATGTTTTTGTACGTCGACATAGGTCTTCGTGCCTTTGGCCGTTAGCGAAAGCAGCTGGCTTTTCTTGTTGCGCGGATTGGGGGAGCGCTTCAGGAGGCCGCGGTCCACCAAGCGCGTTACGCACCGGCTGACTTCCGCGCGGTCCAGCATCGCTGCGGAGCAAATTTCGCTGGCGCTCTTCTTTCCCATGACGCCGAGATGCGCAATCACGCGCCATTCGGCCAGCGTCAGATCGGCGAGCGTTTTCACCTGTGTGGTCGTCAGGCGGTCCAGCATCTTTCCGAGAAACAGGATCCGGTAGGGAATATGAGTCTGGCCGAAAAGGCGCCAGACCGCGAGTTCCTCATTCTGCTCATTGTTGCGGCGCGTCATCGTTAACTTTTCATGGCTTCAAAGCCGTGTGTTGCTCCGGGGGCTCAATCAACATCGATTTCGCGCGAAAAACCATAGAAAAGAGTTGTCTCCCCTTGTCAGACTCAAGTTGTTGATATATCAACACTCCGCAAAACAAAACAAAAGAACAACAGTTTGCGCTTAGGGAGGATCTCATGAAGCCTAGAAAATCTAGCTGCGCCAATATCTTGGCTATGACCGCGAGTCCGGCGGTTGTTGCGGCGTCCTTGTTTTTTTCCGCCGCATACGCACAGACCGATGACGCGACCGCGGCAAGCGACGACACGATCGTTGTGACCGGCACGCGCCTTTCGCGCAGCGGTTTTTCGGCGCCGACGCCGACCACTGTCATCGACGGCGATTTGCTCCAGAAAGCGGCTGAGAGCAACGTCGCGGATGCGCTGAACGACCTCCCGGCGTTTCGCGCGCAGGGAACGCCTGCGGCGACCGGTGTTTTTCTTGGCGAAGTTGGCGCGCAGACTCTTGACCTTCGTGGTCTCGGCGGTTCGCGCACGCTGGTGTTGATCGACGGGCGTCGCGTTGTGGCGAGCACGGCGCGCGGCAGTCTCGGCAAGACGGCGGGCGGCGTCGATTTCAACACCATTCCGTCATCGCTTGTCAGCCGGGTCGAAGTGGTGACCGGCGGCGCTTCGGCGGCTTACGGCTCCGACGCGGTCGCCGGCGTTGTGAACGTCCTTCTGCGCAGCGACCTCAACGGGTTCGACGGCAAAGTCCAATACGGGATGAGCGACAATAACGACGCCGAGGAGCTTCTCGTCTCGGCCGCTTATGGCGCTGATTTCGCCGACGGCCGCGGGCATTTTCTGATCGGCGGCGAATATGTCGACAATGACGGCGTCGGCGATTGCTATGAGCGCGACTGGTGCCGCGAAGGCTACGGGCCGGTCTCGAATCCGATACCGCAGATCAACGGTCTTGCGCGGCAGTTGATCCTGCCGAATGTGCGCCCCTCGGTGGCGAGCTGGGGCGGCCTCATCGCTGCCGGTCCGCTGGCCGGAACCGAAATCGCGTCGGACGGCTCCATCTTCCCGCACGATTACGGCGAATATTATGGCGCGCCGATTTTCCAGTCCGGCGGCAGCGCCGATCCGCAACACGCTTTCTATCAGTTCTTCCCGCTTTATGCGCCGGTCGAGCGGTATTCGCTTATGGGGCGCGCTGAATATCAGGTGACGGAAGCGGTCAATCTTTTTGCGGAAGCGTCCTACGCTGATGTGAGCGCATACTCGACCTCGGCGCAGGGGCGATTGTTCTTCGGCACGGCGCCGACGATTTACCGCGATAACCCCTATCTTTCACCCGAACTCGCGGCCGCCATGGACGGCGCAGGCGTGACGTCGTTCGGTCTCGGGCGCATCACTAATGATTTCGGCCCTTCCTTCGGAACGGTGGACAGAAACACCTTCCGGGCGGTGACGGGCTTTGAGGCTTCGCTGGGCGGAAGCTGGTCGCTGGACGGGTACTATCAATTCGGCAGAACGAAATACCACCAGATCGGTTACAACACGCTGATCACCTCTAACTTCGCACGCGCCGTCGATGCGGTGGACGAGGGCGAGTTCCTTGGCGGAATGCCCAACGGCAACATCGTCTGCCGTTCGACGCTAACCGATCCAACCAACCCGCTCGTCGAAGGCTGTTTGCCGCTGAACATTCTCGGCGAGTACAACTTCGATCCGGCGAACACCGGTTATTCTTTCGGCACCGCCGATCAGCGCAACGAGCTGTCGCAGCATGTCGCCGCGCTCACCGTCGCCGGCGATCTGTTCGAACTCTGGGCGGGGCCGGTCTCGGTCGCGACAGGCGTCGAATATCGCGTTGAAGACGTGACCGGCGAGGCCGATCCGATTTCCACGGAGCTGCGTTTTTACACCAACAACGCCGGTCCGATTTCAGGTCCGGCCGTCAAGGTGAAGGAAGGCTTCTTCGAGGCTGGCGTGCCGCTTGCAGCGTCCGACAGCGCGATCGGCCAGCTCGATCTCAACGGCGCTGTACGCCTGACTGATTATTCGACGAGCGGAACCGTAACGAGCTGGAAGGTCGGCGGCGTGTGGGAGCCTGCCGACTTCCTGACGCTGCGTGTCACGCGGTCGAAGGATATCCGGGCGCCGAATTTCTTCGAGCTCTATAATCCAACGGGCGCCAGCTTCAACTTCCTGACGGATCCTGAGAATGGCGGCGTCTCCTCGCTGACTCAGATCTTCAGCGGCGGCAACGCGGATCTTAATCCGGAGATTGCAAAAACCTTCACGGCGGGCGCCGTGCTGAGCATTGGCGACGTGCGCTTGTCGGCGGATTACTTCGACATTGACGTCGATGGCGCGATCGCCAGCGTCGGCGCACAGGTCATTGTCGACAGATGTTTCGGCGGCGCGCTCGATTTCTGCGATCTGATCACGCGCACGCCCGGCGGCGCGCTCCAATCGGTTCGCTCGGTCGGCCTCAACCTGAACAGCATCAAAACGCGCGGCATCGATTTCGAGCTCGGATATTCGGCGCCTGTGTTCAGCGGCGAGCTCGCGCTCAACGCCTACGGCACCTATCTGTTCGACCTCATCACTGTCGATTCGAACGGCGAAGTCGACTATGCCGGCCAGGTCGGCTATCCGGTTTCGCAGCAATCGGGCCTGCCTGAATTCCAGGCGACCACGAACTTGCGCTGGTCGAACGACGTCTTCGGCGTCGGCGCCAAAGTGCGGTACATCGCGTCCGGCCTTTATGACGTGACGAAAATCGGGCCCGACCAGGACGGTTATGACCCGACGCTTCCCAACAGCATCAACGACAATTCGGTGCCGGCGTTCGCCTATCTCGATCTGAACGCCTATTACGACTTGTCTGTCGGCGGCGATTCGACGATCAGACTTTACGGCGCCATCGACAATGTGCTGGACAAGGATCCGCCGAACAAGCTTCCCTCCAGCTTCGGCGTCACGAACCCCGCCCTTTACGACATTCTCGGGCGTGTGGTTAAAGTCGGCGTCAGAGTTACGTTTTAGCGCCAATAGAAAACCCTGAGACCAATCCCTGGCGAAAAAAGGAAGTCATGAGCCATCCAAACGTCCCGTCAGATCAATTCTTTCCGAAATTCGAGTACGCCTTTACGATCTCGATTGATCTTGCGGGACTGCAATGGGTGACGCCGACATCGATGGGCGCCACACGGGCGGCGATCTATGCGGCGCGCGGCGAGATCAGCGGACCGAGGCTCAATGGGAAAGTGATTCCAATGTCGGGCGGGGATTTCCCGTTGCAGCGTCCGAACGGCGTCATCGACTTCGACGCGCGCTATATGCTCGAAGCCGATGACGGCGCCGTCATCTACATGCAAAATCGCGGCTACCGCTGGGCCGCGTCGGACGATGTGGCGGCGCGCATGTCGCGCAATGAGGATGTCGATCCTTCCGACTACTATATGCGCGTCACGCCGCGTTTCGAAGCGCCCGAAGGCCCGCATGAGTGGCTCTCAAAACATGTCTTTGTCGGCGTTGCGGAGAAGATTCCGAACGCCAACCGCATTCATTACTTCGTGATGCTGTAAACATGTCCAAGCAAGCCTCTCCGAAATGGGTGACGCGGCCTGGCGTCGATCCGTCGACGGCGCCGCACAAACCGCCGCTGCCGCCCGCCGACTACCGTTGCTTTGAGGAACACGGGCTTCTTACCGAGCGTAATGCGGTCATCCGGCTGAGCGACGGCGTTCATATCTATGCTGATATTCACCGGCCGAGCCGCGTTGCAACGGATTTGCCGGTGCTTCTCGCATGGGGGCCTTACGGCAAGCACGGACGCTCCAATCAGGTTTTCTGGCCTGCATCGGGCGTCAACCCGGAATGGCTCTCGCCGCTGACGCCGTTCGAGGCGCCGGACCCTGTCTTCTGGTGTTCGCGCGGTTATGCTGTCGCTTCCGTAGATCCCCGCGGCGCCTGGCTGAGCGAAGGCGTTTTTCATCACAATGGAGATCAGGAAAGCCGGGATTGCGCCGAGACGGTCGAGTGGCTGGCGAGTCAGCCATGGTCGAACGGAAAAGTCGGCATGACCGGCGTCTCCTATCTTGCCGCGATCCAATATTACGTTGCGGCTCTGCAGCCGAAAGCGCTCGCCGCGATCAATCCCTGGGAGGCTTTTTCGGACTGGTATCGCGAGTTCGCCTATCATGGCGGCATTCCCGAAACCGGGTTTCTTCCGCGTGCGTCGGATAATATCCAGTACTCGACGGGACGAACGGAAGACACTTGGGCGAACGCCCAGGCGCATCCATTGATGGATGAATTCTGGCAGTCGAAAGACATTGAGCTAGAAAACATCGTCGCGCCCGCTTTTGTGGTGGCGAGCTGGTCTGACCACGGACTGCATTCGCGCGGCACCCTCGAAGCCTACAAACGGATCGGCTCTTCGGAGAAATGGCTCGAGGTCCATGGCCGCAAGAAATGGGCGCATTATTATGCGCCGGAAAACCGGCAGAAACGCCAGGCGTTCTTCGATCATTTCCTGAAAGAGAAAAGCACGCTTGTCCCCGCCTGGCCCAAGGTGCGCCTCGAGATCCGCAACAGCGCCTATGAATATGAAGAGCGCGTCGAAGATGAATGGCCGCTTGCCCGCACATCCTACCGCAAGCTTTGGCTCGACGCTGCCGAGCAGGGGCTGCGGACGGACCGGCCCGGCGCGTCTTCATTCGCCTATGATGCGACGGGGGGCAGGGCGGTGTTCGACATGGTTTTCGATGAGAAGACTGAGATCACCGGCCACGCCAAGCTTAAATTGTGGGTTGAGGCCGAGGGCGCGGAGGATATGGATATTTTCGTCGCCCTGCAAAAGCTCGACGCAGACAAGCAGCATGTCGGCTACATGTTCTACGCGTTCTACGACACGGGGCCTGCGGCGCTCGGCTGGCTGCGCGCAAGCCACAGGGCGCTCGATGAGAAGCTTTCGACGCCCGAGCAGCCCGTGCATAAACATGATCGCGAAGAACCGCTTGTTCCCGGCGAGCCGACGCCCGTCGAAATCGAGATCTGGCCGTCCTCCACTGTCTTCATGCCTGGCGAGACCTTGCGCGTCGTCGTTCAGGGCAGCGACATCTACAAGGACAGCCTGCCGAACCTTCCCTTTGCGCGGCATGAGAATTTGAGAAATAGTGGCAAGCATGTGATCCATGCCGGCGGCGACTATGACTCACATCTTCTCGCGCCCATTATTCCCGAAAGGCTGAACCGATGAGCGCCGGCGCCGCAGACGTCAAGCTGGAACATGCCTTCGACATCACTGTTTATTTTGGCGCAGACAGGATGATCTTTCCGCCGTCGCCCGGCGGCGCGGCCCAGGGCTATACGCCGCCGATTGGCGGCACAATTTCCGGTCCGCTCCTGAAGGGCTCTGTCATGCCGAATTCCGGCGCCGATTACGCCACGGTAAGACCCGACGGCGTCATCGAACTCAATGCGCATTATCTTTTGAAAGCGGATGACGGGACGCCGATTTATATCATGAACAAGGGATATCTTGTACCGGCCAAGCGGCCGGAGGCCGGAACCGGGCCGCAGGAGCAGCCTCAGCCTTCTTATTTCCGCATCACGCCTTATTTCCGCACGCCGGAAGGGCCCCATGACTGGCTCATGCGAACCTGCATTGTGGGCGGCGGCGAGCGCTTGTCCGAACCCGACCGGACGCACTTCCGGTACTATAAGGTGGTTTGACGCCGGTTTGCATACGGCGCGGGAAAAGCGGTATTGCCGCTATGCGGCGACCCGCCGGTCGGGCGGTTCCATAAGAGGAGTCTCAAAAAGTCATGACGACGGTCCGCGAATGCGTTCACGCTTTCATGCGCGAGAGAGGGCTGACGACGGTCTTCGGTAATCCCGGCTCGACGGAACTCCCGTATTTCAAAAACTGGCCCGACGACTTCGACTATGTCCTCGGGCTTCAGGAATCAGCCGCCCTTTCCATGGCCGACGGTTATGCGCAGGTTGCGAACAAGCCGGCCATTGTGAACCTCCATTCTGCGGCCGGTCTCGGTCACGCTCTCGGGTCGCTGGTGACGGCGTACAAGAACAACACGCCGCTGATTATTGTCGCCGGCCAGCAGGCGCGGGCGATTTTGCCGTATGAACCGTTTCTTGGCGCGGCCGATCCGACATTGCATGTGCGGCCTTATGTAAAGTGGGCGTGCGAACCCGCCCGCGCCGCAGACGTTCCGCGAGCCTTTGCGCGCGCTTTCGCGATCGCAACGTCTGCGCCATCCGGGCCGGTTTTTCTGTCGGTTCCGGTCGACGACTGGGACGAGCGCGCCGATCCCGTGGCGGCGCTGTTCACCTCGGGCGCGCCTGCGCCGGCGGCGGACGCGGTGGCGCGGGCGGCGGCGTCGATCGCAACGGCGCGGAACCCCGTCATCGTCGCGGGCCCGGAGGTGGATCGCGCGGGCGGCCTTGAACCGCTTGTCGCCCTGGCGGAGAAACTCGCATGCCCGGTTTGGACAAGCCCCATGGCGAGCCGCATTTGCTTTCCCGAAACGCACAATCAGTTCGCGGGTTTTCTTCCGGCCCGGGAAGACAAGGTCGCCGAGCTGTTGTCCGGGCACGATCTTGTGCTGATTTTTGGCGCTGCAGCCTTTCAGTATCATTTTGATGCGCCGGCGCCGGGCCGCGTGAACTGGAACATCATTCAGTTTACGGAGGATGCGAATACGGCGTCCTACACGCCGGGCGGCGAGGCGGTCCTCGGCAATGTGCGCGAGGCGCTGCTCGCGCTTGGCGACATGACGCAGGCGCGCCCGTCGAGCAAAGAACCCCTGCGCGAAACCCCGCCATTGCAGACCGACGAAGACGCGCCGCTGACCGTAGACGCCGCGATAGACCTGATCGAACAGCTTCGCCCCCGCGATGCGAGAGTCTTTGAGGAGGCGCCGAGCGCCCGTCCGGTCATTCAGCAACGCCTGCGCCTGGAGGAGCCGTCGTCCTTCTTCGCAACCGCGTCGGGCGGTCTGGGATTTGCGCTTTCGGCGGCGGTCGGGGGCGCGCTTGCGGACCCTTCGCGCAAAGTCATCGCGCTCGTCGGCGACGGTTCGTCTCTTTACACGATCCAGGCGTTGTGGACGGCGGCGCAGCGCAATCTCGATGTCGGCGTCATCATTTTGAACAATCAAAGCTACGAAGCGCTGAAGCATATTTCCGCGATGATGCAGAGCCCGGCCGTCGGCGCCGATTTGCCCGGCGTCGATTTCAAGGCGCTGTCGCAAGGGTTCGGTCTTGCCGCGGCCTCGGCCGGCACGATTGAGGCGGCTCGCACGCAGCTTGAAAAGATGTTCGCTCAACGGGGTCCGTTCCTGCTGGAGCTGCAGATCCTCCCTTAATGCCGGCGGACGCGGTCCTGCAGAACGGAACGCAACAGCGCCGCTGGCCGGCGCCAAGAAGGGACGAATCATGCGCAGTTTTTCGACGATACGGCGGTGGGTGCGCCCTGTGCTGCATGTCGTGCTTTGCGCCGGCGGTCTGGCGCTAGCCGCATCCTGCCAGCAGGAAGGGGGCGCGCCCGCCGATCCGGGGGAAACGCCGGCGGTTGTCGTCGAGCCGGACGGAACCGTGCATGTTCCCGCGATGACAGTGCCGGTGTCGGAGTTTCTCAGCCCAGAAGGGCAAACTCATCTCGCGGATCATCTCTACGCGAACCGGCAAGCGGAATCGGTGAAACTCGTCGACGGCGTTCCGGCCTATCTGCGCGGTTACATGGACCGGCAGAGCGAGCTCTATCCGGTTGTGAAGACGGATACGGAGATCGCCGGCATTCACGTCTTTGACTATGCGCCCGAAGAAGGTGTGTCGGCCGAAAATAAAAGACGTGTCCTGATCAATCTGCATGGCGGCGCCTTCCTGACCTGCTGGCCGGCCTGTGCGGAGCTCGAATCCGTTCCGATCGCAGCGCTTGGCGGAATCCGCGTTGTCTCCGTCGATTACAGACAAGGGCCGGATCACCGTTTCCCCGCCGCGAGCGAGGACGTGGCGGCGGTTTACGGGGAGCTCCTCAAAACCTATCCGCCGGAAAATATCGGCATTTACGGATGCTCGGCGGGCGGCATGCTGACCGGCATGGCGGTCGCGTGGTTTCAGAAACACGATTTGCCGGCGCCCGGCGCGATCGGTATTTACTGCGCCGGGTCTGCGCCGCCAGTGATGGGGTTCGGAGGCGACGCCAATTATACGACCGCCGCGATCGGTGAAGCCCGCGCTCCGTTTCCCGCGCCGGAGAAGGCGGCGACCGACGGGCCGGTCTATTCACCGATGCTCTATCTCTCCGAAGTCGACGCCCGCGATCCGCTGGTCGCGCCGACAACGTCGGATGAGGTGCTATCGAAGTTCCCCCCGACGCAGATCATTACGGCGACGCGCGGGTTTGAACTCAGCTCCGCCGTTTATACGCATTCGCGTCTGGTGAAACTTGGCGTCGAGACGGAGCTGCATGTCTGGGAAGGCCTGTTTCACGGCTTCTTTTATAATCCCGATCCGCCTGAATCGCGCGATGCTTACAACGTAATGGTAAAATTTTTTGACGAGCATCTCGGAAAATAAAAATGCGTACGGATTTAGAAACGTCAAAGGTCCGCAGCGGGCGCGAACAAGCTGCGACTGGATGATCTATAATCTCTTGGTTGTGGCGTATGAGTTCACGTTGCACCTGTCCTATCCGCGGATATTGGCGCCTTCGGTAGGCGCCATCCTGAAAAATAGGGGAGCTTGTCGCGTAAATTAGGCGCCCCCTCCCATGTCCAGCCACCCGCATGCGCCTAGCCTTGCCGCCTGTCTGGTTTTGTATGGGGAGGGGCCCAATGTCCCACAAGTTGCGTTTTCTTGAACTTTTCGCCGCGCTTTGCGCGATCGTCGTATCGCTAGGCGTTTCAGGCGTGATCGACAGGGCCACAGCAGCTCCGCTGAACATCGGCGCCTCGGCTTCCATGGATGCTTATTTTCTGATTAATGATGGCGTCATTCGCGACGACATCGCCGTTTCCGTTGGCGTGACCACAGCGCTCTCCGGTTCAGCGCTCAGTACGGTTGAGGATGCGGCCGCCACCAACAGCGACGGCTCTTACGTTCAGGTTGGCAACCCCTTCAACGATCCGCCGACGCCATTCATCGCCACAGAATTTAATGAGACCACACAGCCGGATGGCGATGAGGCGCGCGGCTTTTACTATGTCGAACAGAACTTAACGCTCGATGACAGTAGCAGAACAGTATTTCTGGATCGAACGCTAGCGGGTACGGCGGCGCTTGACTTCACGGATATTGCGATCTCAGCAAGCGCGTCGAGCGATTTTGAAATTGGCAGAGACCTGGTGTTGACGAATACGAGCGATGCGACGGCTTATGCTTTCGAGATCGCTACCGGCTTTGACATGAGCCTTGCCGCATCGGCGGACGATTTGGGGTCTCAGTCTATCGCTGAAGCCGTGTTCAGCCTTTCTTTCATCACAAGCGGGTATGTGGCGCTCGACTACCTTGGATCATCCGGCAACTCTCCGACTATTGACGATTCTGATCCTGGCGTTTCCGTCGCGAACAATTGCGTTGTGGGCGACAGCGACAACAATGTGCTGCTTGATGGCGTCAATTGCCAGGCCAGCGTCTCTGCCACAGGGACCGGGGCGCCGACAGACGCCTCGTTTGAGACTATCAGGCAATTTTTCTTCGGGGTGATTATGGCGCCCGGATCGTCCCTGCGACTGAGTTTTTTCCAGTCACAGAATTCGGCGACGAGTTACATCGATCCGTCAGTTTCGGAAGTTCCGCTACCCGCGTCGGCGCTGTTGTTTCTTGGCGGCCTTGGTTTCTTCTCCCGCATTCACCGCAATCAGAAGCCGGCGGGCGAACGCGTTGCGCTCAACCCATGACTAGTTCATTCCGATAGGCAGGGATTTATGACATCGCATAGCATCTTTTCCAAAGCGTTCTCCATAGCCGTCGCCGTCAGTCTTGTGACCTCGCAGGCCAGTGCGGAGATACATCGCGGCTGTTCGGGATGGATTGAGTCATACTCTGTCGCATGGGTGAACAAAAAGGGCGATCATGTAAAATGGGGCAATGGATCGCCGCCGCCCGGGGAATTGGTTGCCGCGATTGAAGGCCGCGGGTTTTGCAGAGGAAAATCGCAGGCCGATGAATGCCGGAAAGACGCCAAAAACGCTGTCGTGGCGTGCGGCCGCTGGATCTGGGAGCATCGCTGGAGCGCGACCATGGCGGAGCGCATCGGAGGATGCGTCACGGCTTTCAGCGGATCGCGCGCGCAGGGAAAAATCGATGACTGGGCGCGCTCAGACCAGCCAGACGTCAATCTTTATGGCGACATCAAGCGCACCGTCGAATATAACTCGTGCTGCGTGCAACGGCCTCATGCGCAAGATGTATGGAGCACCGTCAGTCTTAGAGTCAGTTCGACAAACTCAGAGGTATGGAATCCGCAAGCGAGCTGCGCGTATAGTACGGACTTTTCCGAGGATTACCATTCCGACTGCACGGCGCTGCGCGCAGAAGGGCTTTGCGGCGCCGCGAATATTCCGCCAAGACGGACCAACGGATAATTTCAAGAGGCTTGCCGTCCCAAGATCCACGGTTCATTTTGAACGCGCAACAAGACGTCAATCCGGTTTGACGCATTGAGCTTCGAGAAAATGGACGAAACGTGATGTTCGATTGTCCGCTTTGAGCGCGACATCTGGTCGGCTATTTCCTGATTATCGGCGCCGTCCACGATCATTGCGAGGATTTCTTGCTCTTTTTTCGTGAGCCCCAGCGGGTGAGAGCGGGCTGCGTGATAAGGGCCGCGTTGGGTCTTGAAGTGTTTGGCGTCAAAGCCGGCGGCAAGCGCGGCGGCCCGAATTTTCGCCATCAGCGGCGCCGCCTGTATTTGCCGTGATAGCGCGTATCCGGATTTTAAACTTTCTTCCGACTTTTCTTCGCTCAATAGCGCGGCGGCGAGATAATTTGATCCCAGACTCATGAAAAGCTGAGCGGCCTTTGTCGCATCGCCTTCAAAGTAAGTTGCGTATGGCGGCGGTAATTTTTTTTCCTGCGGCAGTGCAACGTTATGCCCGCATTTTGCGCTCCAAAACAGGAACTCTCCGTACACCCATTCGCTGACAGTTTGGGCAAGGTCCGGCGCCATGGCGTGAATATGCGTCGCGGCGATATCATGCCGGTTGTTAAGCCAGGCCTGTTCGATGCAGGCGATTCGAAGGGGCGCTATATACTGTATTTCATCTGTCTGAAGCGCGCGCTCCAGCGCTTCATCGAGCGAGCTTTGCGCATTGTCGTCCCCGATGCGAAGCTGGGCTTTCGCGAGAACGATTTGCGCTGGCAGACGCATCAACAGGGTTTGATCCTGGCGCGAAAGAACGCTTTTGGCGATTGCGATCGCTTCATCAAATCGCCCTTCCTCAAGGCGCAATTGAGCGAGTCGCCCGACAAGATAAAATGTCCATGAATCCAGATCGTGCTTTGTGTCGAAAGCAATACCTTCGCTTAAGACGCGTTCGGCAAGATCAAACTCTCTGAACTCAACAGCATATTCTGCCAGATTTGTATAAACGCGTGCGGCGTCTTCATGGAGATCATGAGCCTTGGCTAAGGAAAGACTCTTTTCAAGGTCGCCGAGTCCGCCCCGGTCGCCGCGGAATATTTTGGCGGTTCCGATATTGTTGAGGGCGTGAGCCTGGATGTCAGGGCCGTCGATCTTGCCGGCTGCTTTTAGCGCCTTTTTTCCCCATAAAATTGCATCGTCCATTCGTCCATTAAGCATGTGAATCTGCGAGCGCAGGCTAAAGGCCAGCGCCTTTTCACGCGATGGCGACTCGTTTTCGAGTATGCGCACAGCTTCGTCTGCGTAACGGTTCGCTTGTACAGCCTCGCCTTGATACCATAACAGCCGGGAAAGCCAGCGCAGATTATCGCCGACTTTCTCCGTACGCCCCAACGCACGCCAAAGGGTTATCGCATGGCGGCGCGCTTCAATGACATCCTCATCAATACGAAGGGAAAGACCGGCTTCATAGGCCCATTTTTCATACAACAAGGCGGCTTGTTCTGGCTCCGCATCATCAACGAATTTCAGCGCCGTCGCCAGATGCGCCGCCGCTTCGCGATGGGATCCGGCTGTCGCCGCCTGCTCTGCGGCGGATGGGGCGTATTTCAAGACAGCCTTGGCGTCGCCTGCGCCTTCAGCATGATGTACGATCTGTGAAGCAAATCTTATCGCGGACCCTTTTGTAAGTTGCGCCAGTAAGGCCGCGTGAAGTCTGCGTAACTTTCCTGAGGAGAGACGGGAAAGGGTCGCCAATCTTGCAAGCTCATGGCGAAAACGCAGGGCGCCGTCTGCGTCGAATTTCAAGATATTCCGGCCGACGCACGCCATGGCCAGCATTTCTGCATCCGGCATGCAGCGTGCGATTATTTCCATGTCGATTGCGCCTGGAATAATGCTCACGAATTCCACGAATTCGCGTTCGGCTTCCGTAAGGCGGTTTAGTCGAGCGTTTACAGTTTCCTTGATGGAAATAGGGACGCTGCGCATGTCTTCGGATGGGAACGCCAGTAGTTCCGAAAGAAAAAAAGGGTTTCCACCTGTTACTTTCATCAGATGGTTGGTGTCATAGACCGCGGATGTGTTGAGTGTTTCAACTGCCGACCGCGAAAGCGGTGAGATTTTGATGCGCGTGATCTGACGTGACTGCAGGTCGCCAAAGACTGCTTGAACAGGATGCGTATGGTCGACCTCATCATCCCGAAAGGAGGCGATCAAAACCGTATTCAATACAGGTATGCGCCGGGCGATATATTTGACGAAATCCAATGTGGCGAAGTCGGCCCAATGAATATCTTCGATGACGAGAACACGCGGAACTGGTTCGCTGAGTTCTGACAGCAGTGCGGGAAAAAGCGCTGTGGAGTTGGCGCCGTTTTCCGCGAGAGCGCGGGTTTTCTCACAAAGAGCGATGGAAATATCGTAAATAGGCCCCAGGGTTTGGGGTGTGTACAAAGCATCGCACATTCCCCAACAGATTTTTGCTTCGCTGTGTTGATCGGCGAAAGCGCGCAAGAGAGAGGTTTTTCCGACGCCAGCCTCGCCGGAGACGAGGACGACGGAGCCGCGCCCGGTTTTTGCTTGGTCAAGACAATGATTCAGCGTGGTGAGCTCATTGTCGCGCTCGAGCAGCATAATAATGAGGCGCCTTATTCGGTCGGAGCAATGTTACTGGGCGCAGACCTTACCAAGGTGAATTGACGAGGCAAGATTTTTAAAGATGTGGCTATGGCTGACTGAAAAATAGGAAGAGCAGCGCCAAATCTGGGTGCGCGCCGTCATCGCAATCGCTTGGACGAGAACAGACCGTATTGGTGATAATCACGGTGGAATGGTGAACTGTATGTAAGCTCAAGCGCAATCAACGAACGTGAAAGCTTTCAGCTCAAAGCGCCTGGCTGTGGCGTTTATCCTGTCATCGGCGTCGAGGCTGATGGGCGCAAGACTAAAGAGTGTAAGATAGACACTGCATCGCTGGTCGATCTTATCTTGCAAAGCGATTTCCGTGCGCTCGCAACCTGGGTTTGCTGCCGAAAAGAAATCAATCACAACGAAAGGCGTTCAGTGAGGGCGAAACAATCTATGGTGGAAGCGGCGAGGACGGCGCCGTCATCATCTGCTATTGGCGCGACCTAAAGCAGACAGCGTGATCCTCGCAGAAGATACATGGCCCCGTGATGGTGAAGGCGGTGGGGTTCTTTAATGGGTCGCTGAACATAGCGAGACATGATGGGGGGCGTGGCAACGCCTTAAAAATGAAATCGTTCTTACCGAACTGGCGCCGCGCGCCCTGCCGGCGCTATTTTCAATAGCGCTGATCTGCCAAAGTGAGCTAGCAAAGCTAGCGCATATCAAATCGCAACCCTGCAAAATATTGAAAAATATAGAAAATTTGTAATTCCATCTACGTTCACACCGTAGGGATCACTAGTTCCATCCCAGTCGCGCCCACCATCACTTGCCTAGCGGCGCATTGCTTCGCAATCGCCTCCGCCGGGGTGGCCGGGCCGCTGTCGCGGCCTTGAGATGATCGGTTCGAACTTTCGTCAGTCGCACTCGCCATGTTTCCAAACAGGCCTAGCCGCCTCATGCGCAAACGCTTTGATTCCGCCGCCGCCTTATCGCTATCCTCCTTAGAATAAACTTTCCGAACTCATGCGGCCGCGATGTGTCAGACGGGTCAGCCAGCGTTACAGTTAATTGTTTATTGACCAATTCAACGGCAACTTAGACCTTGGATAACTATGTTGCGTTGCAGCATTATTCCCGGTGCTAGCACTTGTTGTAATTTTGTAACGCTTCTTGGCCGAGCGCAGTTGCGCGCCACTCTATCGCTAGACGGCGCGACATGTGTGAGAGAAAAAAGATGCAACACCCGGTGAAGAGTATCACCCGGGAATAACGCCCCAACAGGGAGGGGCAAAATCAGGGGTTATAGAATGAAGCTCGATTCCACCATGAAAGTTTTCGCATCGCGCCTGCTGACGGGCGCGGCTCTCGGCGCCATCGCCGCGGGAAGCGCGGCGGCGCAATCCGATGAAATCGTCGTCACCGCCACCAAACGTCCGCAAACGCTTCAGGAAGTGCCGATCGCGGTCACCGTGGTCGGTGAGGAAGTCATTGAAAAAGCGCAGGTTCAAGATCTGCTGGATCTGCAGTTTTCAGTGCCGTCTCTGCGCATTTCCCAGCTTCAGAACTCGTCGCAGACGAACTTCATCATCCGCGGCTTCGGCAACGGCGCGAACAACCCGGGCATCGAACCGGCGGTCGGCGTCTTTATCGACGGCGTCTACCGCTCGCGTTCGGCGGCGGCGCTTCTCGATTTGCCGGTGCTTGAACGTGTCGAGATCCTGCGCGGCCCGCAGTCGACCCTGTTCGGCAAGAACACCTCCGCGGGCGCGATTTCCATCACGACCAAGCTGCCTCAGTTCGAACTCGGCGGCAGCGTCGAAGCTTCCTATGGCAATTTCGATCAGATCCTGTTCGCCGGCACGCTGACCGGTCCGTTGACCGATACGCTGGCTTTCCGCGTTTCAGGCAGCATCAACCAGCGCGAAGGTTACTACACCAACGTGGTGACGGACTCCGACACCAATGAGCGCGGCCGCTGGTCAACCCGCGCCGAGCTTCTCTGGGAGCCGAGCGACGTTCTCTCGTTCCGCCTCATTGGCGATTACAACAAAATCGATGAAGAGTGCTGCGGCGCCATTCAAATCCAAAATGGTCCGGCAACTCAGGCGATTGGCGCCCCCGCGCCCTTCGGTCTGGGCGAGACCATCGATGTCGCCGGCGATGACGAATATGAAGTCGCCTTCAACACGGCCCCCTCTAACGAGCTGACCGGCAAGGGCCTCTCCTTGCAGGGCGACTGGGATCTTGGCGGCGCGCAATTCACGTCGATCACGGCCTATCGCGAACAGTCGGATAATACCGAGACGGACGCCGACTTCAGCGCCGCGGACATCATCACCAACCCGCAGGAGCGCAAATACGAGACCTTCACCCAGGAGATCCGTCTTTCTTCCACGGGTGAGAATACGGTCGACTGGCTTGTGGGCGCTTTTTACTTCGATGAAGACGTTACGTTCTCGCGTGATGTCATCAGCGGCACGGACACCCGAGCCTATTTCGACGGCGTGCTCGCCGGCGGCGGCATTTCCGGTCTCGAAGCGGCGCTGATGCTGCCGGCCGGCACCTTCTTCCAGCCGGGCGGCGGGTATTTCGGCGAGTATACGATGGATAACAAGTCGTACTCCGTGTACGGCCAGGCCGACATCCATATCACGGACCGTCTGACACTCTCGGGCGGCGTTTCCTGGATCAAGGATAAGAAGGACTACACGCTGAACGACGTCAACAACGAGCCGTTCTACAATGTAGACCTCGTCCAGGTCGGTTTCGGCGGCGCGTTTGCGAACATCACCATGCTGCCGCCGACGCCGGCGAACATCGCCGCGCTCGCCGGGTCGCCGCTGCCGCTCGGGGCGCTGGCGCCGGGAATCGTCATCAACCCGGCCACCGGCATGCCGTTCGGTCCGGGCGACGTTTCGACAATCGGAACCGTCGCCGGCGCGATCGGCGCGACGCCTTGCGATCCGGGCAACCCGGCGCTTCTCTGCAACTCGGCGCTCGCGCTCGGCGCGCTGCAGTTCCTTCCTGTTCCGGTCAATGTGCCTAATCCCGCCGATCCGCTTGATGACGGCAGGCTCAGCGATGACCAAATCACTTATACGGCGCGCATCGCCTATGATGTGACCGACAGCGTCAACGCCTATTTCTCCTATTCGACGGGCTGGAAGGCCGGCGCGGTGAACCTGTCGTCCGATTCGATGCCGCCCAATCCGGTGACCGGCTTTGGCCGCGAAGCGGGCCCTGAAGACGTTGAACTCTTCGAGTTCGGCATCAAGACCCGTTTCGACCGCGGCTATTTCAACGTCGCCCTGTTCGACCAGACCATTGAAGGCTTCCAGTCGAACCTCTTTGTCGGCGACGGCTTCGTGCTCGCAAACGCCGACGAACAGTCGGTCCGCGGCTTCGAGGTCGAAGCGGCCTACGCGCCGTGGGATGCGCTCGCGCTCACCGCCGGCGTCACCTATCTCGATCCGGAATACGACTCCTTCCCGGGCGCGCCTTGCGTCTCCTTCGAAGGCATTTCGGTTCCCGAGTGTGACGCAGGCGCCGACTTCTTCGATGCGTCGGGCTTCACGCCGGCCGGTATTTCCGAATGGAGCGTTTCCACCTCTGCGACCTACACCCATGATATGGGCAACGGTAATGAAGGCTTCATCCGCGCCGAGTATCTGTTCGAGAGCGACACGCAAGTCGTCGACAACGTCTCCGCGGCGGTTGCGAGCCGCGAAGTCAACGTGCTCAACCTTTCCGCCGGCGTCGATTGGGAAAACGGCTTCACTGTCATGGCTTGGGCCCGCAACCTCACCGACGACCGCTATTACCTGAGCGCCTTCCCGACGGTCATCCAGCCGGGCAGCTTCTCGGGCTATCTGTCGCCGCCGCGCACATTCGGCGTGACGGTGCGCAAATCCTTCTAAACCGGGCGCGCCAAGAGGGGCTAATAAAAGAGGGGACTTCGAAGAGGGCGGCTTTCGGGCCGCCCTTTTTCTTTCGGACTTTTCCTGGCTGGAATTTTCTAAAATTGCGCCGGCTTCCTTGACCGCCTTTCAACCGATCGGCCCCATTCTGGAGGGCGGCGCCAAGGAAAGAGAAATAGGGGGAGAGACCTATGGCCTTTGCGAAAAAACAGGAGCCCCCGAGGATCAGCGCCGACCGGCTGGCGAGCCTTGCCGGCGGGCGCGCCGCCATGGCGGCCGAGGCGGCCGCGCCGGCTGAGTCTGCGCCGCGGTTCCGGGGCGAGATCCAGCCGGATCTATCGCGCATCCGTCCGCGCGGCGCCGCCATCGAAACCCCCGAGGAGCGCAAAAGGCGCCTCGCCGCGAAGACGGTCAATTTCACCATGACTTTCATCGCGCGGATCGCGATCATGGCCGCAGTCGGCTATCTCCTCTATGAGGGCTGGCAGGGCACGGGCGCGATTCACCGCGGCTACGCTTTCGGGATGTTCGCCATGTTCGCCGATTTCGGCCGGGTCATCCTGAAGGCCATGGAGCCCGGCACCAAGTAATCCCGCGCCGAAGCTCGCCGCCGCCATCTTTTCGCCGCAAAGCGCGCTCTCGTGATCGTTCGTGAGCGGCCAATACCCTTGTAAGGCCGCAGGTCAGCCCCATTTCCACCGCAAAGATTAACCCCAATGGCAAGACATCGATTTGTCTGGGGAGAGAGAGCGATGGGTATTCTGGAAGTCCTTTTGATCGGTTTTATCGCCGCGACGTCAGTCCTCGGCGCGACGAGCCTTTTCATCCGCACGCGGTCCTAAAGCGCATTCCGAAAACTGGGAACCGGTTTTCGGACAAAATGCGCGATACCTTAAAAACCTAGAGCATGCTCCCAAGCGGATTTGGGGGCCATGCTCTAACGCCTGCGCAAGCCCGCCATCATAGTCAGCGCCCATCCGGCGAGGAACGAGACGCCGCCGAGCGGCGTGATCATCCCGAACCAGCGCGGGGCGCCGAACGCCATGGCGTAAAGCGAGCCGGAAAACACAGCAGCGCCGATGACGAAGGCCCAGCCGGCGCGGCGAAGCAAATCCCGGTCCGATAACGAAACCGCGAGCGCCGCAACGCCATGCGCGAGGCCGTAAAGCGTCGCCGTCGCCCACCACTCGCCCGCCTCAGGGGAAAGTTTTCCTTCAAGCCCGTGCGCGCCGAAGGCGCCGAGCGCCACGGCGAGAAATCCGCATATGCCGGCGGCGAGGCCAAGTGGGTTCATGAGCGCGGGTTTCCTTTCTCGCTTGTCCTGACGGGTATATTAGACTCGCCGGAAAAGCGGTGAAAATTATCCGCCGATCTCCATCCGGCCTTATGATCGCCCGGCCTTCATCGCCATAATGCACTGAGTGCGCGCCTTGCGCCTTGACCCGGCGGCCCCCATTTGCGAGGTCTTATTGCATGAATCATCTTCTCGCGTCCGCTGAGGGGCGTTGAGCGAGACGGCGCAGTTCCGCGCCACGCGCCAGCAAGGAAGACGCGCCGCAAAAGGCAGCGCATCCGGCATCTGATCGCTTTTGCGGTCTTTATAAATTGATCGCTTTGCGATCTTCATCATTTGATCGCTTTGCGATCGGGCGCGACAAATGACAAGCAAGGAAGGCAAAATCATGAGCACAGCCAAGAAAGGCGACATCGTCGCCATTGAATATGTCGTGCGCACCGGCGACGGGCGCGTCGTCGGCGGCACGGAGCAGCAGGGCCCCCAGACGCTGACCATCGGCCAGTCGGAAATCTTCCCGGAGATCGAAGCCGCGCTCGACGGCATGGAAGAGGGCGAGGAAAAGTCCGTCACGGTTCCTTCCGACAAAGCCTTCGGCCCGCGCCGCGAGGAAATGGTGGTGCAGATCCCGCGCGCGCAACTCCCCGCCGACCAGCCGCCGCAGCCGGGCCTCCAGCTTTCGGCGAAAATGCAGGACGGCTCCACGGTGAACCTCACTATCACCGAAGTGGGCGAGGAAGCGGTCGTCGCCGACGGCAATCACCCGCTCGCCGGCCAGGACCTACATTTCGGCCTCACCTTGGTCGAGATCAAGCAAGCCGCGTAAGACGCGCTTTCCAATCATCCGGCTCATCCGGCTTGTAAAACGGCGTCCGCGAAAACGGGCGCCGTTTTCACTTTCACGCGCATCCGTTCACAGGCTTCCGCCGCCGCGCGCCGTTCGGCGCCGAGCGTAACGAATAGAGAGGCGCGGGGCGTGAAACGTCCATCGCACTTAATTAGCAATCGGGCGCATCACGCCCCGCATTTGCAGCGTTTTTCAGCATCGGCGGGCCCGGCCGTAATGACGACCCCTGACTGTTTTTACGCGCCAGAGTTGAAGCCGCCAGAAAGCCCGAGCTCTGCGACCGGCCAACGCGCGAGGAGTTTCCGTTTCGCAACCCTCGCGCCCTGCGCGCCGCGATCCGGACCAGTGGGAACGGCAGGCCACACCGCCTCTCAATTGTCCGGACTGCCAAGGATTATACGGCAGGAAAAAAGGTGGTGAAAAATTATCCACCCCCTGCGGTTTGGCCTTATACTCGGCCGGCCCCCATCACCCCCACATCGCGTGTGTCACCGTCATCCCGTGTGCTGCGCAGCACGAAGTGGTGCGCTGCTAACACGGGACCGGCCGCAATGAAGCGCAACCGGCTATGTCTATTTCATCGGAGAGAAACGCGACGGCCCGCTTTACGCTGGCGTGACGGCGAACCTCAACGAACGCGCCTTCCAGCACCGGCAGGGCATCGGCTCATCTTTTTGCCGCCGCTATGGCCTGAAGAAACTTCTCTATTACGAATTCTTCGACCGCATCGAAGACGCCATCGCCCATGAAAAGCGCGTGAAGAAATGGCGCCGCGCATGGAAGAACCAGTTGGTCGACGAGATGAACCCCGATTGGCGCGACCTCTACGAAACGCTCAATCAATAATGTGCCGTCATCCCGTGTGCTGCGCAGCACTAAGTGATGCGCTGCTAACACGGGACCGGCCGCCACACACTCCGTCATCCCGGACGCGTTGCAGCACGAAGTGGTGCAGTGCAGATCCGGGACCGGTTGCCTATGAAGTGCGGACGCCGACACCGATCCCGTGTCTGCGCCGCGTCATTGCATGCCGCGCCGCGCACGGGATGACCGGAGAGGAGAGGTTTTTGAGGAGGGTGGGCCTTCGCCCGCCATGGAAAGAAAAAAGCGGCGGGGTAAAACCCGCCCTACGTTTAGATGGCTCTAATTCGCCCTGTGCAATTATAAATCCAAATCGTCGGAAAAAACTGGATGGGCTCTTCCAAGCGGGTTTTGATTTCTGAAAAGAATTGCTTTTCCTCTTCTTCTCCGGACCACCCGACATTTTTATAAACTAACAGATCGAAATTTGGTTTCAGGTTGCGCTTTTTGTATTTCTCAAATTTTTTAGTTGTAACGTCCACAACTGCTTCGATGGCACCCCGGTTTTCTTCGACTATTTTTGAATTTGGTATGGATTCTGACATTTCCACAAAATCTAAGGAAAGGCGCTTTCTCATTTCCTTATCGCGTTGCCGTTTGGGGTTCAGCGCCTCGGTGACTTCAAACCTGTGAATATTCCGGTCAACTTCGATTTCGAAGTCAGGCGGATCATTAGCCAAAAGTCGCACCTTGGATGCTGAAAAATGTTCAGCAACCTCACAAGCGATGTGAGCATCTCTTATAAAAGCTCGATGCATTAACATCATATACTCATACCCAAGCACGTTTTGCGCTTGGGTATATTGGTTTTTAAAATCACTTGGGCTTAGCCACGTTGTCAGCGTGCTAAAGAAATGATCTTCTTCATCCGAGGTAAGCGGTCTGCTCACTGACAAGCCAGACACTCATCGTAATCCGTCTTCGCGGCGGCCTGCATCATCTCGGCCATGCCGATATTTTCCGCGCCGGGTTCCGTCGCCATCTCTCGTGCGGCTTCGGCCGAGGTGACGCGCTTGCCATTGGCGAAGCCGGCGCGCTGGATCGATTTCGAGCGGCAATAGTAAAGCGACTTGCAGCCCTTCTCCCACGCCGTCCAGTGCAGCATGTGAAGGTCCCATTTGTCGATGTCGCCGGGGAGGAACACGTTCACCGACTGGCCCTGGCAGATATAGGGCGTGCGGTCGGCGGCGAGCTCGATCACCCAGCGCTGGTCGAGTTCGAACGCCGTCTTGAAGACGTCCTTTTCTTCCTGCGTCAGGCACTCAAGATGCTGCACCGATCCCTCATGCTCGAGGATCGAGGTCCAGGTCTCGTCATTGTCCTCGCCTTTTTCCTCGAGGAGTTTTTTCAAGGCGACGTTCTTCACCGTGAACGAACCGGACAGCGTCTTGTGGGTGAAGACGTTGGCCGGGATCGGCTCGATGCAAGGCGAGCAGCCGCCGCAGATGATGGAGATCGACGCCGTCGGGGCGATCGCCATTTTGTGGCTGAAGCGCTGTTTCACGCCGCGCTCTTCCGCGTCGGGGCAGGCGCCGCGCTCTTCGGCGAGCGCAACGGACGCCGCATCCGCGCCCATGCGGATATGTTTGAAAAGCCGCGTGTTCCACGACTTCGCCATGGCGCTCTCGAACGGGATGTTCATGGACTGAAGGAAGGAGTGGAAGCCCATGAGGCCGAGCCCAACGGAGCGCTCGCGCATCGCCGAGTATTTCGCCTTCGCCATCGCTTCGGGCGCGCGGTCGATGAAGTCTTGCAGGACGTTGTCGAGGAAGCGCATGACGTCTTCGATGAAGCGCGGCTCGTCTTTCCATTCCCAGTATTTCTCGGCGTTGATCGAGGAGAGGCAGCACACGGCCGTGCGCTCGTTCCCAAGATGGTCCTTGCCGGTGTGCAGCATGATTTCCGAGCACAGGTTCGACGTCGAGACCTTGAGGCCGAGATCGCGCTGGTGCTTCGCCATCTGGCGATTCACCGTGTCGGAGAAGAGGAGATAGGGCTCGCCCGTCGCAAGGCGCACGTCGAGAATCTTCTGCCACAGCTTGCGGGCGTTGACCGTGCGCAGCACTTCGCCGGTCTTCGGCGATTTGAGGCCGAATTCGAGATCGTCGCGCACCGCGATCATGAACTCGTCGGTGACGTTGACGCCGTGATGGAGGTTCAGGGACTTGCGGTTGAAGTCGCCCGAGGGTTTCCTGATCTCGAGGAACTCCTCGATCTCCGGGTGGTGGACGTCGAGATAGCAGGCGGCCGAGCCGCGGCGCAGGGACCCTTGCGAAATCGCCAAGGTCAGCGAATCCATGACGCGGATGAAGGGGATGATCCCCGACGTCGCGCCGGCGTGCTTCACCTTCTCGCCGATGGAGCGGACATTGCCCCAATAGGTGCCGATGCCGCCGCCATTGGAGGCCAGCGCCACATTCTCGTTCCAGGTCGCGACGATGTCGTCGAGCGAATCGCCGACGCCGTTGAGGAAGCAAGAGATCGGCAGGCCGCGATTGGCGCCGCCATTGGAAAGGACCGGCGTCGCCGGCATGAACCAGAGCTTGGAGATATAGTCATAGACCCGCTGGGCGTGGTCGGCGTCGTCGCCATAAGTGCGCGCGACGCGGGCGAACATGTCCTGAAACGACTCGCCGGGGAGGAGATAGCGGTCCTCCATGGTGGTCTTGCCGAAATCGGTGAGGAGCGCGTCGCGGGAGCGGTCGACGATAATATCCCGGACCACCTTGAGGGCCGGTTTTTTGGCTTCCGGCTTGACGTCCGCGTCCTCGCGCGGCGCGACTGCCGGGCTCGTGTTATCCATCTCCTTGGCGGCTTCTGAAAGCGACATTCCTTGCCCCGTCTCTATTACTTTCGCCTTCGAAAAGGCGCGCAAAAACCCTCTGCCCGGATTGCCCGAAAGGGACCGCATCCGGCGCGGCTTTCCGTTTCTGTTGTGAATCGCCAACGCCCCGCGTCGACACAAGATATAGTGATAGAGCCTCGTCCCAACGTCAATATGAAGTTAGAGCGTGGGCAAAAGTTTTTGGTTAAAGAGGTCTTAACATGGCGCAACTTGTGCGCCTAAAGGGTTAATCGCGAGGCTTGTTTTTAAAGGCTTCGCCGCCTCGTTTCGCTCCCGAGCCGCGCAAATTTTGCGCCTCGAATTTTTTTGAAAAAGCGTCGGTCCGCCAGCTTTCCGGCGCCGGGGAAAAGCCCGCATCGACGAATTTCACGGACGAATCCCGGCGCCGCCATTCGGGTTCGGCGGCGTCTGCGGAAAAATCGGTTCCCGAATGATTCGTTTTCCCCGCGCCTGTCCCGGCGCCGCCAAGCCGGGCGGCGAGGATCGCCACGACGTCCTCGACCTGGCGCACCACTTCCGATTCGAGCGGCGCTTCCTGCGCGGTGTAGGCGCTGCGCATGGAATCGAGCGCGTCCTTTCTCGCCTTGCTCATCTCCCGCCGGCCGATCACGCCGGAAAAGAACTCCATGGTGATCCCGGTCAGAAGATAGACGAGGCCGCCATAGACGAGGGCCTGCACCGCCCAGGGGTAGTCCATGATGGCGAGAACGAGCGGCTCCGCCCCCTCCGCCGCCGGTTTGAAGAGTTTCCGGCCGAGGCCGAGCCCGACAATCGTCCCGAGGATAATGGCGACGACGATGTCGGCGAAGGAATAGCCTGAAGCGGAAGGGCAGTAGCGGTGCAGAAACCGCTGATAGGCGTCATCGGCGCTGTCGGCGTTGACGGTGGTGAGAAAGGAAATGTTGCGGAAGAAATAGGCGGCCTCGAGCGCCGTCAGATGCGCCTGGCTCGCGGCGGCGACGCCAGCCGCGCCCGAGGCGGAGGCCACCACCTTGTCGCGATAGGATTTCAGCGCCGCGTTCAGCTTGCGCGCCTCGCGCGCGAGCTCGTCGCCGAAGGCTTCGCTCCGCCGGCGCAGCCGGTCATTGGTGGCGTCGCCCCTTAAAAAGACAAAGGCGATCATCAGGATCGCGGCGGCCGCCCCGACGCCGCCGGCCAGCAGAAACGGCTCGGAGAGAGCAACGGCGTCTTCGGGCGTGGTTCCGCCGAACGCGGTTTCAAGGCCGTTGGCGCGCGCGTAGAGCGCCGACTGGCTGAGCCAGAAGCCAAGCCCCAGCCAGCCGAGGGCGATCAGGAAGCGTACGCCCCAGATGGTGAGGCTCTTCTCGCCGCCAGCGCGATCGTCGCTCACATTTTTAAGGGCGATGGCGTTGCTCTGGAGCATGGCCTCGCGCCCTTCCACATTCGCGGCGGCGCCTGAAAGGCGATAATCGAGAGAAAAGCTGAGATCGTCGGTCGCTTGCCCGTCCGCGGCCTCGCCCGGAAACAGCGCCACGGTCGGGTCCAAAGGCGCGAAGCGGCTGACCGGTGCGGGGGCAGGGTTTTTGGCGGAAAACCGCGCGGCAAAGGGCAGGCGCGAAAAAACGGAGCCCGCGCCCTTCCCGAGGGCGGCGAAAACCGCCGGCGGCTTTCCCTTCACGCTCATATCCTTGAACCCCCTTCCGGCCCTGAAAAATCAGGGCTTTCATCCCACGGGCGTCATCTTACCGGAAAAGCCGGGGAGGGTTAATCCCTGCCGGTCTCGGGCGCTGCATCGGGGTCTTGCACCGGCCGCAGGGGTCCCCCCATAGAAACCTCATGAGCAGCTTTTCCGAGATGATGTCCGGCGCCGCGTTTGACGGCGACGTCCTTTCCCTCACCATCCCGCCGGACTGGATGCAGGGGCGCACCACCTATGGCGGGCTCTCCGCCGCGATCTGTCTTGAAACGGCGCGCCGCGCTTTTCCCGAGGCGCCGCCTTTGCGCTCAGCCATGGTCTCGTTCATCGGCCCGGCCGGCGGCGCCGTCGAAGGCCGCGCGAAAATGCTGCGCCAGGGCAAGTCGGTGACTTTTGTCGAGGCGGAGGTGAGCGGTGAAAAGGGAATCGCCACGCGCTGCGAATTCGCGTTCGGGGAGGCGCGCCCGTCGCAATGGAACAGAACTTTCACGCCAGCGCCCGTGATGCCGCCGCCGGAAGACTGCGGCCCGTTCGGCCCGCCAGACGGCGCCATTCATTTCACCCGTCATTTCGACAGCCGTCTCGCAAAAGGCGGGCGCCCGGTCAGCGGGTCGAAGGAACACGATCATTTCATCTGGGTGCGCCACACCGATGAAGCGGCGGACGGCATTGTCGCGCTCATGGCGCTCGCCGACATGCCGCCGCCGGCGCTGATGCCCATGTTCACGGAATTCGCGCCGATCAGCTCCATGACCTGGATGGTCAACGTGCTCTGCGATAAGCCGAAAACCCGCGACGGCTGGTGGCTGCTCGAATCGCGCGCCGAACATGCAGGCGCCGGCTATTCCAGTCAGGACATGCTCGTCTGGAACCGCGATGGCGAGCTTGTGATTGCAGGGCGTCAGTCCGTGGCGATTTTCTCGTGACGCGGCTTGCCTTGGTTACGATTGTCGTGCGCGATTACGACGAGGCGATCGCCTATTATTGCAGTAAGCTGGGTTTCTCGATGAAGGAAGACGCAAAGCTGTCTTCGGAAAAGCGCTGGGTGGTTGTGTCGCCGGGGGAGGGCGGCGCCGACCTTCTGCTGGCGAAAGCGGCGGATGAAACGCAGCGCGCGGCCGTCGGCAACCAGACCGGCGGCCGCGTGTCCCTCTTTCTCCATACGGATGATTTCCGCCGGGATTACGAACGCTTCAAGAAGGCGGGCGTTGAGTTCCTCGAGGCGCCTCGGGACGAGCCTTACGGACGAGTCGTCGTTTTTCGCGATCTTTACTGCAACAAGTGGGATTTGATTGAGCCGAGCTGAGATTGCATTACAGCCAGTTACAGGCTGAACGAATAAGTAGCCCGCTCATCCCGGCGAAGGCCGGGATCTCATGCAATCAGGAAGTGCGCTTGCTGCCCGAGATCCCGGCCTTCGCCGGGATGAGCGGCCCAAAGCACACGTTGCATTACGCCTCCAGCGCTTCCCGCTTCATTTCCAGCATCAGCCACTCTTCTTCTTTTACGGCGAGTGTTTCTTCTGCGGCGGAAAGGGCTTTGGCGGTTTTGTCGAACAACGCTGCATCGCGCGCGAACAGATTAGGATCGTCGAGCTTGGCCTTCAGCGCGGCGATCTCCGCTTGCAGCTTGTCGATTTCGCCCGGCAGTTTGTCGAGCGCGAACTGCTCCTTGTAGGAGAGTTTGGTTTTCGCAGCCGGTTTCGGTTTTTCCGCCGGCGCCGATGATTTCGGTTTCTGCTTTGCGGTCTTTCCTTCAAGTCCGGGCGCCGACCCTCGCTGCGCCACCATATCGTCATAGCCGCCCGCATAGCGGATCCAGCGTCCCGGTTTTTCGGGGTCGGTGGCGATCACGCTGGTGACGAGATTATCGAGAAATGCCCGGTCGTGGGAAATGAGAAGCAGAGTTCCTTCGTAGGCGGATAATTGCTCTTCGAGCATCTCCAGCGTCTCAAGATCGAGATCGTTGGTGGGCTCGTCGAGCACGAGAAGGTTCGACGGCCTCGCCAGCGCCGCCGCGAGGGCGAGGCGCCCGCGCTCGCCGCCGGACAACGCCTCCACCGGCTGGCGCCATTGTTCGGGGCCGAACAGGAAGTCTTTGAGGTACGTCGCCACATGGCGTTTCTCGCCATTGACCGTCACCCAGTCGCCGGTCCCGTCATTGATGGCGTCCGCCACGCGCATATTGGGTTCAAGGCGCGCGCGCCGCTGATCGAGGGAGACGGTTTCGAGATTGGTCCCGAGCGTGATCTTGCCCTCATCCGGTTGAAGTGCGCCAGTGAGGAGGTTGACCAGCGTCGTCTTGCCCGCGCCATTGGGCCCCACAAGACCGATCCGGTCGCCGCGCGCGATCTCCACGGAAAAATCGTCGACGATCTTCCGGCCGCCAAAGGATTTCGAGACATGCTCGGCGACGATGGCGCGCTTGCCTGAGGCGCCGCCCGCCTGAAGCGTGAAAGTGGGCCCGCCCTGAACGCGCTTCGCTTCGCGGAGCGTCTTGCGCATGTCCTGAAGCTCGCCCACGCGGCGCATATTGCGTTTGCGGCGCGCGGTGACGCCATATCGCATCCAGTGTTCTTCCGCGACGATCTTGCGGCCGAGCTTGTGGAGCGCGGCTTCCTCTTCTTCGAGGAACTTGTCGCGCCAGGCTTCGAAGTCCTTGAAACCGACGCCCGTGCGCCGCGTCTCGCCGCGGTCGATCCACACGGTGTCGTTGGTGACGGTTTCAAGGAAGCGCCGGTCGTGGCTGATCAGCACCAGGGCGGAGGGAAGGCCGCGCAACCGCTCCTCCAGCCAGGCGATGGCCGGCAGGTCGAGATGGTTTGTCGGCTCATCGAGAAACAGAATGTCGGGGGCGGCGGCCAGTACTTGTACAATCGCTGCGCGGCGCAACTCGCCGCCCGAAAGTTTTGTTGGATTGGCGCCGGGATCGAGCCCCAGTTCATGGAGCAGGTTTTCTGCTTCATGGGTCTTGCCGGTTTCGTCGAGGCCGGCTGTCGCGTAATCGCCAATCGTTGCAAAGTCGCTCGCATCCGGCTCCTGCGCAAGATAGCGCACGGTGGCGCCTGGATGGATGAAGCGCTCGCCCGAATCCGCTTCGATTAGCCCGGCGGCGATTTTCATCAAGGTCGACTTGCCAGAGCCATTGCGCCCCACCAGCGCGATGCGCGCGCGCGTCCCCACCTGCAGCGAGGCGTTCTCGAACAGGGCCTCGCCGCCGATCTGCAGGCGGATGTCCGTCAATGACAAAAGCAGCGCGCTCATGGCTTTCGCAAAATCCCGTTCCGGCGCCGCGTCGCCGGTTCCGCGGGGTCATAGAAGGTCTTCGCCAGCGCAGCAATTCTTTACCGAATGTTGCGAGTCTCGTGACAGATTTTCCTTCCGTGCAACGCGCGGGGAGAAGGAAAAACCATGCATCCGCTGAAGCAATATCTTCGCGAGGTGGAGGAAGGCTTTCAGGATTTCGCGGCCCGGGTCGGCGTGTCGCGCCAGACGCTCTACCGGATCGTCTCCGGAGGGCAGGCGCCTCGGCCCCTGACGGCGCGCCGGATTGTGGAGGCGACCGGCGGGGCCGTCACCCTCGACATGCTTTATGGCGGGAAGGCGCGGGGCGGAGCGGAAGTTGTAAAACTCAATGCAAGGGCTGACGAGCCGCTGCTCGATCCCGAAAGGCTGCGGCTCGCGCTCGCCGTCGTCATCAACCATCTGCGGGCGGAAGAAAGCGCGCCCCTGGACGCCGGCATGCTCGCCGTCGGCGCCGAGGCCGCAGTGCATACTTATGCGGCTTTAAGCCCGCTTACGACCCGTCAGGGTCCGGCTCGTCTCGCGCAAGCTCTGCGGCCAGTTCTCGAAGAAATTCTGAAAGAGTCAGGGGGTGTTCCGGCGCCTTCGGCCCTGGATCGCGGGGCGGAACTGGCGGCGGAGCTATATTTTCAGCGCCGCTCCCTTCAGCGCCGCTGAGCCCAGCGGGCGTGGGCCTTACGCCATAAAGGCTCACCTCTTCGGCCCGCCTTTTCGCGACCCGCCACATCATCCGGCCAATCCGGGCGGCGTAATTGTCCTCATCGACGCTCAAAACAATATTCCCGCATAGGTTGTATTTTGGTGTGCAATTCAATCATATTCGCGCTATGGTTGTGTTCTGTAATGCGTACCACATTTTCAAATCACGAGGATAAGAATGACCGATCTCCGAAAAGAGCAGTTAGTGTTGTTGCGATTTGAGAAGCAAATTGCGGGCCTGGCCGCGACGCTCGCCGCCGGCGCCGTCGCCGCCAAAGGCCTTGATGGCAAGCTTCATGCATCAGAAGGGGCTGAAGCTTTTGCAAACATCCAGACCGCGCTGGTCAATCTCGCGGAAGTCACCACGAAGGCGCATGACGCCATGAATGCGAAAGCCATGGAAGCCGGCGCCGACCTTTTCCAGGCGGCGGGGGGCGGCCTTCCGAAGTTTGAACCGCTGGGGGCTGTTCGATCGATACTGGGGCTTGGATAACCGTCAGCCTTTACGCCGCGGCCATCGGCGCGATGCTGATGGCCGCGCTTCATTCCCGTTCATCGCAAGTGGCCGCCGCCGCGCGGATCGTCTTCGTCAACTGGCTTGCGGGCCTTCAGCTCTGGCTGATCCTGGAAGGCGCGTCGCTCACCTTCGGCTATATCGTTGTGGACGCCGTGACGGCGGTCCTGTTCTTTCGCATGTCGCGAGAGCGGTGGTTTCCGGCGCCGTTATGCTTCATGCACGGCGTTCTGGTGATCTATCATTTCGGCACGCTGTTCAATACAGGCGGGCTTTTCTGGGAGAAATTCATTCTCAACCGGGCGTTCGATGTCGAACTCTTATACATTACCGCCTGCGCGCTGTTCCGCATCGCAATCATCAATCGGGGCGGCGCATGGCGCGCCTGACCTCATGAAACGTCAATAATCCTGACGCCCTGCGACCGCAAAAAATCCTCGCTGCGCTCGAAAACGCGGTCATAGCGGTAAAACGGCGTACGCGGATAAATGTGATGAATAAGGTGGTAATTCTGCCCGAGCAATGCGGCTTTCAGCGCATGTCGCTTCCAGCCTGTGCGTGCGGCGAAAACACGCGTGCCGCCCAATAATGTCGTGTCGCCATGAGGGTGATGGACGATCCAGTCGAAGCACACACCCAAAATGCCGACGGCGGCGACAAGCGAACCGAACCACGCGATCAGCGCGACTTGCCAGTATCCCAGCACGACGAGAAGCGTGACCCCGGCAAGCGTCGGCGTGATCTGGAGCAAAATCTTCGCGAAGAATTTCGCGCCATCGGGCTCTTTCATCTTGGCGCCGATGGTGAAGGACCAGTAGCGCCAGGGCAGGGTTGCGGCTCTTGCGAAGACGACCCAGAACGTATTTCCGCGCATCCACGCATCCGGGTCTTTTTCGAAGTCGTTCGTGTTTGCATGATGGGTCAGGTGAATATAGTCGTGCATGGAATAGGGGTAAAACATGATCCAGCCGATCACGAGGCCGAAGAGGTGATTGATCCAGCGCTTGGATTTGTCGCGCCCGTGATAGTTCCGGTGGGCGGCTTCATGAAGGCCAGTATAAAGCACGAAATAAACCGGCAGGTTGATGACCGCCGCGACCCAGATATTGAGCGCGCCTGAAATCGTCAGTCCAATGATCGTTGTGAAAGCAAGGATCGCTGATATTGAGAGAAACACCGTCGGCCAGGCGACGCCGCCCACTTCCGCTTCGGCGCAACGCTGCATTGATTTCAGGCTGCGGATGTTGTCGAAGGCGACCACTTTCGCCTCGCCGCGCATTGCGCGATCTTTGAATTCAGACTTTGTCGTTTCGGTGACAGACATGGATTAACGCTACTTTAGCCTAGTCCCCCGTGCGGAACCCTATCATCAGGGGCGCATGGGGAAAAGCGCGGAGGCTCAGGACTTCAGAATGAAATCCGCGATGTCTGCGTGTGCGGCTTTGGTCTCCGACAGCGACCAATACATGTGAAACAAGTGAAACATGCCGTCGAACACGCGAAGCGTGCTCGCCACATTCGCGCGACGCGCGTGTTCGGCGACGCGCGCGGCGTCGCCCAGCAAGACTTCACGAGAGCCTGCATGGACGAGCATCGGCGGCAGGCCGGAAAAGTAACCATAGATTGGCGAGATCAGAGGATTTTTCAGATCGTCCTCCGGCGCATAGAACTGGAACAGTTTCTGCGCGTTGCGGCCGTTATGGGAGCGGATTAAGGGATCGTGACGGTCGAGCGTGCGGTAAGTGTCGCTTTCCGCCGCGCCGTCCAGCGCCGGCGACACGAAGACGACGCGGTCCGGCATTCGCACGCCCTCATCGCGCCAGCGCAAGAGATTGGCGAGGGTCAGCGCACAGCCGATGGAGTCGCTGAGAATGACGATGCGTTTGTTTTCCTGCGCCGGCAGCAGCGCCCTGTAAATGGCGTCCACTTCATCTAGCGGCTTTGGGAAACGCCCTTCCGGCAAGAGCGTGTAGGAAGCGCCGATCCCTTCGGCGCCGGTGAGACGAATGGCGGGCAGGACCATGGAGGCGTTGAGACGCGGCGAACCGCAGACAAGCCCGCCGCCATGAACATAGAAAATAAACAGATCGTCGCGCGTTTCGCCGGCGGTTTCGTAACGCACGCAGGTCCGGCCGGCGATATCGACATCGGTCATGCGATATTCGAAGTCGATTTCCTCGAGAGTCTTTTGCCACTCCATATTGGCGAGGCGCCGGGCGAGGCCGCGCGTAACGGGATTGAGCCACGTTTCAAGCGTCGGATAGGCGCGCAATTCGGCCATCCGCTGTCTTGCATTCGTGCTGAGTGCCGGACCGAAACGCCGCGCAGCCAGTGACATAATTTACCGCCTTCAAAAACGCTTTCCGGGCGCGCTTTTCGAAGATGAGTTTTGCCCTCGTGCGGGAAACATCCGGTTAATGCGTGCGGCGCAATTAACCTCGAAAAGACTGACGCCGCCGCGTTTTTTCAACGCGACGGCGCCATTCCGGTAAGATTGTTTAAGGGCAGATGAACGCCTTAAGCGCGTTCAAAGAGTTTCGCCCAGTTGCGGGGCTCGCGCTTTTTCCAGCCGCCGCGATGCCAGGCGTCCGAAACGATCAGCGGCGCGACGCTCGTCGCTTCGGCGAAGACCATTTGTTCGTGCACGGTCGACACCTTGCCCCAGCTTGCCGCCTCCTGCAGCGTCGATGAGGAACAGGCGCCGTCGCGCACATCGGCCACCGTGATCTGCACGGCGTATTTGTGCATTTCGACGTCTTCGTGGCCGAGGATTTCGGCGCAGACGACCGTGTCCTGCGCAAAGTTCTTCGGCACGCCGCCGCCCACCATGAAGAGCGCGGTGGTGCCGGCCGCAAGCTTGATTTCCGTCAGCTCGCGGAAGTCGCCGCCCGAATCGATCGTGAGATAGGGCTTGCCCGCCTTGCGCCGCTCCACCTGGTGCTTGACGATGCCGAAGCCCGCCGAGCAGTCGGAAAACGCCGGCACGAAAATCGGCACACCTTTTTCGTAGGCTTTCTGGATCAGCGAGTCAGGTTTCTTCGCATTCCCTGCCGCGAGCCATTTACCGATCTCGTAAATGAATTCGCGCGAGGTGTAGGGGCGCGGCTCGAGGCTTTCGCAGATGTCGTAGATCGTGTGATCCACATGCTGCAGCTCTTCCTCGTCGATATAAGTGTCGTAGATGCGGTCGATGTAAAGCGAGCGCAGCGTGTTGTCGTCGGGGATTTCATTCGCCTGATAGTGTTTGAAGCCAAGCGCTTCGAGGAAATCCATGTCGATGATCGAGGCGCCGGTGGCGACCACGGCGTCGATCATGTTGTACTCGACCATGTCGCGCCAGACATGAAGGCAGCCGCCGGCGCCGGTGGAGCCCGCCATGATCAGCCAGGGCGAACACTTTTCGTCCTCAATCGCCATGTTGAGGATTTGCGCGGCGCGCGCGGCGTCGCGGCTCGTAAAGCTCATCTTGCCCCAGGCGTCGATGATCGGGCGCGCGTCGAACTTGGTGATGTCGATATGCTCGACCGGGTTCGAAAGCAGCTCTGCTTTGCGGTTGTCTTGAGGTTGGGTCATTGGTCGGTCCTTTCTAGTAACCGGGGTTACCGGATCCGGGCCGTGTCGTCATGAACACGCGGAGGGCCGTGAATAAGATGGCGCTGATCTAGACGATCAGCGCCATGATTGCCAGCGGCGCTGGAAATTAGAGTTTTTCGCCAATCGCGACGACTTTGGCCGAACGGCGCTTTTGTTGCTTGGGCGCTTCGAAAACGCTCATCATCGGCGCATCCTCGGCTTCGACTTCTATATACTCGCCGAAACCGTTGAATTTGGTGGCGAGCGCCGTGCCGTAAGCGCCGGTCATGCCGAATTCGATATAATCGCCTTCGGAAATATCCGCCGGCAGCATGAACGGGCCTTCCATGGCGTCGATGGAATCGCAGGTCGGACCGTAAAGCTTGAACGGACGAAGGGGACGCCGGGGCGAGCCTTTTTCGCGCAGGAGCTTCACCGGATAGACGAGGCCGTCATGGGCCGCATCGAAGAGCGCGCCATAGGCGCCGTCATTGAGGTAAAGGGCGTCGCCCTTGCGAAGCTCCACGCGCACCACATGGCTGCCGGCTTCGGCGCAAAGCGCGCGGCCCGGCTCGCACCAAAGGTCGGCGTTCTCAAGAACCGGCATCGCTTCGAACGACGCTTCGATTTCGCGCATATAATCTTCGAGCGGCGGCGGGGTGAGGCCCGGATAAGACACCGGAAAACCGCCGCCCACATCGACGATGTCGACGGTGACGCCTGCTTCGCGGATGACCTCAGAGACCAGCGACATTGCAACGCGCCAGGCTTCCGGGCGCATGCATTGCGAGCCCACATGGAACGAGACGCCGAGCTCGTCGGCGACCGTGCGGGTCGCCTGCAGGAGCGAGACGGCTTCCATGCCGGATGCGCCGAACTTGCCGCCGAGCTTGTGCGCGGCGTAGTCGGAGGAGACGGCGAGACGCACGATCAGGTGCAGGTCTTTGGCGCCGCCCGTTTCCTCGACGATTTTCTGAAGCTCTTCGCGGCTGTCGAGCACGAAGATGCGGACGCCGTAATCGAAATAGGCCTTGCGGATCGCCGAGCGGGCTTTCACCGGGTGCATGAAGGCGAGCGTTGCGTCCTCGAAGCGATTGGCGACGAGTTCAATTTCCGGAAGAGAAGCGACGTCGAACCATCTGACGCCCGCGGCGTAAACCGCGTCGAGGATCGCCGGGTGAGGGTTCGCCTTCACCGCATAGAGAACGTCGCCGGGAAAACGGCGCACGAACCAGTCCGCCGCCTTTTGGGCGGCGTGCGGCCGGATGCAATGAACGGGTAAGTCCGGACGGTCGGCTACGACCAGCGCAAGCGCAGATTTGAATTTGTCCATCTCATGGAACCTCGCAAAAGCAGCTTCAACCCAAGCGCCATTCTTGCGGTGAGGTCCCATGGGAATGGCGAAAGCGCGACATAAGAACGATGGGCCCCCCTGTAAAGACAAAAATTGCCCGGGCGCCCGTTTTTTTGGCGCGTTCTGTCAGCACTGCGTGCGCGCGGCTGCTAACCCATTGAATAAACTTGACGAATTTCGATTTAAATCGAACTGTCAAGCTTGAAAATGCGTAAGCCTCGCGCCCGATAATGGACCTCCGCGTTATTGTAGCGTCATCAGGGGAACAGTCATGAAAGGCGATCATTCCTTTATCCGGCAGCTCGAAGGCTACCGCCTCGCCACGGCGGAGATTCTTTACCATCTTCCCGACCATCCCGGCCTCCTCCAGTCCTATCTCTGGCAGGATTACGACATCGCCCCGAAATATCCGGTGCTGTCGAAATTCCTTTCCTTCTGGACGAGGGAGCTCGAAGGCCCGATCCACTCCGTGCGCCTTGCCGGCAAGAAACTCATCGGCGCGTCGGAGCTGAAGTCGGTGAGCGAGTACGGGTTGAATTAATCTCTTGTTAAAAAGGAATCCCGCTAGTCTCTCCTCCACCCAAGGCGAGGCGGCGCATGGCGACGATTTACGACCTCAAGCCGAAATTTCAGGCGCTGCTCAGGCCGTTCTGCGCGCGGCTCGCGCAGGCCGGCGTCACCGCCAATCAGGTGACCTTGATCGCCTGCGGTTTGAGCCTCGCTCATGGCGCCGCGCATCTCATGAACCCCGGCGCGGACTGGGTGCTCATTCTTCTGCCCGTCATTCTCTTCATCCGCATGGCGCTGAACGCTGTCGACGGGATGCTGGCGCGGGAATTCGGGCAGGCGTCGAAACTCGGCGCCATCCTCAACGAACTGACGGATGTGATTTCCGACGCGGCGCTTTATCTGCCTTTCGCCTTTATTGCGGGGCTGCCTGCGCCGCTGGTGGTTGTTGCGGTTCTTTTCGGCGTCATCGCGGAAATGACCGGCGTCATCGGCGTCCAGATCGGCGCGTCGCGGCGCTATGACGGGCCTTTCGGCAAGTCGGACCGCGCGTTCTTTTTTGGCGCGCTGGCGCTGCTGCTGGTCTTCTTCGAACCAGGCTGGTGGTCGACGGTGCTGTTCGCCTTCGCATGCGCGCTCGGCGCAGCGACGATTGTGAATCGGTCCAGAATGGCCCTGAAAGAGATTGCGTCCAAGGAGCTTCGCGCAAAGGAGACAGAAAATGCGCATCCCTGACGCGCTGCCCGACACTGTCTTCTACGCCATCGGCGTCATCTATGCGCTCTTGATCGCCGCAAGCGTCATCGTGCTCGTGATGAAGCGAAAGCGGCCCGGCGCGGCGACTGAGGAGCTTTCGGCGCGGGTGAAGTCGTGGTGGTTCATGATCACCATCTTCTCCATCGCCATCGTCACCAACCGCATCGTCTCGACGGTCTTCCTCGCCTTCATGACGTTTCTCGCCTTTAAGGAATATCTGTCCCTCATTCAGACGCGGCGGGTCGACCGGCTGATCCTTCTCTTCGCCTACTGGACCATTCCGGTTCAGTTCTATTTCGCCCATATCGACAGCTACGGGCTCTTTCTCACCTTCATTCCGGTCTGGACGTTTCTCTTCATCCCCATGGCGATGACGCTTGCGGGCAAGACCGAAGGCTTCCTGCGCGCCGTAGGGACGATCTCCTGGGGGCTGATGATCACCGTTTTCTCGCTCAGCCATACGGCGATGCTGCTCGCGGCGGATAAAAGCGTCGCGGGGCCGGCGGGCGGGGCGGGGCTGCTCCTCTTTCTCGTGGCCCTAACCCAGTTCAACGACGTGGCGCAGTTCACCTGGGGGCGGCTCTTCGGCAAACACAAGATCGTGCCGAAGGTGAGCCCGAAGAAAACCTGGGAAGGCTTTCTCGGCGGGCTCGGCTCCACGATTGTCGGCGCTGCCGTCGCAGGACCCTTTCTGACGCCGATGCCATTTTATTATGCGGCGGTCGCCGGAGCGATTATCGCCATCGCAGGCTTCCTCGGCGACATCACGATATCCGCCTTCAAGCGTGATCTCGGCGTCAAGGATTCCGGCGGCCTCATTCCCGGCCATGGGGGCATTCTCGACCGGGTCGACAGCCTCACCTATGCGGCGCCGGTGTTTTACCACGCCATGCATTTCTTCGTATTCAGCGGGCGGGTGTGATGAAACGCACGCTCCAGTTTCTTTTCTTCCTCCTGATCGTGCGGCCGGTGCTGCTGATCATTCTCGGCATGAATGTGCGCGGGCGCGAGCACCTGCCGGAAAAGGGCCCGGCGGTTCTCGTCGCCAATCACAACTCCCATCTCGATACGTTGACCCTGATGGCGCTGTTCCCGCTGAAGGACCTCCATCGCCTGCGGCCTGCGGCGGCGGCGGATTATTTTCTCGCCAACAAATGGCTCAAATGGTTTGCGTTCAACATCATCAATATCATTCCGCTCGCCCGCGGCGGCGTCCGGAAAAATCCGCTCGCAGATCTCGAAGCCGCGCTCGACAGGAATGAAATCCTGATCCTGTTTCCAGAAGGCTCGCGCGGCGAGCCGGAAAAGCGGGCAGAGTTCAAGCGCGGGGTCGCGTTTTTGGCGAAGGCGAGGCCCGAGGTTCCGATCTATCCCGTCTTCATGCACGGGCTCGGCAAGGCGTTGCCGAAGGGCAGCCTCATTCTCGTCCCGTTCAATTGCGACGTCATCGCCGGCCCGCCGATCCGATGGACAGGCGAGGCGCAGAGTTTCATGGGCGAGCTTGAAATGCGGATGACCGAACTCGCAGAGCAGGGGCATTTCCAGCCATGGGAGTAGCACTGAAAGATCCGAGATTTTGGTTTGCGGGCGCGGCGCTCTGGGGTTTCGCTGAAGCGACATTCTTTTTCATCGTGCCCGATCTCTTGCTGACCGCCGCGGTGCTGGCGTTCGGATTATCCCGCGCCTTCCGCTTTGCAACAGTGGCAGCCTGCGGCGCCGCGCTTGGCGCCTTGCCCATGGTCATCTGGGGCGCGGCGGATGCAGAGGCGGCGCGGGCCTTTCTGCTTTCCGTGCCGCTGATTGGCGAAGACTTGCTCCTGCGCGTTCATGGAGAGCTTGAAGGCTTCTGGCCGGGAAATCTGACCGTTGGCGCGGTCACCGGCGCGCCGTTCAAGATTTACGCGGTGGAGGCGGGCGCGAGCGGGGTTAATCCATTCCTGTTCGCCATGGTCGGCTATGTGGCGCGACTTGCGCGCTTTACCCTCGCCATTGCGTTGACGGCGCTCGGGGCGAAGCTTGCGGCGCGCCTGGGCCTCCAGCGCATCGTTCCCTATGGCCTCGCGCTCGCCTGGGCGCTGATCTACGCTTTTTATGTCATGAAGCGCCTTGGCGCCTGACCCGAAGTCTTACGGGATGGTAACGAGCGGGCGGAACTTCCCGCGCGGAGACGTTTTGCCTTATCTCCGCGATGGGCTAGGGTCCGGCCCAAGCTGCCGATAACGCCATAAATCCATCAAAGGAGCATCCCTTGCGTAAGACTTTATTGCTCGCCGCGTCTGCGGCGCTGGCGCTCGCCGCCTGCGGCAAAAAAGAAGAGAGCGAAGCCGAAAGAGAGGCCGAGACAAACGCGGCGCCGGCCCCCGAGCTTCCCGACAACGCCAAGACCGAAGCTGAGCTGAGGGCCGATTTCGAAAAACGCGCCGCCGAGAATCTCGCCGCCTCGACAGCCTTCCTCGAGGAGAACAAGGCGCGCGACGAGGTGAAAGTCACGGACAGCGGTCTTCAATATATGGTGCTGGAGGAAGGGCCCGAGGGGGGCTATTCGCCCGACTCAACCGATCTCGTCATCGTCCATTATGTGGGCACGCTGAAAGACGGGGTCGAATTCGATTCCTCGAGAGCGCGCGGCGCCGCAGCGCAGTTTCCGCTCAATCGCGTGATCCCCGGCTGGACCGAAGGCGTGCAGCTGATGAGCGAGGGCGACCGCTACCGGTTCTTTGTGCCGCCCGATCTCGCTTATGGCGAGATGGGAACGCCCGGCGGGCCCATTGGCCCCAATGAGGCGCTGATTTTCGATGTGGAGCTGATCAAAGTGCAAAATGCAGAACGCAATCTCGAAGCCGCAAAAGACTTTCTTGCTGAAAACGCCAAGAAAGACGGCGTGAAAACCACCTCGTCGGGCCTGCAATATCAGGTGATTTCGCAAGGTCCGGACGAAGGCAAAAGCCCCGAGGCGAGCGACACGGTGGAGGTGCATTATCAGGGCACGCTATTGAACGGCACCGAGTTCGACAGCTCCTATTCGCGGGGCGAGACCATCGAATTTCCCCTCAACCGCGTGATTCCCGGCTGGACCGAAGGCGTGCAGCTGATGAGCGAGGGCGACAAGTTCCGCTTCTTCATTCCGCCCGATCTTGCCTATGGCGAAATGGGAACGCCGGGCGGTCCGATCGGTCCCAACGAAGCACTCATCTTTGAGGTGGAACTCGTCTCGGTGAAGTAGCAGAGTCACCTTTCGTGGACTTAGACCAGCCCCCGCTCGACCCTCGAGCGGGGGTTTTCGATTCCTCATACGGACCTTCCGTAGCGGGATCAGAGTCAAGAGCGATGCGAATTTTTTTTATTGTTCGTTTACCCGCATCAAGATAATGGGGATTCTTGCTGACAGTTGGTCAGTGTTTCAGGGGATGTCTCCGATGAAAAAAGCTGTGAAGAAAAAAGCTGCGAAACCCGCGGCGAAGAAGAAAACCGTGAAGAAGGCGAAAGCCAAGACCGCGAAGAAAAAAGCTCCGGCCAAACGCAAGGCCGCCAAGAAAGTGAAGCTGTCGGTCAAGAAAAAACCGGCTGCGAAAAAAGCGGCGAAGAAAACGACGGCGAAACGCAAAACCGTGCGCCGCAAGAAGGCCGCCTAAGGCGTCTTCGACTTGTGTTGATGCCCCGGCCTCATGCCGGGGCATCCACGGGAAAGCCTTCTCGGGCGAGGCGAATGGCCCGATTTTCCCTGCAAATTCAGCAAGAAAAGAAGCCGCAGGCGCTGTTCGCGCTTGCCTTGCGGGCCCGCTTTCGCGCAGGGTTGGCGCATGACCGACCTTGCGCCGCAGCTCGAATGGATCAGAAGGCTCGTCGCCTTCGACACCACCTCATCGAAATCGAATCTCGCCCTCATCGACGATGTCGAAACCTATCTTCAAGGCTTCGGCGCCGAGACCTTCCGCGTCTTCAACGATGACGGGACGAAGGCCAATCTCTATGCGCTCGTCGGTCCGAGGGTCGAAGGCGGGGTCGTCCTGTCGGGCCACACGGACGTGGTGCCGGTCGAAGGGCAGGCCTGGGAGACCGATCCTTTCGCAGTCACGGAAAAAGACGGCCGGCTTTATGGCCGCGGCGTCGCCGACATGAAAAGTTTTTCGGCCATCGCTCTCTCCCTGGTTCCGGACATGCTGACCGCCGGCCTCAAGCGCCCGGTGATTTTCGCGCTCTCTTATGATGAGGAGATCGGGCTTCTCGGCGCGCCGAGCATGATCGCCGAGATCGCCGAGCGCATGCCGAAGCCGTCCGCCGTGATTGTCGGCGAGCCGACAAACATGAAGGTGATCGACGGGCACAAGGGCATCGCCTCCTTCACGGTCAGGGTGACCGGCTACACCACCCATTCGAGCCAGACCGACCGGGGCGTCTCCGCCGTCGAGGCGGCGGCGAAACTCATCACGAAAATCTCCGAGATGCGCGAGCGCCGCGCAGCCGCTGCCGATCCCGCTTCTCCTTTCGATCCGCCTTACTCCACTATGACGGTCAATGTCGTGCGCGGCGGCACGCAGCTCAACATCATGGCGGGGGAGGCCATGTTCCAGTGGGATATGCGCGTCGTGCCGGGCGACAGCCGCGAGGACATTATCGAAGAGTTCAAGGATTTCGCCCGGGGCGTCGAGGCGGAAATGCGCGCCAAGGCGCCGGGTTGCCGGGTCGAGATCGAGCAGATGAGCAACGCACCGTCGCTCGCCCCCCATGCGGACAATCCCGCCGCCGATCTCGCCAAGGCGATCACGGGCCTCAACTCCACCGATGTCGTTTCCTATGCGGCGGAAGCCGGCCAGTTTCAGGAGGCGGGCTTTTCCGTCGTCATTTGCGGGCCGGGCTCCATCGACCAGGCGCATCAGGCGAATGAATACATCACGCTCGCCCAGGTCGCTGAAGGGACGTTGTTCATCCGCCGCCTCATCGAACGTCTAAGCGCTTAACTCGGACTGTGGCTGGTCTGGGTTCTTCAGACTTTGTTAAACTGCGTAAGCGGAAGGTGTGTAACCCCCCGCTTTCGCTTGGCTTTTTTCTGAACTTTACATTTTGTTAGCGCTGACCTGCGAGCTTTTCGGAAATTCGAGTTCCGGTTTTCGAAAGGCGCCGTCCCCGTGAAACAATTGACGCATTGCCGCGCATGCGGATCGAAGGCGCTGACCCCGGCTTTTTCCATGCCGTTCGGCGCGCGGAAAGGTCTTGGCCGCAAGACCGAGCATTCCGTCGATTACGTTCTCTGCGATCCGTCGCGGGATGCGCGTGCTTGCGGGTTGTTGCAGTCGGCGAACGCAGAAGACGATTTCACCTATACGCCGTCCGGCCATCACGCCTCGACCCGCGATCATCTGCGTGCGGTGGCGACGGAGGCCCTCGAAATGATTTCGGGCCGCGACTGCGCCGCGCTCGACATTGGCTGCAATGACGGCACGCTGCTTTCTTTCTATCCGCGCTGGGTGGAGCGCTTCGGCGTCGACCCGTCGGAGCATGTGGAGGAAATCGGCGACTGGGCGTGGACAGGAAAGTCGGCTTTTCCGTCGAGCGATCTCGACGCCGCTTTCGGCGACAAGAAATTCGACATCATTACCGCCGTGTCGGTGGTCGAACATATCGCCGAACCGCGCCCCTTTCTGAAGCGGGTAAAAGAATTGCTGGCGCCCGACGGCGTCTTCGCGCTTGAAACGTTATACGCGCCCATGGTGCTGACGCGCACCTCGGTCGAAACGCTGCAGGCAGGCGTTTCCGCCGTCTATTCGCTTTCGGTGCTCGAATGGCTATTGCGCGAAGCGGGCCTCAAAGTTTTCAAAGGCGCGCTCACCGCAAAAGAGGGGGGCTCGATCCGCCTCTTCATCACCCATGCGGACTTCGAGGAATATGATTTCGATCCCTGGTATGAGCGCCTTGCGCGTCTGTGGGATGAGGAGAACGCCCTCGCCATGCGCGCGCTTCAGCCTTATCAGTCCTTTGAACAGCGCGCCGCCGATGTGCGCCGCGACTTCGTGGAGATCCTCGAAGACATCGCGGGCCGTGGCGAATGCGCCCATATTCTCGGCGCTGATGCGCAGACCGAAGCGCTGCTGCGCTGGGCTGGGCCCGCCGCAAAAGCCGTGACGGCGGCGGTGGATACGGGCGCCGCGCGCGAAAAAGAACGCCTCGGCGACAAAGGCCCGCGCATCATTTCCGAATCCGAATCCCGGTCGATCGAACCGGATTTCCTGATCGCCTCGGCGCGCTACAAGCGCGAAATTCTCGAGCGCTGGCGCGAAGCCGTTATGCTCGGCGCGCAGATCATCTTCGTGACGCCGAGCCCTCATATCGTGACGTCCATGAATTTCGCGTCGGAATACGGCAAGGCGATCAACAATGGCGACGGCCCGGCGGGCGCGCAGACCCTGCGCGCGATCCTCGCGGCGGCTGGCGGTCCGCGCCTCATCGCTGACAATCCCGACGCGAAAACCGCGAACGGCTAGAGTTGATTGAATTTCGCATGGCTCAATCAATCAACTCTAGATTCTTGTTTTGTCGCGTTCGCCGCCTTGCGGCTCACTCTTAACGCGAACCGGCATCCACTTCGCTTGAAAATGCTCTAATCCGCAACGCTTAAGAAACGCCGCTCGGTTCCTTCGAGGACCACGGCCGTCAGCATCCCGCCATAAACGGCGCCGGTGTCGACGCCGATGCGCCAGCCGGCGTCGACGGGCTTCGCCGTCGGCGTGTGGCCATGAACGACCACGAAATCCGGACGTTCTTCGGGGGAGGCGTTGTGAAAGCGCTTCCGGATCCACAACATGTCGGCGTCCGTCTGTTCCTCCAGCGGCGCGCCCGGGCGCAGCCCTGCATGCACGAACAGGAAGTCGCCTTCCACATGATGGAGCTTCAGCGACTTTAGAAAATCGAAATGGGTTTTGGGCGCCAGCGCGAACCATTGTTCGGCGAGCGCTTCTTTCGGCTGACCCACCGTATGGATGCCGTAGCTTTCGAGGGTTTCCTCGCCGCCCCAGTCGAGCCAGTGGCCGAGATCTTCTGGTTCCTCTAGGAAATCGAGCATCAGCTCTTCGTGATTGCCTTTGAGAAAGACGGCGTCTTCATGCTCGGCGGCGATGCGGATCAGCCGTTCGATCACGCCGCGGCTGTCGTCGCCGCGGTCCACATAATCGCCGAGAAAGACGAGCTGCGCCGCATCGAGGGAGCCCGCCTCCTTTTCGATGTCGTAAAGAAGCTCGTCGAGCATGTCGGCGCGGCCGTGAATGTCGCCAATGGCGTAAATCCGCTTGCCGTCGGGAACGGCCGCGGTTTTCGGCCAGTCGGACCCCGATTTCCTCATCAGTCGGTCGATCATGCGCGCCATGCGAGCGAATTCCATGTCTGCCGGTACACTCCGGCATAGGAAAAGGCTATAAAAAATCTGATAAAGAATCATGTTCAAGGCTCAAATGAGCCTCGGGCCTGAGGGGGAATCCGGGGGCGGAAACTGGGACGGAAACTGGGCGATACGCGATGAGCGTTCTGGTCACAGGCGGCGCCGGCTATATCGGCGCGCATATGCTGCTGGCGTTGGAAGACGCCGGAGAGCCGGCCGTTGCGCTCGACAATCTCTCGACCGGGGCGCGCTGGCTTGCGCCCAAAAGCGCCGCCTTTGTCGAAGCTGATGTTGGCGATGAGAAAGCGCTCCTCAAGACCTTCGCAGAACACGACGTCAAGGAAGTCATTCATTTCGCAGGATCGATCCTGGTGCCGGAATCGATCCGCCACCCGCTCGATTATTACACCAACAATACGGCGAATACCCTCCGCCTCCTGAACGCCTGCGTCACCGCCGGGGTGAAGCGCTTCATTTTCTCATCCACCGCGTCTGTCTACGGCACGCCAGAGCGCACCCCGATTTCGGAAGATGCGCCCGTCCGGTCGATCACTCCATACGGCGCCTCGATGGCCATGAGCGAGCGCATTCTCGAAGATGCTGCGGCGGCGCACGGGATTTCCTTCGTCACCTTGCGGTATTTCAACGTGGCGGGCGCCGACCCGCAGGGGCGCGCCGGCGAAATCGGCAAGCCGACCCATCTCATCAAGGCGGCGGCGCAGATCGCCCTCGGTCTGCGCCAAGAAAAGCTCCAGATCTATGGCGGCGATTACCCGACGCCCGACGGCAGCGCCATTCGCGATTACGTCCATGTGAGCGATCTAGCGCAGGCGCATATGGCCGCGCTCGAGCGCGTGCGCGGCGAAGGCGGGGCTATTACCCTGAATTGCGGTTACGGCCGCGGATATTCCGTCTACGAAGTGGTTGATGCCTTCCGCCGCGTTGCTGGAACCGACATGCCGTACGATGTGGGGCCGCGCCGCGCCGGCGATCCGCCGCAGCTGATCGCCGACAACGCGGCGATCCGCACGGTGCTCGATTGGCGTCCGCGCTATGACGATATCGATTTCATCGTTGAGACGGCGATCGACTGGGAGCGCCGTCTCGCCGCGCGTCAATTGCAAACGACAGGCGGCGCATGAAGCGCATTCCCTATTTGTGGCCGCGCGTCCTCTTCGCGCTCTTGTTTGCGCTCGTTACCTATCTGACGCTGACCCCTAATCCTGACGATACGAAGGCCGGTTTTGCGTTTACGCGCTGGATCGCGACCGTGCTTTTTCACAATCCGGCGCTGACCGACAAAGTGGCGCATTTCCTCGCATACGCGGCGCTCGGCGCCATGGCGGTCTGGGCGCATCTCACCGTCTTTTCAAAACGCCGCGGAACGGCGCTGGCCCTCGCCGCCTATGGGGTTCTGCTTGAAGGTCTGCAGGGGCTCGGCGGCGTTCGTTCGCCCGAGCTTGCCGACGCGGTCGCCAACGGGCTCGGCGCGCTTTCCGGCGCGGCCGGCGCCGTGATGCTCGCCCATTTATGGCGGAGGTTCGTCAACGCATGAAAGCGGCGATCGTCATCCCGGCGCGCTACGCCTCGACACGGCTTCCCGGCAAACCCTTGCTCGCGCGCACCGGCAAGCCGCTGATCCAGCATGTCTATGAGAATGCGCTGAACGTCAAAAGCGCCTCATCGGTTACCGTCGCCACGGACGACAAACGCATTTTCGATGCGGTCACAGCGTTCGGCGGTTCCGTCGTGATGACCAGCAGCGCCCATGAAACAGGCAGCGCGCGCATCGCCGAAGCTGCGGAAAAGATTGACGCGGACATCATCGTCAACCTTCAGGGCGACGAACCGGAGATCGAGCCCGGCCATATCGGCCGGCTGATCAAGCTGCAGGCGAAGACCGAGGCTTTCGCCTCGACGCTCGCCTGTCCGTTTCCGGCGGACGCAAAATCCGGGCCCGGCTCGCCGGAGGATCCTTCAGCCGTGAAAGCGATCCTTGGCGCCAGGATCGCAGACGATGCCCGCTGGGCGCGGTATTTTACACGTCATCAGGCGGTCTGGCCGCGCGATGAAGACGGCGCGATCTCTAAGCCCGGCGATTACTATCTTCACATCGGCGTCTACGCCTTTTCAAAGGCGAGCTTGATGGAGTTCGCCGCAGCGCCGGCGGGCGCGCTTGAAAAGATCGAAAGGCTGGAACAGCTGCGCATCCTCGAACGCGGCGGACAGATCGCCGTCGGGCTAATTCCCCACGCGGCGCCGGGCATCGATACGCCGGAGGATTACGAAGCTTTTGTCGGAAGGATGGGTAAAGGCGCCGCCTGACGCTGGGTGGGGGTGTGGGGTGTCGCCGGCGGCGCCTTCTTTAGACTGTTGCGAGGGCGATTATGCGAGGGACGCATAAGCATAGAACGCCGGGTAAGCCGCAGCAGCCAGAACAGTACAGATCGTCAAAAAGGTAATCACGCGGGTCATTGGGTCTCTCCTTTTCGTTTCTTGTTATGAGGGGGGAGATAGGCGCGGGTTTTTCCGTTGGAAAGATGCGCGCGGCGCGGCTCGGCGCTGGAGAAAACCGGTTCACCGAAATGACGAAACGGCAATGCGGCTCACCGCGTCCGGCGCTCGGTTTGGCGCAACAACGCGGCGTTAGCGCTTTTCTTCTTCCGCTAATTTCCGCCATTCCTCAGGAAAGACCGCATCGTCTTCGTCCGAGGCGGCGCGAATGGCGTCAGAAGCAAGGGCGTGCGTCTTCATCTCCTCGAACGAAGCGGTCCTTTCTCCGAGAAAACCGAGATCGTGAAGCCGCTGCGCTGAATAGCCCGTCAATACATGGGAATAATGCCAAGGCAGTGTTCCCGGAAATGCGTCATTGATCGACTTCACGAGCTCATTGGTGCAATTGGAGGTGAAGGTGTTGTAAAAGCGCGGGCGGTCTTTCAGCACATTGCTGCGCTCGATGAAATGCGCGAGGATTTCGCGGCCCTGTTCCGGCGAGACGTTGAGCCTGAAAGCGTAAAGCTCGTGTCCGAGCCCGACGGCGATGCGCGTGAGCACGTCCTTTTCCGTCGACCACAGATAGATCAGCTCGAACTTGTTGAAGAGGCAGTTGAAGCCGGAATAAACCTCGCCCGCTTCCTTGCGCGCTTCGACGGAAATGGCGATGGCCTGATCGGTCTCTCCGCCGAAACGGAAACTGATAAAAGTGTGCGCCGCGCCATTGAACGCCGGAAACGGCTCCACGAAAAACCAGATCTCTTCGAGGTCGGCCGGATTGAGGGTCGTCTCGCGCCATTCTTCGACGGTCTGGGCTCTCGAAAAATCAAAGGCGCGCAACTCATGCAGCCGCCAGTGTCCGTCCGCCAGGGGATCGAAGACCGGCATGCGCGACAGGCCAATCTCCCATTCGCGGTCATGACGCGGGGTCTTCAGAAAAGTGGAAAGAACAAAGCCTAAGGCCAATGCGGCGACGAGGGCGAGCGCAACTTTCATCATCGCGGGCCATGATGGCGGGATTTTGGGAGACAGGCCAGCAGCGGCCTTGATGATTATCCGCTCCGGCGCCGAAAAATTTAAGGGGAAAGCAAAAAAATCCGCAGGCGTTTGAGGCGCCGGTGTTTATTCCATGGGACGGAAAATCAGGGTCATGACGACGCCGATGACCCCGATGACGCCCCAGAGCGGCAGGCCCATGATCGTGCCGACAGCCTGGGAAATGCCGCCGGGAGAATTCTTGGCGAGCGCAGCCCCGTCAATGCCGATCAGGCTGAGGACGAATTCTGTCGAGCGCATCACCGCCTCGCCCTTTTCAAGTGAACTGACGCCGTCGGCGCCCAGAAGCGCAATGGCGACCGCGACAAAAATCCAAGCCAGAATACGAAACGCAGCCATTTGTGAGGCCCCCTCGAATGGTTAACGCAACCTTACCCGAATTCAGAATAGCCCGGCGGGGCCCGCCCTGCAAACCCGGTTCCACATGCCGGCGTCAGGCGCAAAAAGCGCGGAAAAATGCGGGGCCCAAGCCTTGCGCGCGGGAAGCTGTTGACTATATTCCGGCCCCTCTGAAAGGACGGGCCGCCAGGTGGTTGAAGGCGGCCCCGCTGTAACCCGGCGAAAATCCAGGACCCGCTTGCGCAGGGCGTTTCCGGCGCAGAGGACAGGTGGCCGAGTGGTCGAAGGCGCACGCCTGGAAAGTGTGTAGGCGGGGAACCGTCTCGAGGGTTCGAATCCCTCCCTGTCCGCCATAATACCGCGTTGCGGTATTATGGCGCAAACGCCACTACAGCGAGCCGCCTAAAAACCCCACATCTAGCCGGGAGGCCGGTTAGGTGATTGCGCTGTTAATAAAAGTACTGATGAATTTGATTGGCTGGAATGAACTCGTTCTTTTGGAAAGAGTCGATGCCCATCTCTTCGGGAGTCCGGGGCAACGGTGTGTTGAAAGAAAATGCGAACCTGTAACCGTGCCGGTTGTGGAATACATCAAGCCAAAGCAACGCACCGCTGATCCTGAGGGTTTGACCACTCGCCTGATAAAGCCCGCTGTATTTTTTAGCATGAAATTCGATTTCAATTTTATCGCGTTTGCCGGGAGCCAATGGCCCAGTCAGAAACCCGCCTTTTTGGGGGGCGTCTTCTTCCTTTCCGAAAGCAAAAAAATCGGTGAAGTGCCCAACCGCATGTTGAGTAGAAACTTGGACTTGTTGTGCAGGTGTGGCGCCGTGATTCACGAACCAAAGCCGAAGCATGGGGTCGCCGCCTTTAGGCTGCCAGATTTCCAACTTTTCCACTATGAGATAGGCGCTCGCTTGCGCCATGCCGAGCCCTTCGGAAACGCTAATCGCGCGGCGGGTCAGGTCATTGGCTTTTCTCGATTCACGGGCGGTTTCACGGGCCGCAGTAGCGGCGGATTTTGTGGCGTTCGTTGCGCTTATCGTATTGTTGAGTTGCCTTTGAAATTCCATTTTCCGATTGTGGGCGCTGACTTTCATGTGGTCGAGTGTATCCTGCATTGTCTTGGACTGGCGGCCCGCGTTGCGCCAAAGGAAAACAGTGGAGACCATCAGGATAAAACTAAACAGCAGACTGAATTTATCGGTCCAATCGATAGGATCCTTTGGACCAGCCCGTTCGCGGTGATCTTGGCTGGTCACGCTATAGCTGGGATTGGCGCTTACTTCTTGTTCTCCGCTCGCAACGATAGGCCGTTCATCGCGTGGCCGTGGCAGGCTTACTTCTGGCTCGGAATCATCGTTCTCGGCTTCGCCACTATTTTCCTGCCGGTCATTTATTTCGGGCTTTAGCCTTGGCGCCGGAACATAGCGGACAACGAAACAGCCCTCCGCTACGCAGTCCAAAACGGTTTCATTGTAGGTGACACGTTCTCCCGCGCTCGCCGCCGAAAGGCATAGCGCGCCTAGTCCAGCCGCAATGACGTACAGCCAATGGCCTCTAAGCATTGGAGAAAGAACCCCGCAGTAAACGAGCCCCGGCCCACTTTATTTGATAGGTTCTTGGGGCTGTCTTCTATCCCGATGCTTTTCAGCTTCTCCGCTAAATCCTCATAGCTCAAGTTGCGGCGCACCATTTCGGCTCTCAGGAGCCCTTTGGCCTTCGCCTGGTATTGTTTGTCTAGGTCGTCCGGCACTTTCATTCCTCAAATTCGATGATTTTTTATCGATATTGAGGATTTAGCCCTTGATTTGGTGACTATCAACCCCTAAATCTGATGCACGGGCACCAGATTTGAGGAATAATCACCATGGCTCAACATTTCCTTCTCTCGAAAGCAGCGAAAACCCTGAGCCTGATCGAAGTCTTCAAAATGACCGATGAGGAGATCGAACGCATCTTCGCCCAGCTCCGCTGGCCGGAAACCCAAGGCGAAGCGGCCTGCGTCCATTGCGGCTCGCTCAAAGTCTGGGATTGCCGCCGCCCGTCTGGCGCGCCGCGTTACCGCTGCGCCGACTGCGGCAAGGATTTCAGCATCACGAGCGGGACGCTTTTCGCCTCGCACAAGCTGTCGCTGCGCATTTACCTCGCGGCGATCCTGATGTTCTGCAACGAGGTCAAAGGCAAGTCGATGCTCGCCATGTCGCGCGAGTTAGGCGTCACCTACCGCTGCGCTTTCGTCCTTTGCCACAAGCTCCGCGAAGCCATGTCGGTTGAACTGAAAGACCGCGCCATGGGCGGCGAAGGCATCGAAGCGGAAATCGACGGCGCCTATTTCGGCGGCTATGTGAAGCCGGAGAACATGAAGAAAGACCGCCGCGACCGCCGCTTCCGCATCAACCAGTCCGGAAAACGCCGCTGCGTTGTTGTCGTTCGCGAGCGCGAAGGCAACACAACGCCGATGGTTTTCCAGACGGAAGCGGAAGCGACCAACTGGATCAAGCGCCGCGTTGATCCGGCTACGATCCTTCACGCCGATGAAGCGCCGTCATGGAATGGCCTTCACGCCCGTTTTGAGGTTCGCCGCGTGAACCATGAAGTCGGCTTCTCTTACGACTTCGCCTGCACCAACCAAGCCGAGTCTTTCTTCTCCCGCCTGCGCCGTGCGGAGCAAGGCCACCACCACTGGATTAGCGGCCCGTATCTTCTGCGCTATGCGCAGGAAGCGGCATGGCGTGAAGACAACCGCCGCAAGTCAAACGGCCATCAGGTCAACCGCGTGATCGGCCTTGCGCTGAACGCCAAGCAAAGCGTTGACTTCACCTGCTACGGCAAGCGCGCCGCCTAACAGGGCGCAATCCGCCAGATGCCCACCGCCTCATCGCCAACCCGTTCGACGACTCCTTTGAGCCGTTGCCGGTCGAGCGTGCGAGAGATTTTCAGTCTGAGTTCTCGATTGAACCGCGTATCGTCGGTTTCCCAACCCTTTTGCTGGCAGACCATTTCGACAATGGTTCGCAGCGCAAGCCCATCAGGATTCTTGCGCAGCAACGTCAGCATGATCCGGGGCAATTCGCCCTGATAAAAGAGGCCTGCCGCCATGGGCTTCTTTGGGGCTTCTGTGCCGTCCGGATAGTACCCAAGATGGAATAGCGTCGCGTCCATGTGGCTGAGCGTTGTTTTAAGGTCGCAAACGATAGCTTCATGGTCCCGAAGGCGCGCTAGAACGTTCCGGCGCTCCTTAATCAATGCGCTGACTATCGGCTCCTTTGCCATGCCCAATATCTAGGGCGTGGGCGGATTCACTTCTAATGGCGTTTGCGCCATAATACCGCCGCGTTGATGAGCCGCTGAACATCGCGCGAAGGCTTGCCGCACAACATCTTCGGCGGCAACTAGGTTTTAGATGCTGAACAAACGCTCACGCACGAGCAGCCATTCGCCGTCGAACTGACGCCATGAATGTTCGCCGCGCCAGCGCGGGGCGGGCGTGACGGCGGTTCCATCGGCGCGGGTTGCGTCTGCAACAAGCTCGAACCGGATGTCGGCGCGGTCTCCGGAAATGGTCAGTTCCGGTTCGCCGGCGATGGAAAGCGACATATCTTCGAGATCTTCGAAGACTTCCTTCCATTGCGTTTTATATTCATCGAAATTACGCGCCTTGATGTGTCTGCCGAACGCTTCGACTTCGACATCGATCGCGTCTTCGCCTTTGGCGAAGAGCGCGTCGATGGAATAGGCCGCGCCGGGCTCGCCGCATTCGTTCCAGGCCTTGATCCAGAACTTCAACAGGCACTGGACGATCGTCGCATCTTTCTTAGTGCAAGCTTGCTCCATCATTCCTCCAACGCCGCGCCGCGACTTCTTTCGGCCGCGCGCCGGCGAAAGTCCGCCAAACATGGCAAGTTTGAGCGGAAAGATAAAGGGCGACAGGCGCGCCGCTAGGGCGGGGAGGGGGCGCGGCGCGCCTGTCGCGAAGCGGCTTTTGGCCGCTTACTGGGTTAAAGGGCGGCGACACGGCCGACCGTTTCCGCCCGCCAGCCGGCCCCGAGGGCGAGATAGACGCTGATGAATTTCGACGCGGCGGCTCTGCGGCTTTCCGCGAGAGAGGCTTCGGCGGCGAGTAGTCGGCCTTCTGCATCGAGGACATCGATGAAGTCGTCCGCGCCGGCGTCATAGCGGTCTCTGGCGAGCCCCGCCGCCTCGCGGGCGGTTGCGGCGGCGTCGTCAAGGGCGTCGAGCCGGGCCCGCTCGCGCCCGTAATCGGCGAGCGCTGTCCTGGTTTCTTCGAGCGCCGTCAGCACCGTCTGTTCGTAAGCGGCGAAAGCCGCGTCGGCCCGCGCGTCCGCGGCTTTGATGTTGGCGCGCACGCGGGGGATATCGAAGCCCGTCCAGGAAAGAGAGGGGCCGACGCCATAGCCGAAGGAGCCGTCGCCGCCGACGCCGGACAAAGTCTGGGCCGAGGCGCTGACCGCGCCCACAAGGGTGATGCGCGGAAAATAGTCGGCTTTGGCGACGCCGATCTGCGCCGTCGCGGCGGCGAGGGTGCGTTCGGCGGCGCGGATGTCGGCGCGCCGGCGCAGCAGGCTTTCCGCATCGCCGATGGCGAGCGCTTCTGGCGGCGCGGGCAAGTCTTCGGCGCTTTGTATAAGAATGTTTTTGACCTCTTCCGCCGGCGCGCCGGTGAGCGTTGCAAGGCGGTTAAGCGCCGCCGTCTGCGCCGCCTCCAGCGGCGGAATGGAGGCTTGCGTGATCTTCGCCTGGGTTTGCGCGCGGGCGACGTCGAGTTTGGTGCCTAAGCCTTCCTCGTAACGGGTCTGCGTGAGCGCGCTCGTCTCACGCTGGATCTCGAGATTGCGTTCCGCGACGCTAAGGCTCGTTTGCGCCCCGCGATAATCCACATAGGCGCGGGCGGTTTCGGCGGCGACGAGCGCCTCCGCATCGCGGCGGAGATATTCCGCGCCTTGCGCCTCGGCGAGGGCGGCTCTCGTTGCGTTTTTGACCCGGCCGAAGAAATCGAGCTCCCAAGCGGCGTTGAGGCCCACATCGAAAAAGTCGCTGTCATTAAAGCTCAGATCGTCAGCGCCGAAAGAGGCGCCGGAAAGCCGGCGGCGCTGATAGTCGGCGGTTCCTTCGGCAGTGGGGCGAAGATTGACGCGCTCGATCCGGAGTTGCGCGCGCGCCGCCTCCACATTCGCAGCGGCGATGCGCAGATCGCGGTTCTCCGCGAACGCCCTTTCGATGAGCGCGTTCAGGGTTTCGTCTTCCAGCGCCCTCCACCAGCTTTGTGCAGGCTCGCTGATGGACGCGTCGACGGCGGGATCGCCTTCAAAAGCGATCCCGGCGATATTGTTCGTCGACGGCGCTTCATACTCCGGACCGATGCTGGCGCAGGCCGTGATGGTCAGGATGGAGGCCGAAGCGAAGAGGGTTTTTATCAGGGGCATGGGTTTTCCTCCCTAGTTCGACGGGATGGAGGCCGCTTCCGGCGCATCCGATTTTGCAAAGAGCCGGCTGACGCGGCGTCCGAGGGCGTCGGTGACGACGTAAAAGACCGGCGTGAAGAGAAGGCCGAAGACGGTGACGCCAAGCATGCCGGAGAACACGGCGACGCCCAGCGACTGCCGCATTTCGTAGCCGGCGCCTGAGGCGAGCATCAGCGGCGTCACGCCGGAGATGAAAGCAATCGACGTCATCACGATGGGGCGCAGACGCAGCTTCGCCGCTTCGATAGCGGCTTCAGCGGCAGGCAGGCCCGCCTCGCGCCGCTGCTTTGCGAATTCCACGATCAGGATCGCGTTCTTGGCCGCAAGACCGATCAGCACGACGAAGCCGATCTGGACGAGAATATTGACGTCGAAACCGCGCAGCAAAACGCCGGTAATCGAGGCGAGAAGCGACATGGGCACGATCAGGATGACCGCCAGCGGCAGGGTGAGGCTTTCATACTGCGCCGCCAGCAACAGGAAGACGAAGATCACGGCGAGCGTGAAGGCGATGACCGCCGTTCCCGACGCCATGCGTTCTTGTAAAGCGAGCTCCGTCCACTCAAAGCCGAAGCCCGGCGCGAGATTTTCGTTCGCGAGTTTCTCGACGGCGTCGAGGGTCTGTCCCGTCGAATAGCCCGGCGCATTGTCGCCTTGCAGCTCAGCCGCCGGGTAGAGATTGTAGCGGGCGACGCGGTTCGGGCCTGTGATCGACTCGAAAGTCGCGACCGAACCGAGGGGCACCATGTCGCCCTGGTCATTGCGGGTTTTGAGGCGCGCAATGTCGGCTTCCGACTTGCGGAACTCGTCTTCGGCCTGCGCCGTCACGCGGAAGGTGCGGCCGAAAGCGTTGAAGTCGTTCACATAGGCCGAGCCCAGATAGACTTCGAGCGTCTGGAGGAGCTCTTCCGTCGAGACGCCGAGCTGTTCCGCGCGCACGCGGTCGATATCCGTATAGAGCTGTGGCGTCTTGGTGTTGAAAGTCGTGAAGACCGAGCTTGCGGCGGAGCTTTCATTCGCCGGGCCCGCTAGACCCCAGGTTGCCGCTTCGAGCGCTTCATAACCGAGGCCCGAACGGTCCTGCACATAGCCTTTGAACCCGCCGGCGTTGCCGACGCCGCGCACCGGCGGCGGCGGAACGACGAGGACATAGGCGTCCTGATAGGAGGCGTAGGTTGCGCGCAGATCGCCGAGGATGCGGTTGACGTCATAACCTTCGCCAACGCGCTCGCCGATGTCGGACATCGTAAAGAAGACGGCGGCGGCGTTCGATGCGTTGGTGAAGGTCGCCGCATCGAAGCCGGCGAAGGCGGCGGCGTGCTCGACATGCTCATGGGCAAGGCCGTCCTTGATCGCGCGGTCCATCACTTCCTGCGTGCGCGTCAGCGACGAGCCCGGCGGGAGCTGGATGATGGTGATGACGTAATTCTGGTCGACCGGCGGGACGAAGCCTTTCGGCGCGGCCTTGAATTCGACTCCGGCGATAACGACGAGGCCCGCATAAACCGCCAGCACGATGCCGGAAAAGCGGATGAAGCGGCGGACAAGCCGGGAATAGCCTTCGGACGCAGCGTTGAAGCCTGCGTCGAATTTGCGGAAGAACCAGGCGACCGGCCGCTCCCATGCCTTCAGCTCAGACGCGTCGCGTTTAGGCTTTAAGAGAAGCGCCGCGAGCGCCGGGGAGAGGGTGAGGGAGACGCCCGCGGAAATTACGGTCGCAGAGGCCACCGTCACCGCGAACTGGCGGTAGAACTCGCCGGAAATGCCTTCAAGGAACGCCGTCGGAATGAACACCGCGGAGAGGACGAGCGCGATAGAGACAAGCGCCCCGCCGACTTCGTCCATGGTGGCGAAAGCCGCGTCTTTCGGCGTCAGCCCTTCGTGGATTTTGCGCTCCACGTTTTCGACAACGACAATGGCGTCATCGACGACGATGCCGATGGCGAGCACAAGACCGAAAAGCGACAGGGTGTTGATGGAAAAACCGAGCGCCTGCATGACGGCGAAAGTGCCGACCAGCGAAACCGGAATGGCGACGACGGGAATGATCGATGCGCGCAGGCTCTGCATGAACAGGAAAACGACTAGCGAGACGAGGATGACCGCCTCGAAAATGGTTTTCTCCACTTCATGGATGGATTCCGAGATGAACTCCGTCGGATTCCAGATCACGTCATAGGCGAGCCCTTCGGGGAAGGACGCGGACATTTCTTCGACCGCCGACAGGATGTTTTCCGAAGTCTCAAGCGCGTTCGATCCCGGCTGCTGGTTGAACAGCATGGCGAGCGCCGGATAGCCGTCAAGCTGGGCGTTGGTGGAATAATCGAGGGCGCCGAGTTCGATGCGCGCGACATCCTTGAGGCGCACCTGGCGGCTGTCTTCGCCGCTCTTGACGATGATTTCGCCGAATTCTTCCGGGTCGGCGAGACGGCCTTTGGTCTGAACGCTGACTTCAAATGCGCCTTGCGCATTGGTTGGCGGCTGGTCGAGAACGCCGCCCGCGACTTCGACGTTTTGACCGCGCATGGCGCGCACGATGTCGCCGCCGGTCAGTCCTAAACTCGCCGCACGCTCCGGATCGATCCAGACGCGCATGGAGAATTCCCGAAAGCCAAACATCTGCAACTGGCCGACGCCTTTGACGCGTTGCAGCCGGTCGCGCATCTGCAGCCGCGCATAGTTGGAAATGTAAAGCTGGTCGCGGCTTTCATCGGGTGAATAAAGATGCACTACCATAAGCGCATCCGGGTTCGCCTTGATGGTGGAAACGCCGAGGCGGCGCACCGGCTCCGGCAGGCGCGGTTCGGCGAGGGCGACACGGTTTTGCACCAGCACTTGTGCGGTGTCGAGATCGGTTCCGGGCTCGAAAGTGACGGTGATCGTCGCCGTGCCCGCCGAGGTCGACTGCGAGGTGATGTAGAGCATCTTCTCGACGCCGTTGATCTCCTCCTCGATGGTGGCGGCGACGGTTTCGGCGACGGTTGACGCCGACGCGCCGGGATAAGACGCGTTCACCTGAATGGTCGGCGGCGCGATATCGGGATATTGCGCGACCGGCAGCGACGAAAAGGACAGGGCGCCGATAATCGTGACGATGACCCAGATCACCGCTGCGAAGATCGGCCTGTTGATGAAGAAATGTGCAAAGCGCATGGGAGCTCTCCCCCTCTTGTTCTAATCGGTGTGATGTGACGCGGCGGCGTATTGAAGAACGTCGCCAGCATCCGCGATGGGCGCGGAGTCCGGCTGGAATGCGGCGATCATCAGCGCCGCTGCGGCGAGGGCCGCAGCGGCGCCAAAGCGGATATGTGTGGCGGTTTGTCTGATCTCTCTGGTCATGACGATATCCTGTGACTGTAGCTTGCGACTCGACCTCACCGCGCAGCGGCGAGGCGGGTTTGAGTTTCGGGAAGCGGCGCGACGGTGAGTCCCGCCATGACGTACTGAGAACCGGAGACGATGACGCGATCGCTGGGTTGCAGGCCGGCGCGAATGATGCGGCGGCCGCCATGCAGGGGGCCGAGTTCGACTTCCCGGCGTTCAACGACATTTTCATCATTCGTCACCCACACGAATTTGATGTTCTGATCGGTCTGGACCGCGCTGTCGGGGATGAGCAGCGCTGTATATTCAACCGATCCGGCGAGTTTCAGCCGGCCGAACATGCCAGGCGTCAGAACGCCGTCGGGATTGTCGAAGGTCGCGCGGCCACGCATGGTTCCGGTCGACGGGTCGAACCGGTTGTCGACGAAACTCATCCGCCCTTCATGGATGAAGTCAGCTTCATCGAGCAGCTTGACGAAAACGGGGCTTTCCCCGCCCTGAAGGCCGGTTTCATCGCCACCGGCGGAAAGGCGCACATACTTCAGATAATCGGCTTCATTGGCGGTGAACTCGAAATACATCGGGTCGAGAGAAACGATCCTTGTAAGGAGCGTTCCACCCTGTGCGCCGCCGACGATCAGATTGCCTTCGCTGACGAAATTATCGCTGATGCGACCGGTGATCGGCGCGCGGATTTCGGTGAATTCGAGATTGAGCTCGGCCTGCTTGACGCGGGCGTTTGCGGCGGCCCAGGCGGCGTCGGCCTGGCGCAGGGCGCTTTCGCGCCGGTCGGCTTCTTCCTTGCTGAGGGCGGAGCGTTCAAGCAGGCGGTGGCCGCGCTCGTTTTCTTCCTTGGCGTTGCGTCTCGCGGCGGCGGCGCTTGCAAGATCGGCCTTCGCCGCGGCGAGTTCGGCTTCGAACGGGCGCGGATCAATCTTGAAAAGCAGATCGCCTTTTTGTATAACAACGCCATCCTCAAAGGCGACGGCTTCAAGATAACCTGAAACGCGGGCGCGTATTTCGACACTGTCGATCGCCGCAAAGCGTCCGGTGAATTCGTCCCATTCAACAATATTTTCGGCATCGGGCTTGGCCACGGTCACGTTTGGCGCCGACGACGCAGCTTCAGCGGGATCGCTTTCCGAGGCGTGGGTGCCGCTGAATCCGGCGACGCCCGCCGCAATGGCGGCTGTGGAGACGGCGGCGAACAACAGGTAACGAAAGCGTGAGGAGGCGGGGGTTTTAGAAACAGTCACTGGATCTCTCTCCTGAAACGGTAAGCGCGGGGGCGGATTGGAGCCGGCCTCTTCGGGCCGTTGCGCAGGAGATTGATCTTCAGACGGCTGATTTCTAATCGTTGCTTCTCATGCCGTGATAACGATAGGTAATCGCGAATGATCGAATTTCGGTTATGGCGGTCTTTTGTGGTGCTCGCCGAGGAACTCAGTTTCCGGCGCGCCGCATCACGCCTCAACATCAGCCAGCCGGCGCTTACGAAACAAATACAAGAGCTTGAGACCCGGCTCGGGGTCGCCCTCTTCCGCCGCGAATCGCGCGGGGTGGAGGCGACGGAGGCGACGCTGGCTTGCCTCGACGCAGTGCGTGCGCTTCTCGATCAGGCCGACGCTGTCGAGGCGCAATTCACTGCCAGCCAGCAGTCGGCGGAATCGAAGATCACTGTCGGCATGCTTGAATTTTTCTCACGGGCGAGCCTGCCGGGGATTTTTCAGCAGGTGCGCAACGCCTTTCCCGACGTCAGGATTTCGATTGTCGAGATGAACACTTTTGAAACAGCGGCGGCGGCGGCGGACGGGCGCATCGATATCGGCATCGCGCGCGCGCCGGTGTCGGAGCAGAATGTCGTTGCGCGGCCTTACCGGCGCGGTCACTGGACCCTTATCATGCCGGACAATCACCGGCTGGCGGAAAAGACGGAGATCGCGCTTGCCGATCTCGATGGCGAACCGCTGATCTTTTTCCTGCGCCGTCTCAATCCTGAGCTTTATGACGGCATAATTTCGGCGGTTGCGGAAGGTGGCCGGAAGGTCGAGGTCGCCTATCATGCGCAGGATCCGATGGTCGGCGCCGAACTGGCGCTGAGCGGCATCGGGCTGTGTCTCGCGGTCTCTTACGCCATTCAAGAATTGCCGGCGGGTCTCGTCTCGCGGCCAGTCGCCGGTCTTGGGTTTGAGCCAATGCTCGATCTTGTCTGGCGGCGCGATCATATGACCCCGGCGCTGCGCATGTTGATCGACGCGATGTTGAAACCCGAATAGATCTCGCGGTCGCGACTCTTCAAGAGCGTGACGCGGGCTTTAGATTCCGGGACCGGGGTCCATCCTGGAGCCGTCCGTAAAACGCGAGAACCGGAAGCGGTTGAGATCGAATCGCGGCTCTCGCCCATCGATCATGTCGGCCATCACCGCGCCCGCGCCCGGACCGATGCCGAAGCCGTGTCCGCTGAAGCCTGTGGCCACGAAAAGTCCCGCAGGAGCGGCGAGCGCGTCCATTACGGGAACCACGTCGGGCATGGCGTCGATCATGCCCGCCCAGCTTTCGACGAACTTTGCACTGCGCAGTGCTGGAATTCTCTTGTCGAGATGCGCGCGCATTTTTTGCAAGACGCTTTCCGACGGCGCCGGGTTGAGCACGCGCGTCAATTCAAACGGCGACGCATCGTCACCGTTCCATTTGCACCGGGGAAAGCGCGCCTGTGTCGGGTCTTTGCCGAGCGTGAATGAGAGTTCGCTGGCGCTTTTCAGCGCCGGAAGGAAACGTGCGCCGTAACGAAAACTGCACGCGCCGATCAAGTGCTCGGTAATGCCGCTGGCGACGGTGTATCCGCCATCCTGGCGCCGCCGGATAAAAATATCCTTGGCGCCGCCCGCGCCCTCAAACACCGACGGCGCCGGCTCGGTCCGCGCTACTGTCCCGCGCACGGCGAGCTGCGGCAGGTCGATGCCGAGCTGTCCGAGAAACATGTTCGACCAGGCGCCGGCGGCGCAAAGGACAGCGCCGGCTTTCACGAGGCCGTCCTCGGTGACGATCCCCGCCACGCGGTTGTTCGTTATCTCGACGCTTCGCACAGCGCATGTCTCGCGGATCAATACGCCGCTGTGTTGTGCGGCGCGCGCGATGGCGGGGACCGCTTTGAATGGTTCGGCGCGGCCGTCGCTCGGCGTGATCATTCCGCCTTTCCACGCGCCTTGCGCAGCCGGAAAGATATTCCGGACGTCGTCCGGCGAAAGCAGTTTCGTATCGAGCCGGTTCGCCCTGGCGACATCCATCCATCCTTCGCAGAACTCCATATCCGCGTCGGTTTCGGCAAGCTCGACAATGCCGCGGCGTTCGAACCCGATGTCGGGACCGAGTTCGCGCGAAAGCTCTTCCCACAGACGCAGGCTCTCGATAGCGATCGGCGTTTCCGCTGCATCGCGGCCATTGACCCGAACCCAGCCCCAGTTGCGGCTCGACTGCTCGCCGGCGACGCGGCCCTTGTCGCAGATGAGCACCTTGCGGCCGCGTTTCGCCAGATACCACGCGGTCGCAACGCCGATGACGCCGCCGCCGATGATCGCGACGTCGACTTCGTCCGGCAGCTCGTCACGAAAAATGACCGGCGACTTATCAGTGTAAAGAAACAAACGCCGCTCCGCTCAGGCGTCTTTTATGTGGGCGGCGATATAGCGGCGGATGTCGAGGCTTTCGTCCTCCATGGGAGCGTAATAGCCGTGGTCATGCGCCCGGGAACTCATGCCCTGCTGGACGCGCTCGCAGACGGCCCAGTCCTGCCGGTTGGTGATGTCCCAGAAATCGACCGCGTCGGACGGCTCGAAATCGTCGCGCGCCATTTCATCCGCATCGAACAGAAACCGCACGTCGACGCGCGTCAAATTCGGCGCCAGCGGCCAGAGGATGAAGGCCGCGCCGTGATCGGCGCTCACCGACAGCATGAGATTTGGATAGATGAGCTCGCCCTTGTGACGGATTTTTTCGAGTTCGCTCAGGCCTTCGAACGGCTTGCGGTTGGTCGTGCCGGAGAAAGTGTAAGTCCATGCGCCTTCGCGATGCGGAACGCCGTTCTCCCAGTCGAGGCCAAGACCGGCGCCCGCGCGGAAAACCGGAACCACCGCGCACAATTCAGGGTGAACGCCGCCGCAGTGATAACACTCGTTGTAATTCTCGGCGATGACCTTCCAGTTCGCCGCCACCTCATAGCTGATCGCCCGCGCCGTCTTCAGCCTTGCGAGCGGGTAATTGCCGAGCCGCCGGGGCGCGGGGCCAATCTCATCCTCGCCCAGCGTACGCGATATGAGATCGCCTTCTGCAGGATCGAGCTTCAGGAAGATGAAGCCGCCCCATACAGCGACTCCGACCGGATGCAGGCTGAATTTGGCGGCGTCGAAACCGTCGGTTCCCGAAAGCTGCGGCGCGTTCACCAGCCGGCCGTCAAGCCCGTATGTCCACTGATGATAGGGACAGCGGATAAACTCGCCCATGGCCCCGCCGCGCAGGGAAAGCCCCCATTTCGCATCGTCGGAGCACATCCGCGCGCCGCGATGGCGGCATACATTATAATGGGCGCGAAGCGAGCCGTCTTTCAGGCGCGCCACAATTATACTTTCGCCGAATAGGTCTATAATTTTTGTCGATCCATCGTCTTCGACTTCTTCTTCGCGACCGGCGCATACCCAGCTGCGGGCAAACAGCTCCCTGCGTTCCCGCTCGAACATCAAGGCGTCCGTATAGAAACTGCTGGGCAGCGACTTTTCCAATTCGGCTGGCTTTTCCGGTTGAGGCATTGCAGAATCCGCGGCTGAAGACCCGCCCACTCTCTCCTCCCATAAGCCACCTGTCCACAGAAAAGATGACCGGCCCGATGTCCTCCAGCGCGCTCAAATCCGCATACGATGCAATCATAGTGGGCGGCGGACACAACGGTCTCACGGCCGCCGGCTATCTTGCGCGCGCAGGGCTTTCGGTGCTGGTGCTCGAACGGCGCAGCGTTGTGGGCGGCGCGGCGGTGACGGAAGAAGTCGCGCCCGGCTGCCGCGTGTCGTCCTGTTCCTACATCGCCTCGATGCTGACGCCGGCGGTCATTCGCGATCTGGATCTCGCCCGCTATGGATTGAAGATGGTCCCGTGCGACCCGGCGCTCAACATGCCTGTCGCCGACGGAAGCCTCGTTCGGCTCTGGGCGGATCCCGAGCGCACGGCGAGCGAATTGCGGCCTTACTCTGCGCGCGATGCGGCGGCTTATCTGCGCGTCGATGCGGAGCTCAAAAAGCTCGCGCGCTATCTTCAGCCGTTTTTCCTTGAGCCGCCGCCGAATCTCGCCGCTATGGGCATGGACCGGCTTTTCGAATTCGTCCGGCTTGCGAAGCGGTTCTGGAATCTTTCCGGCGCGGATGCGGCGGCGATGGTGCGCTTCCTCACCGGATCGCTTGGCGATTTTCTCGACCGGCATTTTGAGGCGCCCGAAACGAAACGCTTGTTTCTCGGAAACAATGTCTACGGAAAACATGGCGGGCCTTACGATGCGGGCTCAACCCTCGGTCTTCTCTTTCATCTTCTCTCGGGCGGCGATCATGGAATTCAGGGGTTCACCGGTCATGTGATCGGCGGCATGGGCGCCATCACCGGCGCGCTGGCGCAATCGGCGCGTGACAAAGGCGCTTTGATCCTGACCGACGCCGCCGTCGCCGAAATTCGCGTCAAGGACGGCGCCGCGGTCGGTGTGACACTTCACGACGGGCGGGAGTTTTCGTCAACTCTCGTTCTTTCCAACGCGGACCCGAAGCGCACCTTTCTCGGCATGATCGATCCTGCCGCGCTTGACGATGAGTTTCGCGCGGACGTTGCCGCAATCCGCATGGCTGGACCCGCGGCGAAAGTGAACCTGGTGCTGTCGGAGCGCCCCGACATTATAGGCTTGCCGAAAGACGCGGCGCCAGCGGAACGCGCCGTGCTTTCGATCATGGACGATCTCGAAGACGTGCAGCGGCTTTACGACAAAGCGAAATTTGGCGAGCTTTCAGACGATCTCTGGGTCGACTGCGTTTTTCCGAGCGAAGTCGATCCGACGCTGTGCCCTCCGGACCGGTTCATGGCGACCTGTTTCGTGCAATATGTGCCGTGGGAAATCCGGGGAAGCGACTGGAACGAAAAGCGTGAAGCTTTCGGGGACCGTGTTGTCGAACTGATCGGCCGTCAGGCGCCGAACGTCCCCAGAAGCGTCGTCGCGCGAAAGGTGCTGACGCCGCTCGACCTTCAGGAGACATACGGACTGACGGAGGGCAATATTTTCCATGGCGACCTCAATATCGGCCAGCTTTTCTTCATGCGGCCGACGCCCGAATGGTCGCAATATAAAACGCCGATCCGCGGGCTATATCTGTGCGGTGCGGGCGCCCATCCGGGCGGCGGCGTCACCGGCGCGCCGGGCCGCAATGCGGCGATGAAAGTCCTGAAAGACCGCCGTTAGCTTGCGCGCCCGAGTTTCTTGAGGACGTGCATTGCGATCCCGCCGCAGATGCAGAGCGCCGTAATAAGGCCGAAGAAATACCGGAAACCCGTCTCGCCGGGATAGGCGTCGAGCAGCGCGCCGCCCACAAGCGGCATGAAGACGTCCGGTGTGAAGGCGATAACGGAAACAATTCCCGTCGCGGTTCCGGTGACTGCCGCAGGAACGCCGCAGTCTTCGAGCAGGGCGAAATAAATGCCGCGCAAGGCGAAGATGGTGATTGACGCAAGCGCGATGTTAAAGATCATCAGCCCGATCATGGCCTGTCCGCCGGGCAGCACGGTGAAGCCGAGAAAACTGACGGTCAGGACGAAGAGGCCGATCAACACCGCTTTTGAAACGCCGATCCGGTCCGCCACGAGACCTGCAATGGCCGCGGAAGCCGGCTTCAGCCAGACCTTTCCGGCGCCGATGGCGCCGGCGGCGACCGCGCTCATCAGGAATACGTCCGATGCGTAAGGGGTGAAGTAGTACGCGCCCCAATAGGCGCCGTAGACGGAAAGGATGACAAAGCCGATCAGCCAGACATGGGGCATTTTGAGGACGCGGAAGAATGTTGCGAGATCTGGCGCCGCGCCTGTTGGAGCCGCCAAGCCTGGTTTGATGACGAAAAACGCTGCGACGCCTAAAAGCACATGAAGGATGGAATACTGGATAATCACCTGGCTGAAGGCGCGCGTATCGCCGCCAAGCTGTGCGAAGACCGCAAGAAAGATCGAATAGCATGCGGCCTCGGAAACGCCGCGCCCTGCTTCCAGCATGCCGAAGGCTTTTCCCTGTTCGGCGCTCGACGCCCAATCGCGCGTCGCCTTAATGAGCGCGCCCCACATCATGCCGGTGATGGTGACGCCCCATAGTGCGTGAATGGCGAGGGCAACGGGATACGAGGGGAATGTCGCGAAAGCGAACCCCAACAGGCCCGTCGATATGAGCGACCCTGAGATAAGCAGCCGTGAGGGAACCCGGTCGGCAACCCAGCCGCCAGGCATATAGGTGAGCATCGAGACAAAGCCGAAGGTCGCCATGAGCCTGCCGGACTGAGAATGCGTCAGGTTCAAGGCTTCTCTCAGGGGGTCGTAATAGACTTCGCGCAGGAATGGCAGCAGATAGATGACCGCGCCCGAAAGGCCGAGCACAGCCATGACAACCCATCTTGATAGGATTGACTCGCTCCGTTCCGAAGAGGTGGCGTCCACATGACCGGCCGTCATGATGGGACTATTCCGGCCTTTCTTCGGGAGCGCAACAGTTTTATTTGCGGCTTGCCGGGGAAAGCTGGTAGGGGAGCGCTATAGCTATGCGCTCCCCTCAGTTTCCCTACTGAACCTCTGTATAATGATATTTATGCTGGCTGTCGCGGATGGTGAGCGTGCGCAGACCATCCTCTTCTCCGACCAGAGCTTCAACATTAATCGCGCCGGGACCGATCGAGACCACAGACACGGTGCCGTCGGGATTGGCGCGCGTCGCCAGCGGGGCTTCGATGGACCCCGCCTTGATCCATTTGACGCCTTTCTTCTCCGTGATCGTGATCGTCCCTGTGCCCGGGCTTTCATAGCGGCCGGCGAGATTCGCCAGCACGTCAGGGTCGCCCGGAACTGTCAGATCTTCCCGCCGCGCCCCGGCTTGCGCCTTGAGGCGTGCGGCGGCGGCTGCGATTTGCGCCTCGGCTTCCGGCCGGCCGTCATAGAGGACCTCGATCAGGCGGCGCAGAAACGGACGCAGCATGGCCGCGCCGGGATCCGAGTTTGTGAGGATGACGGCGCCTACATTGGCTTCGGGCAAAGCATACCAGTTGCTGTGATAGCCGAGCAGGGTTCCGCCATGAGTGACAACGGGAACGCCCCAATGCACTTCATCGAATAGTCCCATGCCATACCAGACATTTTCGCCGACCTGCACGCCGCGCTTGCGGCGTTCAAGAATGTTTTCTTCGCTGACGATTCTTTTTCCGTCCGGCCCAATGCCTTTGGACAATTCCAGCTGAACGTAATGGGCCATATCGCGCGTCGTTGAAAAGGCGCCGCCAGCCGGACGATAGGGGTAGGGCGCATAATTGAAATCATTCGACATCACGGTGACATTCCCATCGACATCAAGGCCATGCGGCTTCGCCCAGTTGCCCTTCATGCCCTTGTCGAAATCGAAGGTGGTGTCATTCATGCCGAGAGGATCGAAGATGCGGTCCTCCATCGCTTTATCGTAAGCGGCGCCGAGCTCCATATCGGGATAGGCGAGGTGTCCGCCGAGATAGCCCGCCGCCGCCGCCATCGGGTTATTGTACTGGAAGAGTTCTCCGAAATTGCTGGTGGGCTGGGTTTTTGCGAGTTCATCAAAAGTGATTGAGGCAGGCGCGCCCGGGTCGGCGAGAATAAACGCCCAGTCCTTGCGCGGCAGGCCCGTGCAGGCGCAGACAAGGTGGCGGACCAGCGTGGCGTTGGTCGTCGCGTCGGAACCGAGACGGAACGAGGGATAGAGATCGACGACGCGCTGGTCCCACTCAAGTTTTCCTTCATCCGCCAGAATCGACAGCAGCAGCGTCGACATGCCTTTGGTGTTGGAGGCGACCATGAACTTGGTGTCGGCGTTCACCGGTTTTGACGAACCGAGTTCGCGCACGCCGACGCCGCCTTCCCAGACGACTTCACCTTGATCGATCAGCGCCAGTCCGACGCCCGGCACTTCGAGTTCGCGCGCCGCGTCTTCGACAAATTTGCGGAGCAATTCGATGCGTTCAGGTGTAAGCCGGTGCGCGGTTTTGCCAGTGAAGTCTTCGCGTGCATAACCCGCGGGCCGCAAGGCGTCCTGCACCAGTGACAATGCTCCATAGCGTACGTTCGCCGTCGCGTCCGATCCGTTGACGATCAGGACCGTCCACGAATCGCCTTTGCGCAGGGCCAAAGCGGAAACCGTCGCCTGCTCCGCCGGGGAGGTTTCATAGGAAAGGCTCACGCGCTCTTCCCAGCCATTGGCGGGCGCCGCAGGCGTGGCGAGGCGCACCTTGCGGCCCGCTTCGGGAGCATAGGCGGCCCACGCTTTGGCGGCGGCATCCCGCGCATTCTCCGCGGCGCCGACTTCGACGACGACGATATCGAGATCGTTCTCTGGCGCAGAAAGGACAGTGACGTTTTCTTCCGTCCTGATGGCCCAGTCCTTGGGCTGAACGAACGCGGCGCCGGATGACGTGGTTCCGGGCGTGTCTTCGGACGCGATTTCTTGCGCCATTGCAGCGCTCAGGAAACCGAAAAGCGAGAACGCCATAAGGAACTTCAGGAAGTTCATTTTCTTGCTGGACATATAAAAAGGCCTCTTACTCAGTGACGCGCCGGTACGCCATGTAGGGCTGGGCGCTGAAGGACAGCAACAAATCGTCTTCGTCGCCGTGGAAAAGGATGCGGTCGAACGGGCCGCCTGCGCGGGCGCCGGTCGCTTTTTCATAAGTGTTGGGGCCGATGCGCTCCCAATAGCTGGTCTCGCCCTGATTGGTGACGATGAGCGCGTTGGCGCCATCGGCGGCCACCTTGATGTCATATTCAGGGCGCGGGTCGCGCGAGTAGTTGCGGCGGTTCACGCGATAGGAGCCGGCGAGAGAAGCAGTTTCAACTTCTGAACTAGCGGCGGCGCGTGCAGCGGGTTTTTCAGGGAAAACACGCCCGATAATAGCGTTGGTGAGGTCGGTGCGCCCGGTGGAGCTTTTATCGCCGCCAGTGACCGAGACAAAGAAACCGAAGTCAGCCCCGGGCGCCAAAATCAGGTTGGAGTGAAAATCTCCTGTGTTGCCGGCATGTCCAACAAGGCGCGGAGCGCTTTCGCGGCTGACGATAAAACAGTGCGCCATGCCGGGCAGGCCCGGCGCATTTGCAAGGGCGTCGCTCATCAACAGGCGAACGGACTCTGCTTCGAGAATGCGCATACGCCCGAGACGGCCTTCATTCAGCATCGCGATCATAAAGCGCGCCATGTCGGTTGCGCTGGATGTCGCAGAACCGGCTGGCATGATGTTGCTGAACAGCTCGAAAGGCTCCGCTGCAAGGCGGCCATCCTTAAGTTCGTAACCTTTCGCCATACGCGGCTCGAGAGCGTCGGGCAGGGGTTCGCGGAACGTGGTTGAAACCATGTCCAGCGGCGCGAAGACATGCGTCTCGACATAATCGGCGAAAGGCTCGCCGGAAACCCGCTCCACGATATAGCCGGCCAGCGCTACGCCGTAATTGGAATAGGCGATTTCGGTTCCCGGCGCCCAGACGCGTTCGGGGATATGCGCCTTGATCCACTCGCCATAGGGCGTGAGCTCCTCGACGGTTTGCACCGAGATGCCGCTGACGTCGCTCATGCCTGGGCTGTGCGACATCAGATGGCGCACCAGGACCGGCTGCCCCGCGAAAGGCGGGATCGTGAAATCAATGTACTTGCTTACATCTTCGTCGAGGTCGACACGCCCCAGTTCCACCTGCTGCATGAGCGCCGTCCAGGTGAAAAGTTTGGAGACCGAGCCCGGACGAAAAAGCGTTTCCTCAGGATCGACGACAACGCCGGCGTCGACATCGGCGAAGCCGTACCCCCTGGCGAACAGCAGCTTGCCCTTGTGCACGACGGAAATGGTCGCGCCGGCGACTTCGTGGCTTGCGATCTGTTGCGCCATGACGCCGTCGACGAAATCTTCAAGCGTCTTGAGGTCTTGCGGTTGAATGGCGGACGCCGCTGCAATATCGGCGCTGTTCGCCGCCATCGGCGACAGCGGGGCCGCAGCAATCAACGCCAGCGCCGCGGCGGCGCCTTTCCATCCGGAACTTGCAGTCATGTACCCCTCCCACTGGGCCGCATTGGCGGAAAGCGGCCTGCGCTAAACCCATTTCGCGAAATCGCCTGTCACGGCTTTGACTGTTCTCTCCTGATCGGACGGCCGGGAAGAACGGTCGCATCGAGTTCGCCCTCCCACACCAAGGGAGTTCCGGCGACAATCACATATTGGAACCCTGCGGACATTTGCGCAGGTTGTTCATAGGTCGCGCGGTCGCTCACCTTCTCGATGTCGAAAATGACGATGTCAGCATCGGCGCCTTCCTGAAGCCGCCCTTTTTTACGCATTTGCGGAACGGCGCTTTCAAGAATTTGCGCCGGAATAAGGCTGGTTTTGGCGAGCGCGTCTGAAAGACCGACCATCTGGTTTTCACGCACATAGACGCGCAGGAATTTCGAGAAAGTGCCCGCGCTGCGCGGGTGCGATGACGCATTTGAAGGGATCGGCCACACATCGCTGGCGATGTTCTCGCCGTTTACCGTCCAGTTGCCGCCATCGGACGCGATGGCGCCGCCCGGATAAAGGATGGACTGCGCAAGAATATCGCGATCTTCCGGGTTGTCTTCCGGATGCAGGAAATGAACGACGATGTCGGTTCCCGGCGCTTGCTTTTGCAGCCTGTCGAATTCCGCGTCGCTTAAGGGAACGCCATCGAGCGTGAAGTCGGATTTCTTGATGCCGCCCATGCGGGCCTGCCAGTTTTCGCCTTCAAAAAGCGCCGTCCCGATCGCCGTCGCTCCAGCGCCGTAGGGATAGGCCTCCACCGTGATGTTGACGCCATTAGCCTGTGCCGCTTCCAGCATGGGCCGGATGAGGCCGATATCGCGCATGCTTATGCTGTTCAAATGAGAGACATGCATATGCGCGCCGGTCGCCGCCGACACGGCGACCATCTCCTGAAAGCCCTCGAGCGAACTGTCAGGTTCGATGTTCGACAGATACCGGGCGTGGGTGAAGGTGGGGACGCCATTTTTCGCGGCGACCTCATGCAACGCGTAGTATTCGTTTCTTCCCGATCCCGGCACATAACCCAGAAGCATGCCGACGCCCAAACCGCCGTCATTAAGCTCTTTTTGAATGCGCGACAGAACGGCGGACGTCTGTTCAGTTTTAAGCGGCGTGTAGCGCCAATCAGGACCATCCTCATCCTGTTCGAGCGGATCGGCGTATGACCTTGGTTCTAAGCCAGCAGTTTCAGCGCTTCGCGCGCGCGCCCAATTGACGGAAGCGCCGTAATTAATTGGACGGCCCTCTTGCGCAGCCGCTTCGTAAAAGTTCGCAATGGGATACTCGCCAGCCTCAAGCTCCAGCGCGGTGGTCACGCCGTCAAGCGCCTGCGCCCGCGCCGCCGGAATCGTCTGTCCATGGGCGTGCAGATCGATAAATCCCGGCGCCACCACAAGGCCTTCGGCGTCGATGATCCTTTCGCCGCTGATATTTCGGTTGGTGATCTTCTCAATCTTGTCGCCGCGGATACCGATATTGCGGACCGCATCGAGCCCGGTTTCAGGATCGATGACGCGGCCGCTCAGGATCACCAGATCGAAAGAAGCTTTTTGCGCGCTGGCGCCCGGCGCCAGCATCAGAAAACCAGCCAGCATAAGACTGAGCGAGCAGAGTCGTTTCACGAGTCTTTCTCCTTCCCCGTATCCCCGGATATCTTTACTTCACGCACGAGACACCCGCCGTCGTTGATTATTGGGAAATCAAAGCGATCAAGCACGGACTGACGGCTCATGAACGGCGAGATGCGGCGGAATCATTTCGCGCTTGACCGAGCGTAATGCGAAACTGGACTTTGTGTGACTGATCGGCACGACGCTGGATATTTTTTCTGACAGAAGCTTTTCAAACTCTGCAGGAGTTTCGACAGCGACGCGAAGCAGGTAATCGGACTCGCCTGTTGTCAAAAAGCATTCCATAATTTGGGGCGTTTCGCTGACGAGCTTTTGAAAGTCGGCGTGAGTGGATATCTTCTGATTGGCGAGCGTGACCCATACGAAGATGTTCATCCCGCCGCCCAGTTTGTTTTCGTTCAAAATTGCGGAATACCCGGTGATATAGCCGTCTTCTTCAAGGCGCCGCACCCGTTTTATCGTCGGCGTTTGGGAAAGATGAATTTTCTCCGCCAGGCAGGCATAGGACATGCGGCCGTCTTTGCAGAGCGCCCTCAGAATTTTTATGCCTAAAAAGTCGATCATATGGTCAGCAATCGGAAGGGCGCTATGGCCCTTAAGGGTTTTTGGCGAAATTCAGATCGTGAAAGTCAAAGGAGAAGTCAGTCGTTTCTGACACGGCTTTCATTGTCATTCCTGAGACCTTCCCGTCTTGCGCGGAAAACATCACATAGGCGTCGGCGTTGAGGTTTCGGTCCGGCCAGCGCGCGACGAATTTGTCAGGCGCTACCGGCACAAGCGGCGCATCCAGCGCTTCGGAACGGCTCATGTCGATGAACAGTTGACCGTTTTGGATTGTGATGGAGACATCGCCATACCAGGGGTCAACATAGGTCCCGACATAGTCAGCAAGCGGGCGGCCGGGATCAGTTGCGACATCTTTCGCCGCATCATCGCCTTTACCCTGATCTTTCGCCGCCGACGCCTGATAGCCGTTATAGAATTCGATGGCTTGACCGATCCAGTCGGAGTCCGACTGCGGGTCTGCGGCGTCATCGAGAATTTGCAGCGCAAGGAAGCTCGTGGCGATAGCGAAATCATTGCTGCTGACAAAAACGGCGATGTCTTCTTCCGGCAGGATGCCGAAATAGGAAACCGCGCCGAGGAGACCGCCGCTGTGGCTGACGAGGAGTTTTCCGTGGAAATCCCGCAGGGTCCATCCCAGCCCGTAAATTGAGAAATGGGTATCGCCAAGTTTGGCGAGCATGGGGCTTACGCCGGTGGGCGTGACGCCCGTCCATAGCTCTTTCACTTGCGCTTCGGAGATCAGTCTTTTGCCCGATGGCGTCACTCCATCGTTGAGCCAGAACTGCGCCCATTTTGCAAAGTCTGTAATCGAACAGCTTAAGCCTCCGGCTGGCGCCGTGCCGTCGCCGATGATGTAGCGCGGATCGATGGGTTCGCCTTCCCAGCTTCCGGGTTCGCGCGTGTGCTGGGTGACAGTGTTCTTCGCCGCCGCGCCTTCCGAGGGCAGCGCTTTGCAGGATTTCATCTTGAGCGGTTTGAAAATGCGCGACTCGATGACTTCATGCCAGGGCTTGCCTTCGACACGGGACAGAACTTCTCCGGCGACCACATAAAGAAGATTATCGTAGGCGTATTCCGACCGGAAACTTGTTGCTGGCGGAATATGTTTCATAGCTGCGAGAATGTCGGAGACTTCCGGATTTGCGTCGGGAAAGACCAGAAGATCGCCTGCGCCGGCGGGGAGGCCGGAGCGGTGCGTAACAAGGTCGCGAACGGAGAACTCCTTCGTGATGTAAGGATCCGACATTTCAAATTCGGGGATGAAATTGCGGACCGGATCGTTCCACTTTAGCTTTCCGTCATCGACGGCCATAGCGAGCGCTGCAGTCGTGAAAGCCTTTCCCACAGAGGCGAAGGGGAAGAGCGTGTTTTCATCGATCTTTACATCAGGCTTGCGGGTGTCGCGAACGCCATAGGCTTTCTGGAAAATGACGGAGTCGCTTGAAACGACGGTGATCCCGAGGCCGGTGTTTTTAAAGGCGCCGATCACCTCTTGCGCGTAGGCGTCGATCTGTTCCGGCGTGATGTCCGCGGCGCACGCCTGGGCAATGCTCAGGGCGCTTGCGGCGGCGCAAGCGACGATGCGGCGTAAGCTCATATGTTTTCTCCTGAGAACATTTGATCGGTTTTATGATTTCCAGATTTCGCCGAGGACGCGTTTGAAGTTTCCACCGAGGACAAGCTCGATATCGGCGTCGGAATAGCCTCGACGGATAAGTCCTTCGGTCAGGTCAAAGGTCTTCTGCGGATGGTCGTAACCGTCGGTGTCGATCTTGCCACGGAATTTGTAGGAGTCTTTATAGCCCTCCTTCAGCGCGGTGTAGGCGGGCTCCGGAATATCGTCATAGCCTTCCGCATCCGTGTCGGAACCGATCCCGAGATGCTCGACCCCGACAAGCTTGCGGACATACTCATAATGATCGAGCAGATGTTCGATCGTTGTGGGTTCTTTGTGGCGAACGAAGTTGCGCACGCCCGTAATGCCCATCACGCCGCCTGATTGCGCCATTTTCTTGATCGCCTCGTCTGATTTGCAGCGCGGGTGACCGCCTGCAAGGGCGCGTACATTGGAATGCGTGATAAGGACGGGCGCTGTTGAAAGCTCAAACGCGTCCAGCGTTGTCCGGTCGCCGCAATGGGAAACGTCGACAGCCATGCCGACCTCGTTCATGCGCGCGATGATCGCCGCGCCGAAATCGCTGACGCCGCCATCAGCGCGGTCGGTCGAGCCCGAACCGATCCGCGTCATCGAGTTGTAGGTAAGCTGGCTGACGCGCTGGCCGAGATTGTAAAACAGGTTCACATCGTCCGGCTTATCGAAATGCTGCGCGTTCTGAATGCCAACGATAAAGCCGATCTTGTCTTCGGCCTTGGCTTTTTCCATGTCGGCGATGGTGGTGATGCGCCGCAGATCGTCCGGCCGCTCAGCAGCATAGGCATTGAGGCGACCGACGAAACTGAGCGCGCTTTCCTTGCCGCCAAGTCCGATCGCCGGATGAAAAACATTGACGCCGGATGCGCGCAGCTTCGCAAGCTGCGCATCCGACACAACAAGACCGTCCTCGGCGGGGCCCGCGCTTAATAGTGTTCCGATATCCGCCAGCACCGACAGCATGTCGATGACAAGGCTGCGGTTCATGAGCTCGATCGTTTTTGCGCTGTAGGTGCGCTCGCTTGCTGCGAACACTTTGTATCGTCCGAAATTCACCATGGGCGCCGCGAGGGCTGCGGCGGCCAGACCGCTTTTCAGGACATGGCGGCGGTCGGTCTCAAGGCAGATGCTCATGACTGCGGATACCCCTCACAATATGACGCGGCCGCGAGGCTAACCTAATGTTCGGCAATAATACAGCCTTAATTATCAATAAGGCGTTCAAAAACATCATTTCCGTAGACAAGGTGAGGAATAACGCTAGAAAAACCGCTGAATTGAAGATGATGGGACGCGATGGCCAGGACCACCACGAACAATAAGAAGAAACAGAACGGCGCCAATCCGGCCAAGGCCTATGATCTCATCATGGATGCGATCGTGACCCAGAAGCTGGCGCCCAGTCAGAAGGTGTCCGAAAACATCCTGACGGACATGTTCGACATCAGCCGCACCACAGCCCGCAACATTATGGAGCAGCTGACGGCGCAGCAATTTCTCGTTTCCGTGTCTCCGAGAATCACCCGTGTCGCGCCTCTAACTCTTCTGGACGTGAAGCAGAATTTCGCCATGCGCAAAATGCTGCAGCCTGACATTTTCGCCATGGCCGCGGCGCAGATCGACCACGATCAGATCGCCAAGCTCAACGACATGATCTCTCATAAAGGCCCGATCACAGACGACGCCGTAGCGTTGAAATTATTGAAGGCGAACAAGCGCTTCAACGTTTTCATGGCGCAACAGGTCAAATATCCCCTGCTGATTCACTGGATCAGACAGCTCGAAGATACGACCATGCGAATCTACTGGCTGTATGTGAAGATGAATCACTTTTTGCCCTATACATGGGAGCATCAGCGCGCGCTGGTTGAAGCCATCAAGAAGGATCTCTCCGACGATATTCGAGAACAGGTCCATAAGATACTGACGATCAGTGAGCAGAGGGTTCTCGACGCCATCTTTCTCCATGATCAGCTTTACACGCAGGATCTGAAGCTGCCGTCGCGCCTGGAATAAGGCAGCCTAATCCTCCGTATTTGGCGTAATACCCCGCCGCCATCCTGCCGCTGGAATCTCCCCTCATGCCTTCCGGCGGCGAGGGGGCCAAGTTTTTCGCGTTTTGCGTGTACAAGGGCTTTTTTTGAACCAAGCTTCTTGTGTTCTGGCGGCAACAATCCGCCCCGCTGGCTCTAAAATCGCTAAAGCGGGTATCCAGAAAAATAAAAATGTCGTATAAAAAAATAAGACAGCCATAATGGTTGCTAAGGCGTAGAACGCCGGAGGGGATAAGGAGAAGATGATGATGCACCGGAATAAAGTGATGCTAATGGCGTGCGCGGCGTTCGGGGCGCTGACGGCTTCCGCGCATGCGCAGGATGACGAAGACCGTGACGTTATTACCGTTACGGCGCAAAAGCGGGCTCAAACGCTGCAGGAAGTGCCCTTGTCGGTTAGCGTCGTCGGCGGAGACACGCTGGAACGGCTGAACGCCACAAATTTTCAGGATTATCTCGCCCTTGTGCCGGGTCTTCAGCTTAATCAGAGCACGCCCGGCGAAGGTCGTCTGATCGTGCGCGGCGTCAACACTGGCGGCGTCGCCTCTACGGTCGCCGTCTATGTGGATGAAACGCCGTTCGGGTCGAGCACCGGGCTTGTGAACGCAGGCATTCTCGCCGGCGACTTCGACACGTTCGATGTAGAGCGGGTTGAGGTGCTGCGCGGGCCTCAAGGCACGCTCTACGGCGCCAACTCTCTCGGCGGCACGCTTAAATTCGTAACAGCAGAGCCGAATACGGACGGGTTCGAGGCGAAAGTGCGCGCCGGCGTCGAAACAGTTGACGATGGCGATATTGGATACTCCGGAGCAGGCGTCATAAACGTTCCTCTGGGCGAGCGTCTCGCCTTCCGCGGCAGCGGTTTCTACCGGAAAAGCGGCGGTTTCATTGATTCGGTTGGCGCCAATGGCTCTGACGTCAAGGAAGACATCAACCCGTCTGAGTCCTATGGCGGTCGCGCTTCGCTTCTGTTGAATGCGACGGATAATCTGTCGGTTCGCCTGAGCGCCATTCTACAGGATATTAAAACCGATGAATCGAACTCTATCGAGCTCGATGCGGCGACGCTCGATCCGCTCGGCGGCGAGCTGACCAATTCCGTCTTTGCTGATTCCACGAACAAAGCGGCCTACCGCGTTTACAGCGGCGTGATTGACTGGGATCTCGGGGCGGTCAATATCACTTCCTCAACGAGCTACAGCACTTTCGATCAGACCATTCACGACGACTTCATGACGTTTTCGTTGGCTGGTCTTGTTGCCGGCGCGTTGATGGCGCCGCCGCTTGAGCTGGTTCTCGATCAGCAGACGGACTATCAGAAATTCACCCAGGAAATCCGGCTCTCCTCCCAGGAGAACGACCGGTTCGAATGGATGATCGGCGGCTACTACACCAATGAAGAAGGCCTGATCGACCAGCTCGTCACGGCCGTTGAGCCTGGAACCGTCAATCCGACGCCGGGCGTGCCGGTTCTCGCTGACCTCGCGATTGACTCCGACTATGAAGAATATGCGGCCTACGCGAACGCCACGCTGCATTTCGGCGAGCGCTTTGACCTTACAGCGGGCGGGCGTTTCAGCCACAACGAACAGAACGCGTTCCAGGAAACCGATGGCCTGCCGGGCCTTTTTGTCGGGCCGCCGGAAGTCTTCCCGACGATTTCATCGGATGAAGGCGTCTTCACCTGGTCAGTGGCTCCGCGCTTTGAGCTGAACGACTATGCGGCGATCTATGCGCGGGTCGCAAAAGGCTTCCGTCCGGGCGGACCGAACGTTTTGCCGCCGACAGCGCCGGCGGGAACGCCGTTCACCTATCAGTCCGATACGATTCTGAGCTACGAAGCGGGGCTGAAGGCGCAGACGGAAGACAATTCGCTCGCGGTTGATCTGTCGGCTTTCTATCTCGATTGGAAAGACGTCCAGCTGTTCACCGTCGTCAATGGGTTCGGCGTCAATACCAATACGGGCGGCGCGAGGAGCGTCGGCGGCGAGGCCACGGTTACGCTGCGTCCGGTCGATGGGTTGAATGTCGTCGTGAACGGCGCGATCACCGACTCGGAGTTGACGACGGATACCGATCCGATCCTTGTGGGCGGTCTTGACGGCGACAAACTTCCCTTCACGCCGAAATACTCCTTCAGCATCAGCGGCGATTACGAGCGCCCGCTGTCCAACAACGTCACCGGCTATGCCGGCGGGACCTTCCGCTTTCAGTCGAGCCAGTTTGCGAACTTCTCGCCGAACGGAAGAAGTGAGTTTCCCTCTTATGGCGTCCTGGATCTCAGGACGGGCCTCATCTTCGAAAATTATTCGATTGAACTGTTCGCCCGTAACCTGACCAATTCGCGAGGCCATACATCCGGCGGCAATCCGAACACCAACCTGCCGCCGGGCGTCGTGACTGCGGGCGTCCTCCGGCCGCGCACGATCGGCGCGATGTTCACGGCCGCGTTTTAAGCCCTGACGGTCCGTCTGCGTGTATTGTACGGCGGACCGTCTAAACCCGCTATGGCGATAGGTTTTTAATGAGCAGGCTTTTTCGAACGTATCTGCTGCCGGGATTAGTGTTTCAGTCTGTCATCATCGGCGGCGGCTACGGCACGGGGCGAGAGATCGTGGAGTTTTTCATGAGCCACGGCGCCCTTGGAGGGCTTTTCGGGCTCGCGGTCACCGCGGTCGCCTGGGCGGTTGTCTTCGCCGTCGCCTTCGAATTTGCGCGGATCTGCAAGGCTTATAACTATCGCGCATTTTTCATGGCGCTGCTTGGCCCTTTCTGGCGCCTTTTCGAAGTTTTGTTTTTGCTGATTGCTTTGCTGGTTCTTTCCGTCCTCGGTTCTGCGGCGGGGGAAATGCTCGCAACCTCCTTGGGCGCGCCTCAAATAGCGGGCGTCATGTGTCTGCTTGGCGCGATTGGAGCGCTCGCTTTCTTTGGCGGCCCCACCATTGAGCGCGCTCTGGCCTGGTGGTCGTTGTTGCTTTACGCCGTATATGCAGTCTTCCTTGTCTGGGTGTCGGTTGCTCATGGAGACGCCATAATTTCGGCGCTACAGCGCGGAGAGGTGACGGGCTACTGGTTCCTCGATGGCGTTCGGTACGCAGCATACAATTTGCTGGCGTTTGTCGCCGTCTTATTCGTGCTTCCCTATTTGCAAACGCGCAATGAAGCGCTCATTTCCGGTTCGCTGGCGGGTCTCCTCGGCATTCTGCCGGGAGTTTTCGTGTTCCTCGCGATGCTGGCGCAGTATCCGGAAATTCAGCATGAAGCGGTGCCAGTTTTGTCTTTGCTTGAGGCGCTGAATTCGGCCTGGTTCTTTGTTGTCTTTCAAATTGTTCTCTTCGGAACTTTTGTTGAAACCGGCGTCGGGCTCATTCACGCCGTAAATGAGCGCATCGCCGCCTCTTTCGCCGATAGCGGCGGAGCCTTTCCTCAGTGGGCCCGTTTCGCCCTTGCTGTCGTCATGCTCTGCATCGCTATTTTTCTGGCGCGCGCTGTCGGCATTATTTCGCTCATCGCCAAAGGGTACGGCCTTTTGTCCTATGGCTTCATCGCACTGGTCATTGCGCCGCTTTTGACCATCGGCCTCGTGAAAATCATCAATACAAAATCGACTTATGCGGAGGACGCCAGTGAATCTGGTTAGGCAGGATTGGGCGCCAGCGCCCGCAGCCGAGACGGCTGAAAATAAACCCGCCATGGAGCGGCTGCAGCCGCCATGTCTGATCTATTTTGGCGATGTCGCCGATCTGGGTCACGCCAAGACAGGTTTGGGGCTCATTCAATGGCGGTCTGAATTCTGTGTTGGTCAGTTGCGCGCGCCGGGCTGTCAGGTGGACGGCGGTTTGCGCGATATGACGATCGATGAAGCGATTGCGGCCGGCGTCAGGTCGCTGGTCATTGGAGTTGCGCCGGCGGGGGGAAATATTCCGGAGACGTGGCGCAGCGATCTCGCACGCGCCGCACGCGCCGGACTTGATATCGTCTCGGGCATGCATGCGCGTTTGGCGGATGTGCCGGAAATCGCCGCCGCCGCGCGCGAGTCCGGCGTGCGATTGATCGATATACGCACCCCGCCCAAGAATATTCCAATCGGGACCGGCGCAAAACGGCCGGGAAAAAGGTTGCTGACTGTCGGAACCGATTGCGCGGTGGGCAAGAAATACACGGCGCTCGCCATCGAACGGGAAATGCGCTCGCGTGGCTGGAACGCCGATTTCCGCGCCACTGGCCAAACCGGAATCATGATTTCAGGCGGCGGCATCCCCATCGACAGCGTTGTCTCGGACTTCATTTCCGGCGCCGCGGAAATGCTTTCACCCGCAGCGGCGGACGATCATTGGGACGTCATTGAAGGGCAGGGCTCGCTCTCCCATCCAAGCTTTGCAGGAGTAAGCCTCGGCTTGCTTCATGGCGCGCAGCCCGATGCTCTGGTGTTATGTCATGATCCCTCGCGCAAGTTTCTTCTGGGGACCGAACCCGGCGGATCGTTTCCCATTCTTCCTTTGACACAAACAATAGAACAGTGTCTCGCACACGCGTGGCGCGTAAACGCCAATGCGCGGTTCGTTGGCGTATCGGTCAACACTTCCCGAATTCCGTCCGAAGAACGGATGCGTCTTTATGAGAAAATTGCGCGTGAAACAGACTTGCCGGTCGTGGATCCCATAAAAGACGGGGTTGAAGCGATCATCGACAATCTCTCTAGTGAGGCGGCGTCATGACAATGCGGCTAAGCGTTCATCGAACCGGCTGGCCGATGAAGGCGCCTTTCGCCATCACAGGCTATGTCTTCGACAGTCTCGACGCCATTATCGTCAGCGTCGAAGAAAACGGCTCTGTTGGACGCGGCGAGGGCGTGGGCGTCTATTATCTGAAAGAAAACTCCGGCTTGATGCTGGAGCAGATCGAAGCGGTGCGTCAGCAAATTGAGGCTGGCGTGTCGCTGGAAGATGTGCAGGAACTCCTCCCCGCAGGCGGCGCGCGCAACGCCTTAGACTGCGCCTTATGGGATTTGAAAGCGAAGCAAACCGGCAAGTCGATCTGGGAGCTCACTGGCATTGAGCCGAAACCGCAGCGGACCGTGTTCACAATCGGCATTCAAAAAACACCGGCGCTCATGGCGGAAAATGCGGCGCGCGCCAAAGATTATCCTCTGCTTAAGATCAAACTGGATGCTGTGGATCCGGTTGAGCGTATATCGGCGATTCGCGAAGCGCGCCCGGACGCTTCTATTGTAATCGATGCAAATCAGGGCTTTTCATTCCCCCAGTTGAAGTCGGTTTTAGAGCCTTTCGCAGAGCTCGGCGTCGCCATGGTGGAGCAGCCTTTGCCGCGCGGCGGGGATGAAGAGCTTGCCGGGTTTCGTGCGCCAGTGCCCATATGTGCGGATGAAAGTTGCCTTCATCGAGCCGACTTGCCCGACGTTCTTGATCGTTATGACATGATCAATATCAAGCTCGACAAGACAGGCGGTCTGACGGAAGCGCTGGCTCTTGCGCGTGAGGCGCGTGCAGCCGGGAAGGGGCTGATGGTCGGCAACATGCTGGGCACGTCGCTTTCCATGGCGCCGGCCTTTGTCATCGCGCAGCTTTGCGATTTCGTCGACCTGGACGGTCCGCTGAATCTCAAGTCGGATTATCCTGGCGGCATGGGCTATAAGGCTGGCGCCGTTGACGCCCCAGAAGCGGGATTGTGGGGAACGCCCACATGACGCGGTCTTTGACAAGATGATCTCGCCCGACAATATTTTCGGGTTGCTGGCTGTTCTTCTGGCGCTTGCGGCTTTTGCAGCCGGGGTGGAGCAAACGCCGCTCGGCAAACGCATTTCTGGAGCCGGGATCGTTATTTTGTCGGCGCTTGCCGCGTCGCATTTCAACATCATTCCGCGGAGCGCGCCTGTCTATGGTGTGATCTGGTCCTATCTCGTGCCGGTGGCGATCGCGCTGTTTCTCTTCAGGGCTGATCTCATCAAAGTCTTTGCGGAAGGCGGGCGCGTTCTGATCGCCTTTCTGATTGGCATGGCGGGGTCGGTTCTAGGCGCGCTTCTTGCTGCGCCTTTTGTTGATCTTGGCGCGAATGAAGCGAAGATCGCCGCCGTCTTCAGCGCCACCTATACCGGCGGCTCCCTGAATTTCGTCGCCGTTGCAGATGCCTTGCGGTTTGAAGATGCGTCCCAGCTTTCGGCGGCGCTTGCGATCGACAACATTCTGGGCGTCGGTTTCATCATCTTCCTGAATGTGCTGGCCGGCTGGCGGTTGCTACAAAATCGGTTTCATTGGCGCGTCGACAGCATCTGGGGAGACGCAATTGTCTCGGAAAACGCGGAAGCGCGCGCGCCGACCCTCTTTCAATTGCTGACAGCGCTGGCGATCGCTGTCTCCGTAACCGCGGCGAGCGAGAAGATCGCCGGCGCTTTAGGCATTCCCGATTACAGCCTGCTCGTGCTTACGGTATTGATGACGGCGGCGGCGACAATCGGACGTAGTTTCCTTGCGCGCTTGCGTGGAGAAGACGTCATCGCGATGATTTTTATGTATCTGTTTTTCGCCATTGTCGGCGCGGGCGCCGATGTGAACGGGATTCTCAGCGCCGCACCCGGCATGTTCTGGATGGTGCTCCTGATTTTCGCAGTGCATCTGATGTTTTTGGCGGCGGCTGGCGCGTTGTTTAAACTGAACTACGCGGAACTTATCGTCGCATCGCTCGCCTGCATCGCAGGCCCGCCTGTCGCGGCGGCCATCGCAATTCTTTTCAAGTGGCGCAATCTCGTATTGCCAGGAATTCTCACCGGGATTCTTGGCTATGTGCTCGGCAATTTCGTCGGTATCGGCGTTTATTCGCTTCTCGAAGGGGCAAACCCGTGAACAAGAACTTTCCTTGTAAGTTTGGAGAATGTCATGTCTTTAACAGAAGCTATTCGTAGGATCGCTGCTGCGGCGGCGCTTCTATCGCTGCCGCTGTCAGCATCGGCGCAGGAAAATCCGCTGGTCCCCGATCCTTTGCAGGAAGAGGCGGAAACAGTCAGTGAGGCGGCGCCCGCAGCAGCGCCGGCGGAAGACGGCGTGCATGCGTTGACCAAAACCGATGTCGACGCCTGGCTCGACGGTTTCATGCCTTACGCCATCACTAACGCTGAGATTGTCGGCGCCGTGGTGACCGTCGTCAAAGACGGAGAAATTCTGACCAGTCGCGGCTTCGGTTACGCCGATCTCGAAAGCCGCACCCCGGTCGACGGTTACGAGACGATTTTCCGCCCGGGCTCGGTTTCAAAACTGTTCGCCTGGACGGCTGTGATGCAGCTTGTGGAACAGGGCAAGATCGATCTCGACGAAGACGTCAATACCTATCTCGATTTCAAAATACCTGACGCTTTCGACAAACCGATCACCGTCCGCCATTTGATGACCCACACGGCGGGGTTCGAAGAAGTGTTGCGCAATCTGATCGCCGAAGATCCGGATCATTTGATGTCGCTCGGGGACTATCTGAAGGATTCCATACCGGGCCGCATGTTCCCGCCGGGCGAGGTTCCGGGCTATTCTAATTATGGAACTGCGCTTGCCGGTTACATCGTCGAACGGATTTCTGGAGAGCCTTTTGCCGACTATATCGACAACCATATTTTCCAGCCGCTCGGCATGACCAGCTCGACCTTTGAGATGCCGCTGCCGGAAAAATTCAAGGACAACATGTCGAGCGGCTACGAGAACCGAGCGGATGGAAAAGCCGGTTATTATGAGCTGATCCCCGCCAGCCCCGCCGGCGCGCTCGCCGCAAGCGGCGCCGATATGGGCCGGTTCATGATCGCGCATCTAAATGATGGCGGTCCGCTTCTGAAACCGGAAACGGCGCGCATGATGCACGAAACCATCGATCAGCACACGCCGCCGCTGGGCGCCATGGCGCTCGGTTTCTACCAGCAGAATAGAGGCGACTTGCGCAGCATCGGTCATGGCGGCGACACCAACTTTTTCCATTCCGATTTGTCGCTGTTCCTCGACAAGGACGTCGGCCTGTTCGTATCGTTTAACAGCAGCGGCACGGGCGGCGGCACGCTAATGTTGCGCGAAAAACTGGCGAATGAATTCGCGCTGCGCTATTTCCCGGAAGCGGAAATTCCTTTTGAACCGCGTCTCGACACGGCGAAGGAGCATGGCGCGCTTGTCGTCGGCGTGTATGAAAGCTCGCGAACATCCGCCAGCAACTTTGCCGCGCTGGCCCGCTATCTGGGACAGATAAAGATTACGATGAATGAAGATGACGATCTCGTTGTCGCGCTGGGGCCGCTTGCAATGCGCTGGCGCGAGGTGGAGCCTTTTGTCTGGCGCCATACGGACGGCCCAGAACGCTTGGCCGTGAAGCTTGGCGATGACGGCAAAGTCGAGCATCTCACTTTTGAACCGATATCGCCCTTCATGCAGCTGATTCCGCCGCCATGGTATCGTTCGTCGGCCTTGCTGACGCCGCTGTTGACTGCAGCGCTCGGCGCGCTGGCGCTGACGCTTGTGATGTGGCCCGTGCGCGCCGCCGTCCGCTGGAGGTACAAGCATCAATTCCCGCTGACCGGCAAGGAAGCAATGGCCTACCGATTGACGCGGGTTGCGGCCATTCTGGTCTTTGTCTTTCTCGGGGGCTGGTTGCTCACGTTTCAGACGCTGTTCTCGGATTTGACCGCGCTGGGGTCTGACTTCGACGCACAACTCCGTATGACCATGTCTTTGCAAGTCCTGCTTTATCTGGCGATGGCGCTCGTTCTTTGGAACGCGTATGTCGTGTGGAGCGGGAAGCAGAGCTGGTTGGCAAAACTTTGGAGCGCTCTGTTGCCGGTCGCGATCCTGGTCGTGATTTTCTTCTCGGCGACAAATGGGCTTCTGAGCTGGGAAACCAGTTTTTAAGAAGCCGTTTATTGCTGCTAACCAAGCAATAAAGAATCTGCATCGCGTGGGCGATGCAGATTCTTTCGATTGTGACGGCGCTAGAATGTCGACGCCTATGTTTTGAGCTTTGATCAGCTTTTCGGGCAATGGGCGCCGGCTTCAACCCACGCAGCCGTCAGCGCGCCAAGGGTTTCCTGATCGCCCGGAGCGGGCGTGCGCCCTTCGCCGGGATTCCAAGCCCAATTCACGAGATGATCGCCGCCATTGTGCTCGATAAGATCTTCCGGGGACCGCCCGCCATTGGTCGCGGGGTTTTTCAGTTGCGCGCAAAGTTCGGCGGATGATTTCCCCGCCCAGCCCATGAATTCCGGCGGCAGCATCCAGGGCGACGCCCCGGGGATCGAGCCTTCCATACTGGCGAACTCAACATTTTCCTGACCGTGACAGGTGGTGCATTCCATGCCGGGGGCGCCCATGCCTGACCCGCGAATGACCGGCGGGTTATGAGGATGCATGTCGTCCCCCTGCGTTGGTCCGCCGGAAACCGGATGGCAGTTGGCGCAGCGGGGATGCAGCATGACTTTCGCCATTTCGTTGAACAGCGCCGCCGAGCGCTGTTCATTGTCCGCGATGCTTTCAAAAGCGGCAGGGGTTTTCAGCCCGTTGACTTCCAGCGCCGATTTGGTTGCTGCGGGTTTTTCATCCTTGTTTCCGCAGGCGGACAAGGAGAGGGCGCTGATGGCGATGACAGAGGCGGTGACGAATGAAAGGCGTCGCATGAAAGGTCTCCCTGAGGCGCGTTGCTAAAAGCGGTTTCCGCCTTCCGTCTCTACGCGCGGCAAATAAAATCTAGGCCTGAAGCGCTTTGGTCATGGGCAGCTGCCGGGGCGTTCTTCCGGTGAGGCGGCGCACGGCGTTGGCGACAGCGGGCCCGATGGGGGGCGTGCCGGGTTCGCCGACGCCTGTCGGGGGTTCGGTTGAGGCGATGACTTCGACTTCGACATTGGGCATCTCCCCGATCCGCAGCGAACGATAGTCGTGGAAATTCGACTGCTCCACTTCGCCGCCATCAGCGAGCGTCAGTTCGTTGAAGAGAACCGCGCTGAGGCCGTAGCCGATGCCGCCCTCCATCTGCGCCTTGATGACTTCCGGGTTGACGGCGACGCCGCAATCGACGGCGCACCAGACATTGTGAACCCTGGGCGCGCCGTTTTCCATGGAGACTTCGACCACCTCCGCGACGTAAGAGCGGAAGGATTCGACAGCGGCGACGCCGAAGGCGCGGCCTTCGGGCGCCGCGCGGCCCCAGCCGGCCATGTCGGCGGCCTTGCGCAGGGCGGCGGCGAGTCGCGGTTGTTCGCCCATCATGGCGAGACGGCCCTCGACGGCGTCTTTGCCCGCCTTGTCGAGAAGTTCGTCGACAAAGGTTTCGACGGCGTATCCCGTATGGGTATGGCCGACGGAGCGCCACCACAAGGTCGTCACCGGATTGTTGATGATATGCGCTGAGACATTGACGTTGGGAATGTCATAGGGAAGCTCCGACGCGCCTTCCACCATGGTGGCGTCGACGCCGTTCTGGATCATGCCTTCAAAGGCCGAACCGGAGAGGAAAGACTGACCGGCGACGACCTGCTCCCAGGCGACGATCTCGCCGGCGTCGTTAAGGCCGGCGCGAATGCGGTGCGCCATCAGCGGGCGGTAAAAGCCGCCGCGAATGTCGTCTTCGCGGGTCCACATCAGTTTCACTGGCGTCTTGCCGCCATGAGCCATGAAGACTTCCGCGGCTTCAGCGGCGAAATTGCCAACCGGTTGCGCGCGCCGGCCGAAACTGCCGCCGGCGAACATGGTGTTGAGCGTCACCTTGTCTTCAGTGAGGCCGCAGACGGCGGCGATGGCAGGTTTGTCGCCGCTTGGAATCTGACTGCCCATCCACACTTCAACGCCGCCGTCTTCCTTGCGTTCAATAACGGCGTCGAGCGGCTCCATAGGCGCGTGTACGAGATAGGGGAAGAGATACTCCGCTTCGTGCGTAATAGTCGCATTGGCGAAACCACTCTCGATGTCGCCTTTTTCGCCCGCGACGGCGCCGCGTTGTTTCACGGCCGCAAGGCGCTCCTGCGCAATCTCCGCCGATGAGCGTTTCTCGGCTGCGCCGTCATTCCAGGTCACTTTCAGCGCCTTGCGCCCCTTCAAAGCGGCGTAAGTATTCTTGGCATAAACGGCGACGCCCGCGCTCGTCTTCTTGACGTCGATGACGCCAGGAATGGCGCGCGCATCCTTGTCGTCGAAGGACGCGACGACTGCGCCGAACTTTTTGGGATGCTCGACGACCGCGGTCACCATGCCCTCGCGATAGACATCAAGCGTGAACATCGCCTTGCCGGTAGACTTGTCGGCGGTGTCGAGTTTCGGCACGTTCTTGCCGATATAGACGAACTGGTCCGGGGTTTTCAGTTTCGGTTCGGCCGGCGGCTCAAGCGCTGCTGCGGCCTCGGCGAACTCGCCGAACGATCCGGTCTTGCCGGACGCATGCGAAAGAACGCCTTTGGAGACTTTAATCTCTGACGCGGGAACGCCCCAGTTTTGCGCCGCCGCAGAGACGAGCATTTCGCGCGCGGCGGCGCCCGCCTGACGCATCACCATGAAAGAAGCGGCCATGGCCGTGGACCCGCCCGTACCCTGCATGCCGCCGAATAATGCATTGCCGTAAAGCGCGGCGTTGGCGGGTGCGTGTTCGGCGCGGATCTGGCTCCAGTCCGCATCCATTTCGTCGGCGACAAGCGTTGCAAGTCCGGTGAAGGGACCTTGGCCGAATTCGATATGCTTGATGAGGATCGTCACGAGATTGTCGGGACTGATCCGGATGAACGCGTTGGGCGCATATTGCTGCTCCGTGCTGGCCGCGCCGAGCACGGCTTCGGCGCTTGATTGCGCCCGGCCCTTGAGCGGCAGGACGACGCCGATGACAAGGCCGCCTGCGCCGGCGAGAAAAGCGCGGCGGGATGCTGAGGATTTCGTCAGAGTCGATGTGAGCGTCGTCATGGATCAGCCCTCCAGCTTTTCGCCGGCGGCCTTCACGGCCTGGCGGATGCGGACATAGGTGGCGCAGCGGCAGATATTGCCGGCCAGCGCATTGTCGATGTCTTCGTCAGTGGGCCGGGGCGTCCGCTGCAACAGGGCGGCGGCGGTCATGATCTGGCCGGACTGGCAATAGCCGCATTGCGGCGTGTCATATTCAGCCCATGCGGCGCGCACGGCGTCCGCCTCGGGCCCGGCCAGCCCTTCAATCGTGGTGACATCCATTCCATTGACCGAAGACACCGGCGTCACGCAGGACCGTCTCGGCTGGCCGTTCACATAGACGGTGCAGGCTCCGCATTGCGCGACGCCGCAGCCGAATTTGGTGCCGGTCAGACGCAATTCGTCGCGCAGCACCCATAAAAGCGGCGTGTCCGGATCAGCATCGACGGTGCGCTCTTCATTGTTGACGGTAAGAGTGACGCTCATGGCTCGCCTTTCTGACTTATACAGCGCTGGGATTGGGCAATTTTTGATGTGTACTTGGGAGGCCGCGAAACATGCCCAGCGTTCAATTCGGAAGTCGGTCCAAATGCGCTGCGTAACGCCGCCTCTATGACGCCCCTTCAGCTTATAACAGAAGAAGCGCTTTTTTCAAAACGAATTAGGTCTTCGGATGTGTCAATATCAGCAAGCATTTTTTCCTGAGCTGAAACACCTGCTGCTTTCGGTTGCGTTGAGAGCAAATGTTTGGCGCCCTGATCGCCCTCAAGATCGCGCAATTGTGAAAACCATCCCGCGCTGAAGATCGCCGGGGGCGAACGCTTTTCCCCGGCCGCGGTGAAGGCGCATTGATTGCGATTCGCATTGGCTGTTTCAAAAAGTCTGACGTAATGGTCTGGGTCGACAAAAGGCATGTCGGCAAGCGCAATCAAGACGCCTTTCGCGCCGCATGCCTCAGCCCAGTTGACGCCGATCCGAATGGACGTGCTCAGCCCTTTCGCCGCATCCGGATTAATGACGGTCTCAAAGCCGGGCAGACCGGAAATGACGTTCTCAGAATTTACAATAACAGCGCGATGCGCGCATCCAGATGCGGTCAGGGCGGCTGCGGCGTGATCGATGACTCTGGCTCCTCGCAACGGCGCTGACAGTTTGTCTGCCCCGAATCGCGAGGCGGCGCCCGCCGCAAGAAGGATCGCCGCTGTATTGGCGGGCGTGAGGCTCATTGCCCGTAAGGCCAAGCGGCGAGGATATCGGCGAGAACCGACACTGCCAGCGCCGACGGATTGCGCGTCGCCGGGATGAGGCCGATGGGGCCTTGCAGCCGCTGCAGCTCTTCTTCGCTGACGCCGACCATGCGAAGCGCCTCAAGTCTCGCGGCGTGCGTTTTGCGGCTGCCAACGGCGCCGATATAGAAGGCAGGTGCGGCGAGGGCCGCGGGCAAGATGGAGACGTCCCACTCGCGATCATGAAAGAGGAGCACAACCGCCGTCCACGGATCAATGTCAAGCGGTGGAAGCGAAGACACCGACTGCAGTCGTATTTTTTGCTGCGTTGCGCTGTCTTCAAGCGTCCGCGCATCAGGGGAGACGGCGCAGACGCTATAACCGGCGCCGGCGCTGATGCGGCTCAGGAGCGTCAGTTCGGCGCCCATGCCCGCAGCGAGAATTCTTAGCGCCGGCGTATAGCGGCGCACAAGCGTTTCGCCGCGGAGTTCCGTCTTTCCACTCTCGGATATGCGCGCGCCATCAGGATGAAACGCCAACGCAGTGCTATGGCGTTTTTTCAATGCATCGTACGCTGAACGTAAAGCGCGGGCGGACGGATTAACAGTAAAGAGAAGATCGACGCCGGAGCCGCAGGGAAGCACTAGATCGCGAAATGGCGAGTCTTTTCCATAACGCACGAAGCCGCCGCGTCCCTGCAACAACATCTCTCTCGCTTTTTCAATGATCGCGCGTTCGAGACAGCCGGAGGAGATCGATCCGGCGAAGCGGCCGTCTTCGGAAACCACCATTTGCGATCCGACAGAGCGCGGCGAGGATCCATCAATCGCCGCCAGCGTCACAATCGCGACGGGTTTGCCCGCCTCGCACTCGTTCAGCGCAAAGGCGAGGACATCCGCGCCTGAAGGGTCGAAAATGGTTGGCGGCAGGGTTTTCTGGGCTTCGTGCAGCATGAATGGATTTTGAACGCAGCGAGTGAAGCATTCAAGATACCAAAAGCAGCCGGAGGATGCACGGCCTACAGGCTGCCTTGTTGTGACCGCCAGCGGCTAAAGTTGCGGCCTACACATTATTTTGAACCGCTTTATTGGTAGCGGCGCTATTACCCGTCCCAGCCGCCGCCGATGGCGGCGTAAAGATCGACGGCTGCGCTCAGCCGGTCGAGACGGCCCTGAACGAGGCTGTCCGAGGCGTTGAAATAGGACGATTGCGCATTGAGCAGACTGGTCAGATCGTCCGCGCCGGACCGGTAACGGATTTCCGCGAGCGACAACGATTGTTGCGAGGCGTCGCGCGCGACGATGAGCAGGTCTTCTCGCTGTTCCGCCGTGGCGAGGGCGCTGAGGCTGACATCGACGTCGCGAAGCGCGTTGAGCGTCGCCTGGCGGTAGCGGGCGATTTGCTGGTCGACGCGGGCTTCGGCGGCGCTGAGCTGGCCTTCAAGCCGTCCGCCGGTGAAGATCGGCGCCGCGAGCGACGCGGCGAGAGAGCCGATGACGCTCGTTCCGCCGGTAAGGCCGGCATTGACGCCGGCGCTTAAATCAACGGACGGAAAGAAAGCGCGTTGCGCTGCGGCGACATTGGCGTCGGCGGCGCGCAATTGCGCCTCTGCGCTCAACAGATCGGGACGGCGCAGCAACAGCTCCGACGGCATGCCCGGATTAATGGCCGGCGGCGTCAAAGCAAGAATATCGCCCTCCGGCGCCGTGTAGCCTTGCGGCGTCCGGCCGAGAAGAACCGACAGCGCCGTTTCGAGACTGACGAGCTGTTGTTCGATTTGCGGCAGGCGGGCGCGCGCATTGGCGAGCGAAGCCTCCTGACTCGACAGGTCGAAACGCGACACATCGCCGGCGTCATAACGGACCTTCACAATATTGAAGATGCGTTCGGAAATCTCGAGATTGGATTGAGCGACCTCAAGCCGCTCGCGCGCCGCCAGCACGGAAAAATAGGTGAAGGCGACTTCCGATGCGATGGTGAGTTCGAGAGCGCGTTGATCGAAGGCTTGCGCATCATAACTCGCGCGCGCCGCGCGGCGGTCGGCCGCGTTCTGTCCGAAAAGATCGAGCTGATAGGAAGCGGAGCCGCGCGCCGAGGCGGACACATCGTCGAGACCGTCGCCTTCCGTATCCGATGAGGCCGAGGCGCCGGCGCTCAGTTGCGGAAATAGCGAGGCGTTCGCGATGCGCACCGAAGCGCGCGCCGAACGCAATGCGGCGAGGCCAGCGGCGATGTCCTGATTGGCGGAGAGCGCTTCATTGACGAGTGTATCGAGCGCCGGATCGTTGAACGTCTCCCACCAGAGCGCATCCGTCTTCTCTGTTTCAGCGAGAGCCCCGGCATAATTGTAAGTCGCAGGCGCAGGCGCCAGTTCGCCTACGGGTGGCGACGCAGTAGCGCAGGCGGCGAGCGAGAGAGCGGTGGTGGACAGAAGTATTTTTTTCATGACCTTACTCTGACGCCAGCGCGATGACGGGATCAAGGCGCGAGGCTTTGCGCGCCGGCATGAAGCCGAAGAGGAGTCCGATGGCGAGCGCCGAGCCGAAAGCGAGCATCGCGGGGGCCGGCGTGATCGCAATCGACATGCCTGTCGCCCCAAGCGCCAGTGAGACGCCCAGACCGATCAGAACGCCGAGAATCCCGCCCAGGGCGCCGACGACCAGCGCTTCGGTGTTGAACTGCATCATGATGTCGGAGCGGCGCGCGCCGGTCGCCATCCGAACGCCGATTTCGCGCGTGCGTTCGGTGACGCTCACCAGCATGATGTTCATGACGCCGATGCCGCCGACAATGAGAGAAATCGCCGCGACCGAACCGAGCAGAATGGAGAAAGCTTTCTGCGTCTCCTCGACGGATTCAAGGATTGAAGCCGTGTTGCGCAGCTGGAAATCCTCGACCCCGTGACGCGACAGGAGGAGGGCGTGCGCCGCCGCCTCCGTCTCGGCAATGCGTTTCGTGTCTTCGACCGCGATGGTGATCGAGGAAAGATAATTCTGACCGAAAAGCCGCATCATGCCGGTGGTGATCGGCGCCAGCGACACGTCGTCCATATCCTGGCCCCAGGCGGTGGCGCCTTTGGGCGCGAGCACGCCGGCGACTTCAAACGGGGCGCCGCCGATGAAGACATATTCTCCCACCGCCGACGCGACATTGTCGAACAGATTGTCGGCGACGGTGTAGCCGAGCACCACGACGGCCGCGCGGCGGTCCTGATCGTCCTTCGTGAAGAACGTTCCGTAGGCCATGTCCCAGTTCTGGGCGAGCGGCCAGTCCGAGGTTACGCCGTCGATGGAGGTCTGATAGTCGGCGTCGCCGACGCGCAAGGTGGCGCGGTCGGAGCGCGTCGGAACAGCGGCGATGATGTTGTCGAGTTCGGCGAGACGCTCCGCATCCTCCATGGTGAGCGTTGCGATCGCCGATCCGCGCATGCGCGTGCCCGGCGCGCCGGGGCGCACGAACAACAGGTTCGATCCCATGGTTTCGATACTGGCGACCACCTGCTTTGAGCTGCCTTCGCCAATCGCGAGCATCGCCACCACTGCCGCGACGCCGATGACGACGCCGAGCAGCGTCAGCGACGTGCGGAAAAGATTGGCGCGCAACGACCGGAAAGCCATTTTCACCGCTTCGCTCGCCTGCAGGAGGAAAGACGGCGCATCGACGGCTTTTTCAAAGACCGTTGTTTCTGAGGATTTCTCGGGTCGGCCGGTGTCTGACACGATCTTTCCGTCGGTGATCTCGACAATCCGGTGCGCGCGAGCGGCGACATTGTGGTCATGCGTAATCAGAATGATCGTGCGCCCCGAGGCGTGCAGTTCCTCCAGCAGCGACAGGAGTTCTGCGCCGGAATTGGAATCGAGCGCGCCGGTGGGCTCGTCCGCGAGAATGACTTCTGCGTCGTTCATCAGCGCGCGGGCGACGGCGACGCGCTGCTGTTGGCCGCCTGAAAGCTGGTTGGGGCGATGGTAACTGCGGTCGCCAATGCCAAGCTTGTCCAAGAGCTCTTGCGCGCGCGCGCGGCGTTCTTCGAGTTTGCCGCCGGCGTAGATCGCCGGCATTTCCACATTTTCGGCGGCGGAGGCGCTGGCGAGCAAATTGTAACGCTGAAAGACGAAGCCGAATGTGTCGCGCCGCAGGGCCGCCAGTTCGTCGGGCGCGAGCAAGGCGACATCCTTGCCGCGCACGCAATAGGAGCCGCTTGAGGGCCTGTCGAGACAGCCGAGAATATTCATCAGCGTCGATTTGCCGGAGCCTGACTGGCCGACAATGGCGACGAATTCGCCCGCTTCGATGGTGAGGCTGACGCCGTCGAGTGCGCGCACCTCGGCTTCGCCCTTGCCGTAAACGCGGCTCACATCTTTGATGTCGATGAGTGTGCTCACGGGCTTGCTCGCTTAGCGCGGCCCGCGCCGGCCCATAGCGGGCGGGCGGTTCGAGCGGTCGCCATTGCGGGCGACCGGCGGCGCCATAACCGCTTCGCCCGTAACGACCACATCGCCAGGCTCAAGGCCGAAAAGGATTTCCGCTTGCGTGCGGTTCTGCAGGCCGACCAGCACCGGACGCGGCTGCGGCGCGCCGTCAATCATGACCAGCGCCATTTTGCGCTCTGCGTCCGGGCGCGCCTCCAGAATTTTCTGCATTTCGGCGCGTATCTGTTGTCTTAGGCCATCCTCGTCACTGACGTCACTCGCGCGGGCCGCCATGAAGCCGGTTTTGTTGTCATCACGATTGCGGCGGCGTTCTCCTTCATCGCCACGGCGACGTTGACCTTCGCGCAACGCCGCGACAGGCGCAATGATCGCATTCTCCGCCTTGCCTTGGACGCAGAAAACTTGCGCCGTCATTTCCGGCTTCAGCTTTTCATCCTTGTTTTCGACATCGAGCAAAACCTTGTAGAGGACGACGTCATTCAAGACTTCGGGCTGCGGCAAAACCTGGCGCACATTCGTCGTCCATTGGCCGCCGCCGCCCAGCGTCGTGAAATAGGCTTCCTGACCCTTTTCGACGCGCAGGACGTCGGCCTCGGAAACGTCAGCTTCGACAGTCATCACCGAAAGGTCGGCGATGCGCAAAATCGTCGGCGTCGTCTGGTTGGCGTTCAGGGTCTGGCCCACGACTGCGGATTGAGACACGATGGTGCCGGACATGGGCGCATAGATTTTCGTGAATTCGAGCGTCGCCAGATCGGCTTCAAGGGTGGAGTTCTGCCGTTCTATCTGGGCCTCAAGCTGGGCGAGCCGCGCCGTCGCAATTTTCCTGTCGGCGACCGCGGCCTGGTATTCCGCCTGCGAGATGGCGTCTGCCTTATAAAGCATGTCCGCTCGGGCGGCGTTGGCTTTCGAAAGCTCCAGCGAAGCCTGCTGCTGGGCGTAGGAAGCCTCAAGCTCTTTTAACTGTGCGCGATCGGCCTCGACCTTGGCGGCGGCGAGGGTTTCGTCGATCCGGGCGAGGAGGTCGCCTTTCTCCACCACATCGCCAACTTCGAATAAGAATTCCTCGAGCTGGCCCGAAACCTGTGCGCCCACATCCACATAATTTTTCGGCTGGATCTTGCCGGAGGCGGAAATCGACACCTCGATATCGCCGCGGGTGATGTCCGCGGTCTGATAGTCCGGGGCCTTCGTGCGTCCTGCGAAGGCAAAATAGGCGCCCGCCGCCAAAACCAGCGCCGTGAGACCCAGCGTGATTGGGCCGAATTTCCAAATCTTGAGCTTTTTCATAGAGATATCCAGATGCCCCCGGCCTGGCGCGTGAAAACGGCGTGACGCATTCGATCAATAAACGTCTAACGTCGGGGATTCCGTTGTCCGGGATGGCGGCAATCTCTGGGTATTATTGTGGTGAAATCCGGGCGGTGCGCGGATTTCCGAGAGCAAAATTGAAGTGCAGTCAGCGAGCCTTTTCGCTGGAAATTTCCAACGAGTTCGCGCCCCGTAGAAAGGCTAGTTTATTTTTGGCCGGCGCAGAGGAGCGGAAGCGATATCTGAAAGACTAAGGGGCAAAACGGCGGCGGCCGCTTTGCCCCTTTTCTTTTAGCGCGAGTCTGCGCGTTAGAAGCTTACTTCCACCCGGCCATAGTAGTAGCCGCCCTGCCAATCGACGATGGAGTCGGAGCGATAAATCCGGCCGCAGCAGGTTTCGCCCAACGCCGCGTCTCCCGGCGCAGGATAATTATCGAGGATGTTGCGGGCGCCGATCGCCAGCTTGTAGTGATCCATGAAGGTATAGCTCAGCTCCAGGTCGACGAAGAATTCAGGATCGAACTCCTGAATATCTGTCACGGGCGAACCGTTGGAGTTCTCATAAGAGCCATAATAGCTGACCCGGCCCAATGCAGTAAATCCGCCGACGCTGTGGATCGCCGTGAAGATGCCGCGCCAGTTGGGTTCGCCATTGACGAAATCGAACTGGTCTTCGGCATTGAACAGGGCGTCAACATCGCCGTCGAACTCCGTCTCGTTGTAGTTTGCGGCAAGCGATACGGACGTTGTTCCCGCTCCGCCAAGATCGAAATCAGTGGTGGCGACGATATCGACGCCCTTTGTGATCGTATCGAAGGCGTTAGCGAAGTAGAAGACGCCGCCAATCGATTCGGCGCCGGCGACGCCAGCGCCCACAAGCGCAAGGTAGTTGTCATAAGCTGCGCCAGCCATTGGATCCGTTGACACGCTCTGGGTAGAGATTGCGTTCACGCGGTCTTCAAGCGCGATGCGATAAAAGTCGACCGAAAGATTAACGCCAGCGAAGCTCGCAGTGACGCCGGCGGCGATGTTCTTGGATGTTTCAGGTTTCAGCGCATCCGCGCCAAGGGCCTGAGCAACCGGGCTTGAGGCCGGAAAAAGACCTGTCGCCACGGGGAAGCCGTTGGGCAGGCGCGTGGACACGTTGGTGGTGCCTTGTTGCCCCGGTGTCGGGGCCCGGAAGCCCGTGCCGTATGAGCCGCGAACAGCGAGACCTTCAAACAGCTCATACCGCGTAGCGATTTTATAGATGAGCTGGCTGTCAAAGTCGGAGTAATTCTCGTAACGCACGGCGCCTTGCAGGAACCAGCTGTCGGTAACGTCGGCGCTAAGATCGAGATAGAACGCCTTACTGTTTCTCGTGTATTTGCCGGAAAACGCCGGCGAATAGCCCGGGAATCCGTTGGAGCCGACGCCGACGACCGTAAACACAGGGTCATCAGGATCCGTACAGTCGAGATCGGCGATTCCGGCTCCGGCGGCCGTAGGTCCGGTCATGCCGTCGCAAAGGTCGAAGGGGTCTGGCAGAGCGAATGGGCCGCTGGCATAAGACAACGGGTCGCCCTCAATGAGCTCGTAGCCTTCTTTCATATAGCTCGCGCCGAAACCGATAGTGAGCGGGCCGGCGAGGCCGATATCCACCACCTGCGCCAGATCGGCCTGGAACTGCGCTTCCTTGTTGATAAGGTCGCCCGGATAGAATTCCGTCGGCGTGTCGGGGCCGAGTGACGGGTTGACCGTATTCTCAATGAAATATTCGATTTTGTTTGAGCCGACGCGGCCGGAGACGTCGTAAGAGAATCCGCCGCCGAGATCGCCCCTAAAGCCCCCCGCCGCCGAATAGTCTATTACGTCGCCATGGAATTGCGGCGTGAAACCGCCCGGGAAAATTTCGAGGAAATTGTAGATGGACCCGTCTTCGAGGCGCAAATCCTCGATCGTACCGTTGCCTGGATAACGATAGAAGAAGTTGCCGTCCGCCGTACTGTCGGAGAAATTGCCGAATGCGTAGAATTCTACCTGCTCCGAAAATGTGTAGCCCATATTGACGAAGGAGCGGAAAGCCTCCGAGTTAGGCCGGCCCCATGGCTGGACAATATCGCCATCTGCTAGCGAAGCGGCTTCAACGCCTGCCGCAAAAGTCGGATCCATGGCCGCAACAGTGGGAACGCAGAACCAGCTCTCGCAATATTGCTCCGCGCGGACGGTCGAATCAGAATGGGAATATTCAAGCGAGATGTTGACGAAACCGTCGTCGCCAAGACCGAACCCGACATTGCCGGCGAATATATATTCAAACCCGTCGCCCTCGTAAAACTGTCCCGTTTGTGCGGTAAGCGTAAGGCCCTCCGAAGAATCCTTCAGAATGAAGTTGATGACGCCGGCGATGGCGTCAGAGCCGTATTGCGCGGCAGCCCCATCGCGCAGGACCTCAACGCTTTTTAGCGCGAGCGCAGGGATCGTCGCGACATCAGGTCCTTGCGTGCCCGAACCGCCGATGGATACGAGTGCGGCGCGGTGACGGCGTTTGGAGTTGACAAGCACCAGGGTTTTATCCGTCGGCAGGCCGCGCAGCGACGCCGGACGAATAAAGGTTGAGCCGTCGCTGATCGGCTGACGGCTCAATGTGTAGGATGGCACGAGTGTAAGGAGAACATCGTTCACATCCGTATAGGAAACGCCTTCGAGATCTCCTTCATTAAAAACGTCGATCGGAACGGCTGAATCTTGAACGGATCGCGGAAGGCCGCGAATGCCGGTCACGACAACTTCATCATCTGTTTCGTCCGTTTGCGCAAAAACCGGTAGGGAAGAGCAAAGCGCAACAGCACACGCCGACGCAAAGATATAGGCTTTGTTAGTTTTGAAAGTCTTTTTCATGCGAGCCCCCGCAGAGTTGTGATTTCACCGCGGACGTCGCCTCCCATACGAAAGAATGCAGATCGTAGCTGCAAACCGTTCGTTATTATTTGCACGCCAGAACAGCACCATCTGGATGCTTAGCGTCCAATTATGCACCTTACACTGATTATCTAATCCGCATACGGCGTTAGCAAATGTGATTACAAAATGATTTTTTGTGCAACAGTTTTTTGAAAGATTTTTGAATTTATCCTAATGGGCGACATTTGAGCCACAACTCACTGAGGCATGATAAAAATCAGCATAAGGATTATATGTATTAATTGTCGCGAGTAATCTCGCGACAATTTAGAGAATAATGTCAAATGACCGCACGGTGCGGTCATCTTCGCGCAAAATTTATTCAGCCGCCAAGGGCTTCGGGAAGCGCCGCCACATAGCGTGAAAGATCTTCTAGCCGGCCCATGGAGACGCGGGACCAAGACGGAAGCCCATCATAGGCGCCACGGATGAAAATCTGTTTCGCCTGCATTTTGTCGCGGAAGGCGTTGGCGTCGCCCTTCACATTCACAAAAGCGAAGTTTGTTTGAGAAGGAAGACAGTCGAGGCCGTTTTCGCGCGCCGCCGCCATGACCATCTCCCGGCCTTCGAGAATTTTCGCTTTGGAATCGGTCAAAAAGGCGTGGTCATCATAACTGGCGATGGCGGCGGCGAGCCCGGGACCGCTGATCCATGACATGATGTTGCTTCGAATGCGCGCGGTCAGGTCCGCGCGCGCCATCAGATAACCGACGCGCAAGCCCGCCATGCCGTAAATCTTGGAGAAGGTGCGAGACACGATTACGTTCTTTTCCTCGCGCACCAAGTCGAGCATGGATGAGGCTTCAGGATCGTCGGTCAGCTCATTGTAGGCCTCGTCGACGAGCACCGTCGCCTTGCGCTCGACGCGGCGAATGAAGGAGCGCAACGCATCCGGATCAAGCAGCATGCCCGTCGGGTTGTTGGGATTGGTGATGTGGACGAGGCTGACATCATCGTCGATGACCTTCTCCAGCGCATCGAGATCAACGCCGAGATCGCCGCCCATAGGCGCAGTGACGACTTTCGCGCCCTGCCGCTCGGCGTATCTGACGGTCGTATCCCAGAAGAGCGCCGGCGCGGCGATCTTGCCGCCATCACGGCTCCAAGACTGGGCCGCCGCGCAAAGACCTTCGCCGGACCCGGCGCTGACGCTAATGAAGTCGCGTGGGATGCGGTTTTTCTCCGCAATCATGTCGACAAGATAAAGGAGAGACCGGTCTGCGTAATAGGCGCCGTCGCGCGTCGCGGCGCAGCCGGCGGAGACAGCCTTTGGGCTGGGCCCGTAAGGGTTTTCGTTGCGGGAGAGGAGGGCGACGCCATCCGGGGGCGCGAAACCGGGAACGTGGTTTTGTTGAGCCGCTTCAGCTTTTGCGATGGCCGGCGCCAGCGCTGCAAGCGCTGTTGCGCCCACGAAATTCCGCCGTGTTGTGGACAGCAATTTTGTGTCCCTTCCCGTCATGTCGCCCGCCCTTCGTCATCGCCGGCGAATCAATGCGCTCGCCAGCATGGTCAAATCCGTTATTTCTCCAGTGAATCGTTTTCGTTCTGCGCTGATGGCGCCTGCCCGTAATAAGAGAGGCCTTCCTCCGGCGGAGCGCCGGAGAGCGCAGTATAATTTTTCTCTGAAACGGCGCTATGGAAGTGCTCAAGCGTCGCCGCTTCGGCGAGATAGGGCCCTGAGGGTTCCATCATGTGCGCATTATAGGCGTCGACGAACATCACCGCCGTGGTGAACAGAAGATAAGTGGCGAAGACCCGCTTCAGCACCGCCGGGTTCATCTTGTGAGCGACATAGGCGCCGGCTGGCGCGGTCAGCGCTGTCATCGCCGTAATCGCAACGAGGCCGATGATATTGACGTAGCCGATGGACCCCGGCGGCAGGCCCTCGACGCCCTGACCGATGATCATGAAGCCGATGGCGCCTGGGATGGCGATGATGAAGCCGAAGCCGGCGGCGGTTGCAATCGCCTGATGGATAGGCTTGCCGAACAGCGTCATGACCAGAATGGCGAAGGTGCCGCCGCCAATGCCCATGAGCGAGGCGAAGGAGCCGACAAAAGTGGCGAGTGCGGCGCGGAGCCAGCCGGTCGGCATGGTGTCTGAAACCTTGAGCGCACCGGCGCGCCCGAACATCATGTAAAGGCCCATGATGAAGACGCCGATGGCGAAAATCAGCGTCAGCGACTCGCCGTCGACCGATTTCGCCAGCGCCAGTCCCAGCAGCACGCCGAGCACGATCCAGGGCGCCCAGGTTTTCAGGACCTGGAAGTCGACGGCGCCGCGTTTTGCGTGGGCCTGAACAGACCGCAAAGACGTGACGATGATGGTGCCGAGAGAGGTGCCGATGGCGACATGCGTCGTCACCGACGGATCGCCGCCAAGCACAGTGAAGATTGCATAGAGCGCGGGAACAACGACAAAACCGCCGCCAATGCCGAAAATGCCCGCCGCGAAACCGGCGAAGAGGCCCGCCGCCAGCATAGCGGCCAAGGTCGGAAGAAATTCAGCCCATTCAATTCCAGACACAATGATCCTCTCCGAAGGGAACTCCTGTTCGTCGCGCGTAAAGCACGCGCACATTCAAACGCGCCACAAAGGGCGTGCTGACACGATGGGCGATTCCTTCCGGGGGCTCGGCGCTTTCCAGATAGTGGCCGATTAATCAAAAGGCTAACGGCATTTTTCCGAGGGTGCAATATGAAATGCGTTTTGCCGCCGCGCTTCACCTCGCCGCCGTTCACATCAGGTAAAGACGCGTACGGACGGTTTTACATTTAACAGCGACAGAAGAATGTCGATGGAAATATCTGACTCGGGCATGGACGAAAAATTCTGCTCTTGAGAATTTTATTCTAAAATCTGGTCCTATCCCCTGATACGCTCAGGGCCAGAACTGCTTTGAGGCGAGTGCCGCGCCTTCGGCGAGCGCGCCGAGCTTGGCGAAAGCGACCTCAGGATCGACGCCGCCGGACCCGGCATGGATCGAAAAGCCGCAATCGACGCCCGCCATCACATTGTCGCGCCCAACAAGATGGGCGTAGCGAGCGATTCGCTGCGCCACGAGATCGGGATGCTCAATATAGTTCGACTGGCACTCGATCACGCCGGGAATGAGGGCCTTGCCTTCGGGAAGCTTCACGCTTTCGAAAAGCTCATATTCATGGGCGTGGCGTGGGTTGGCGGCCTCGAACAGGATAGCGTGCGGTTTGGCCCGCCAGACCAGGTCGATGATGTCTTTGAACGGCACGTCGCAATGATGCGGTCCCGGATAATTGCCCCAGCACATATGCATCCGCAGCTGTTCCGCCGGGATGTTGGCGACGGCCTGATTGAGCGCTTCGATATGCAGCGCCATGCGGTCGCGGAAGCCTTTCAAATCGAGATGGGCGTATTGCGTATGCCGGCCCATGGCGAGATCGGGACAGTCGATCTGCAGCGTGATGCCTGCAGCGGCGATGGTTTCATACTCGTGGCGCAGCCCCTCGGCGACAGCGAAGAGATAGTCTTCGTGGCTGTCGTAATATTCATTGCCGAAGAACAGCGTCGTGACGCCGGGGGAGGCGGCGCTCATGAACGCTCTTGCGCCTTTGTGTTCCTTGACCGCCGCATTCAGCCGCGACGCGTCTTTCGCCGGCGCCTCCATGTCCTTTACGCTGATGGGACCGTTGCAGGCTGGCGTCTTGCGATGCTTGCGGCCGGGATCGTCGAAGATGCGCTTTTTGAGCGTCGGGAAATCCTCGATGTCCTGAAAGACGTAGGAGTTGCCCGCGCCGCCGAAACCGGCGAGCCGGTCCTTGATATAGGTCGCGTAGCTCGGTTTCGACATTTCGCCGTCATTGACGATGTCGATGCCCGCCTTCGCCTGTTTGGCGACGACACCGCGCACCGCCGCTTCGATCTCCTGTTCTACAGCGACAGGTTCAAGCGGCAAACCGTCCTCGCGGGCAAACATGATTTCGATCAGCTTTTGCGGCCGCGGCAGGCTGCCCACATGAGTGGTCAGAAATCGTCCGGCTGAAGTCATCAATCGTCTCCCTTAAGCGCGCTTCGTTCGCGATACGACATAGGACTCGTCGTTGAACCAGAGCCCGCCGTGCTTTCTCAAAACTTCCCGTGTCGCCTGAAGATAATCGACGCCGTCCGGAATCTCTTCGAGCCGGTCGTCTTCGATCTGGGCGACGTAAACCGCGTCGTTCCAGGCGGCGTAGAGCGTCGATGTGCCGATGCTCGAATCAACTTCCGTCGGCAAGGTGTGCATCTTGTACTGAAAGATTGAGCGGTCGTCGGAAAACGCGTTGAAATCGAATTCGTCGACTTCATCGCCAAGCTCATCCTTCAGGGCGCGCAGAATATCATGCCGGTCGGACTCGAAAGGATTATCGTCTGGCCAGATCTTATTGATGATCTCCATGCCCGGATCGCGCCCATAGGAATGAATGCCAAGCAGCCTGCCGCTCGGGCGCAGGGCGCGGGCCAGTGGCGCGACGACGTTTTTCGCCTTGAAGGCGGCGGGCACGCGCAGGCGATAGGGTTGCGACGCCAGAATAAGATCGAAGTCCGCTTTCGGCTGATCCCGCTTCGGGATGACGTCGTTAAGCAGGAAACGATAATCGTCCCGATAGATCACAAGAACCGCCGGATGGTCGTAAATCGGATTGCCGGTTTTGGGACTGTGCCGCGCCTGCCAATTGTCAGTCAGGAAAGTGTCGAGTTCCGCAATCTGCCTGTCGAAATCATGCGCGGTGTTTCCTTTGAGCGCGACTTCTTTCCAGACCATCGCATTTTTTGCTTCGGGTTTTTTCGGCGTGAGCCAGGGCGCCTCGGAATAGAACATATTGGTGAAGACCAGCACGGTCGCCGGGTGTTCGAACAAACGATCCGCCATTTTGCCGAGGGTCAGGCGAATGTCTTCGAGGCTGATCTCCTTGCCGGAAACGTAAAACGGCATGGTCGGGAAACGTCCGTGCATTTCGCGCAACAGCTTCGCCATCACCGTGCCGTCGCCGATGCCGCCGTCGAAAAGCCGAATGGCCGGCGGCGCCGGTTGAATGAAGGAAAGCTCCATGCCGGCGCGTTTGGCGACGATGTCCTTTTCGCTGCAGGTGTTGACGAACATCAGATATTTCTGGCGGTTGTCGAAAAACCTGAAATTCTTTTCCGATGAAATGTCGCTTGACGGTTGCGGCTTGTCGGCCGGCAGCGTGTGGAGAAGGCCGGGCTCGGGCGCGGCGGGTGCATCGCCGCCATGCTTGGCGATAAAAGTGACGACGCGCTTCCAGGTTTCGGGCCGAAGGCGTGAGCCGTCTTTCAGCCGCGAGACGAATTTGCCGTCATTGACGGCGCGCCGCCCGAAGGTCGATTCCGCCATGGAATTGCGCTGGCAGAAGGCGTGAATGCTTTCCAGCAAAGTCTGGGGGCTGTCCGAAGCTGGCTGCATGAGCGTTTCCTTTATGCTTAGAAGCAACTCACGGCGGAAGGCGGGCGCCATCCGCGCTGTCCTCGATTAAAGCTCCGCTCTCACCAGCGCGGCGCCGTCGGCCATGGCTTTCATTTTTCCGAAGGCGACTTCCCGCGGCAGATATTTCATGCCGCAATCGGGCGCCACGATGATCTTGTCCGCATCCACATGGGGAAGGGCGCGCCGAATCCGTTTCGCAACGGTTTCGGCGGTTTCGACTTCATTCGTCGAAAGGTCGATCACGCCGAGAATAACGGTTTTGCCGCGCAGACTTTCGAGCACGGAGGTGTCGAGATTCGATTGCGCCGTTTCGATGGAAACCTGATTGACGCAGCAGCCCGAAAGCTCCGGCAAGAAGGAATATCCTTCCGGCCTTTCGTGAATGATCGCGGCGTAGCCGAAGCAGATATGAACTGCCGTCTTGCCTTTTACGCCTTCAAGCGCGGCGTTGAGCGCATCGAGACCATATTCGCGCGCCTTTTCCGGACGCGCTTGCATGTAGGGTTCGTCGATCTGCACATAATCGGCGCCGGCCTCAAAGAGATCGTTGATTTCCTCCTTGACGGCGGCGGCATAGTCGAGCGCCATGTCCGCTTCCGAGTCATAGAAATCGTTCTGCGCCTGCTGCGCCATGGTGAACGGGCCGGGTACGGTGATCTTGATCTGCCGGTCCGTATTGGCGCGCAGGAATTTGACGTCGCGCACCTGCACGGAATGGCGGCGTTTGATTTTGCCGATAACGCGCGGCACCGGGTTGGGATGGCCGCTGCGGTCTAGCGCCGTGCCGTGATTGTCCATGTCGACGCCGTCAAGCGCCGTCGCAAAGCGGTTGGAATAGCTTTCGCGGCGCATTTCGCCGTCGGTCAGGATGTCGAGGCCGGCGTTTTCCTGATCGCGAATGGCGAGGAGGGTCGCATCGTCCTGCGCCTGCTCAAGCCATTCCGGCTCTACGCGCCACAATTCATTGACGCGGACGCGCGGCGGAAAACGCCCGGCCAGTTTTTTTCTGTCGATCAGCCAGTCGGGTTGAGGATAGGATCCGACGAGCGATGTTGGCAGCAAGGTCATGGGCGTCTCCTCGAATTTTTATTTCATGTCCGGCCCGTCATAGGTGATTGCTTCTGCGGCTTTGCCCGAAAGAACGAAGCCGATGGGCCGTTCAGTTTCTTCCTGAAGGTGGCCGATAAGGCTCGCCGTGCGCGCCAGCAGCGAAATGCCTTTGAGCGCGCCAAGAGGGAAGCCCACATCGAGCATGACGGCGGGAATGGCGCCGTTCACATTGACCGGCAGCGGCCGGCCGATAACTTGCGGGATAGCGTTCTTGACGGCTTCAAGCGCGCGGATATGCGCGCCCGCCGCGTTCTCTTCCCGCGCCATCTCCAGAAGTTTCTTCGCGCGCGGATCTCCGTCCGCATGCAGAGGATGGCCGAAGCCGGGGAAAGGCGTCTTGGTTTCACGCAGGCGCCGGACGGCGCGTTCAGCCGCCGCGTCGATATCATCGCCGTCAGCGACAATCTCCGCCAGAAACTTTCCTGCAATCTCCGCGCTGCCCAGAACAACGGAGCCGCAGCCTAAAAGCCCCGCCGCGACGGCGCCCTGAAACGCTTCCGGCGCCGCCGCATAGGTCATACGCGCGGCGACGACGCTTGGCACAAGCCCGTGCTCTGCAATTGCAGCGAGAACCGCGTCGGCGAATTTTTTCTGGGTCGCCGTCGGCTCCACGCCGGTGACAAGCAGCCAGAAGTAGCTGGTGAAATCCACCTTGCCTATGATGTCGTCGCAGAGATCGCGCCCCCGGACGAAAATCTTTTCCGACGTCGAGGTGGAAATGGCGCTGTAAGGCTTATCCTGCTTTCCAATGCGCATTGTTCTGGTCCTTTCATCTGAGCCGGCGCTGAAACCCCTCAGGTGAAATCGCATGTTTGCGCCGGCCTGCCACGCGCGGTGTAGAAAGCGCGCAATTATTTCGCATTCCGAACTTGTCTTCGTTATTCGAATTTTCTATAGCAAATGTCAAGGACGACGCCGGATTTTGAAAGACGCTTCGTGTGAAGCGCGCAAGAACTTGATCCGCGGTTTATGTTGCGGCGCGGCGCCTTTTAAAGACTGAAGCTTGGGGAGCAGCTTGATGGCGAAAGTGCTCAAAGACATCACCGTGCTCGAAATGGGCACCTTCATTACAGGGCCGGCGGCCGGCATGCTGCTCGCCGATCTCGGCGCCAATGTCATCAAGATTGAACAGCCGGGAACCGGCGATCCGTTCCGCGCGTTCAAAGGCGAACTCTACAGTCCACATTTCCAGACCTATAACCGCAACAAGCGCAGCATCACGCTGAATACGAAAGACGCTGACGATCTCGCGGCGCTGGACCGGCTGGTCGCTAACGCTGATGTGTTCATCCAGAACTTTCGTCCCGGCGTAGCGGACCGCCTCAATGTCGGGTTCAGGCGCCTACAGGACATCAATCCGCGCCTTGTTTATTGTTCGATCTCCGGCTTCGGCCCGGATGGTCCGGACAAGGAGCGTCCGGCGTTCGACAGCGTCGCCCAGGCGGCGAGCGGTTTTTTACGCCTGCTCGTCAATCCGCAGCACCCCCGCGTCGTCGGGCCGGCCATCGCGGACGCCGTCACCGGGTTTTATGCGGCATTCGGAACCTTGGCCGCCCTTACTGAACGGGCAAGCACGGGCAAAGGGCGTCTCGTCGAGACGTCGATGTTTGAAGCCATGTGCCACTTCAATCTCGATGATTTCACGCATTATCTTTCCGCGGGCGAAATCATGGGGCCCTATAGCCGTCCTCATGTTTCGCAGTCCTATGTCTTCGAATGCGGCGACGGCCGCTGGCTGGCGCTTCACATGTCGTCACCGCCGAAATTCTGGGAAAATCTGGCGAAGGCGGTGGGCGAGCCCGACATGCTGCAGCGGCCGGAATTTTGCGACCGCAATGCCCGCATCGCAAATTATAACGGGGTGAACGATTTTCTGGCCCCGATTTTCAAGACAAAATCGCTCGATGAATGGTGTGCGCGTCTGTCGGAAGGCGAGGTGCCGCATTCGCCCCTGCGCAATCCGCCGGAGGTACTCGAGAGCGCTCAGGCGAAACATCTCGGGCTGGAGCTCAAAGACACCCATAAGGAGATGGGCGAGTTCCGGACCGTGCGCTCCCCCTTGTCCTTTGACGGCGAGCGCGCCCTGGAAGTGAAAGCCCCGCCGACGCTTGGCGAGCATAATGAAGAAATTCTCGGTCGCCGCTCCGCCAAAGACGCGGCGGAATAGCTGGCCGACAAGGCAATGCTTGGGGCAATGCTGGATTTCGCCTCCGGAGCAGGATAAGTCACGGCGCTTAATATTGAGGCGCCGAAAATGGCCAGGGCCAAGACCTCCGACAAGGAGCCGGAATATCTTTCAACGCTGGAACGCGGGCTCTCCGTGTTGCGGGCGTTCGATCAGAGCCGGCCGGAGATGCAGCTCAGCGAAGTCGCCGCCGTCACCAATTTAAGTCCCGCCGTCGCCCGCCGCTGTCTCAACACGCTGGTGAAGCTCGGCTATGTTGCGAAGCATGGGCGGCGGTTTCTGTTGCGCCCTGAAGTCCTGGCCTTTGGTTGGTCTTATATTTCCTCGATGAATCTGGAGACGGTTGCGCTTCCTTTCCTGCAGGCGGTGCGCGATGAAACCGGCGACAGCTCCTCCATGGCCGTCCTTTCGGCCCACGATGTTCTTTATGTGGCGCATGTCTCGACGATGCGGCCGATTCGCCTCAGCGCCAATGTGGGCACGCGGTTTCCGGCGCATGCGACCTCGCTCGGCAAGGTGATGCTGGCGTTCCAGCCCGAAGAAGTGATTAAGGATTATTTCGCTAAGGCGAGCCTGACGCGATTTACGGAACGAACCGTCACCTCGCCGAAGGATTTGCGCAACCTCTTCGCCAAGGTGCGCGAGGATGGTTACGCTTCGGCGCTCGATGAGCTCGACTATGGCATCGTCTCGGTCGCAACACCTGTCTTCGACCGCGAGCGGCGCATCGTTGCGGCGATCAACTGCTCGACGTCTACCACGCGCATTTCGCTAGAAGAGCTGATCCGTGCGCATGTGCCGGTGCTCCGGCGGGCGTCCTCTGAAATCCAGACGGCGCTCGCTAGGCATCCCTACATTTCCCGGTCTCTCAGCAGCGATTGAAGCCAATGATTTCAAACTTTTGCCGGGCGCAATGCGGCCGGCTGCTTTGGCGTGTCCCGCATCTGAAATTTCGGATATCGAACTTGACTTCGATCTACGAAGTTTTACCATGCCCTGGATGAATCGTTGACGTAAAGAGGCGGCAAACCGTCCGGCGCCAGCGATGCTTTAGGGAGGAATTAGGGATGGGCATTGCATCGAAACAGGCGCGCATGCTGCTGGCGACGACCGCCATGGCGGCGTTTTTCATGCCGGCGGCGGCTCTGGCGCAACCGGTATCCGAAGATACAGGCGATCGTGCGTCGGGCGACGAAATTGTCGTCACCGCGCGGCGGCGCGATGAATCCGTGCAGGACGTTCCTGCGCAGGTCACGGTTTTAAACTCGTCGGCGATCCAAACGCGTGGCATCGAACGGCCGGCGGATTTCATTGCGCAAGTGCCTAACGTCACCTTCGTTGAAACGCAGAACGCCGGGACGAGTTTCCTTGTCATTCGCGGCATTTCCCAGGCGCGCAACAGCGAACCCTCTGCGGCGATTGTCGTGGACGGCGTGCCTATGACTCAGCCGGCGCAGTTCAATCAGGCGCTGATCGACATTGAGCAGATCGAAGTGCTGAAAGGCCCGCAAGGCGCGCTTTACGGCCGCAACGCCATTGGCGGCGCTATCGTCATCACGACGAAGAAACCAAGCGATCAATTTGAAGGCCGGGTTATGGCCGGTTATGAATCCGGTCCCGGCTACAGGCTGCAGGGCGCGGTCAATGTGCCGCTCGCGGAGAACTTCTATATGCGCGGCGCGGTGTCGTGGCGCGATACGGAAGGTTTCCTGAATAACGTCAATACGACGGACGCGAGCGCTGAAGAAAATGTCGATCCCGTCGAGGATCTCAACGCACGCGTATCGTTCCTCTATGAGCCGACAGATAATTTCAGCGCCGATTTGCGCCTTTCCGCGGACCTCCTCGACACGCGCGCGCTTTATTATGTAATTCCGGATTTTACGGATCCGAATTTCAACAATCCGAACTTCACCGATCGGCCGATCAATCTCAACAACTCGGGCGTCAATGAACGGGATATCTATGACGCTGCGCTGAAGCTGAATTACGAAACGTCCTACGGCGCGTTTACGTCCATCACCGGCTACAACAGCGTCGAGGAGCTGTTGACCGGCGACGGCTATCCATTCGACCCGTTCGGGCCTTTCCCCATCAACCGGGTCGGGTTCAATTTCAGTCAGACACAGTTTCTGGACGTTGAGACTTTCACACAGGAATTGCGCTTCACATCGCCGTCGGAAAATCGGTTCCGCTGGATGGCGGGCGGGCAGATTTATGTGACCGACCGTTACATCTCGACAGGCAACCAGATCGACACCGGCGCCGGCGTGATCCCGGTGTTTCGCACGCCGAGCACGGACCCGGCGCACCCGCAGCTGACATTTCTTGCGGATGCACAGGATCAGTTCGCATGGGCGGTCTATCTCAACACGTCGTTCGACATTCTCGACAATCTCGAATTATCGCTGAACCTTCGCTACGACCATGACAAGCGCGAGAATACGACGCTGACGCCGCCGGCGTTTCTGCCTTGCACGCCAAGTCCCATTTGCGGGACGGGCGTTGTCCGGGAGAACACATGGGACGACTGGCAGCCCCAGGCGATCCTGCGCTACATGCCGACGGATGATCTGACGCTGTTTGCCAGCTACAGCCGCGGTTTCCGCAGCGGCGGCTTCAACCAGACCGGCGTCGGCGGTCTCGCCGATGCGAGCGGCTTCTTCAATGTCGGCGACCTTTTCGACCAGGAAACCGCCAACACCTATGAAGCCGGCTTCAAGTCGAGCTTTATGGACGGCCGCGTCAACCTCAACGCCAGCGGTTATTTCACCAAAGCGGAAGGCACATATTTCTTTGTCTTCATCGCCGCGAACTCGACGCAAAATCTCGGCAATATTGATGAGGTTGAATATAAAGGCTTCGACATCGAATTGAACGCCAATCTGACGGACAATTTCATGTTCAACGCCGGTTTCGGTTATACGGACAGCGAAATCACCGAGTTCCCGGATCCGGTCGCCATCGGCGCGGCGGCGCCGCTGGTGTCGGAATATACGGTCAATGTGGGCGCGCAGTACCGCGCGCCCCTTTGGGGCGATGTCGACGGTCTGGTGCGCGTCGACTACAACCGCCTCGGTGATACGACGTTCACCATTCCGTTCAGCGCGCCGGAACTTGCGCTCGACGCCTTCCCTGTTGAAAGGGATCCGGTGGATCTTGTGGACTTAAGGGCTGGCGTCACCACCGATCAATGGTCGCTGATGTTCTGGTCCAGAAACCTCTTCGACGAGGAATATAATACGGAATATTCCCCTGGCGGTTTCCTCTTCAAGGCGCAGCCCATGCGCTGGGGCGTCGATCTGACGGTGCGCTTCTAGCGCAGCGTGACCAAGAGGAAGGGGCGGACGAGATACGCCCGCCTCCGCTTTGAGCCGGCGCCCCGCGTGCCGGCTTGTGCGCGAATAGTGATTGAGAGGCCGTAATTGCGGCAAATAAGGAGACCGAGGTGACGAAGGTTCTGGTGCTTTATTATTCGAGCTACGGCCATATCGAGCAGATGGCGAAAGCCGTTGCGGACGGCGCGGCTTCCGTCGCCGGCGTTTCCGTCGATATAAAGCGCACGCCGGAACTGGTGCCGGAAAAAGTCGCCAAGGAATCCGGGATGAAAACCGATCAAGAAGCGCCTATCGCCGAGCCCGGAGAGCTCGGAAATTACGACGCGATCATTTTCGGAACGCCGACGCGCTTCGGCAATATGGCGGCGCAGATGCGCAATTTTCTCGACCAGACAGGCGGGCTCTGGATGTCGCGCGCCCTTGTGGGCAAGGTCGGCAGCGTCTTTACCTCCACGGCCAGCCAGCATGGCGGGCAGGAAACGACCATCACCTCGTTTCATACGACGCTCCTGCATCACGGCATGATCATCGTCGGCCTGCCTTATAGCTGGGAAGGCGCGTCGATCATGAGCGAGCTGAGCGGCGGCACGCCCTATGGCGCGACGACCATCACCGGCGCCGACGGATCGCGCATGCCGAGCGCTAATGAGCTTGAAGGCGCGAAGTTTCAGGGCAGGCATGTGGCGGAAATTGCGTCGCGCCTTGCCAAATGATGTCTGGGCGTCGTTGGGCACGGCCCATGTTTGAGGAGATGTAAATCATGGCCAAAGCGACTTTGCCGAACCGGCTGCATCACACAGCCTATGTCACAAAGGATATGGAAGCGACGCGCAAGTTCTACGAGGATGTTCTCGGATTTCCGCTGATTGCGACCTGGTGTGAAAAGGACATTCTTTTCGGCAAAGAACGCACCTACATTCACTGCTTCTTCGGCATAGCGGACGGCAGCGCGCTGGCGTTTTTCCAGTTCGCCGATCCGGAGGATCAAAAAGAATTCGGGCCGGAAATGCCGCCATCGCCATTCCACCACATTGCGCTCGATACTGACGCGGCGACACAGAAAGCCATGGAAGAACGGGTTGCGGCGGCGGGCTATAAAGAGCCCCAGACATATGTTCTTGAGCATGGCTATTGCCGCTCGGTGTATGTTGTCGATCCCAATGGCATGATCGTAGAATTCGTGCTGGATCTGCCCGAAGCGGTTGAACGCGCCGAGGAGTGGCGCGGCAAGGCGCATTCCGAATTGAAACGCTGGCTTGCCGGCGATTACACCAATAACAACGACTATCGCTGACACGTTTATTGACGGTTCATTTGCTTTTCGCACGGTGATCTGATGACCGGCGGCCCGATGCAGATCGTGGAAATTCCCGTCTCAGGCGGAGAGCTGGAAGCCGAACTCCATGGGAGTTTTTCTGACTGCGCCGGGCCAGCGATTCTGTTCCTGCATGGCTGGACGCTTGACCGGCGCGCATGGGCGCCGCAGCATGAGTTTTCGAAGCATAATCCTGTCATCGCCGTCGACCGGCGCGGTTTCGGGCGTTCGACGGCGCCCGCAGCCCTTCATCTTGAGACGGACGACATTCTTGCGATCCAGAATTTCCTTGGGCATCGCCAGAGCGTCATCGTCGGCATGTCGCAAGCGGGCCGGATCGCGCTCGACTTTGCGGCGCGGCATCCAGAACGTACGACCGCGCTGGTGTTGGAAGGGGCGGGTCTTGCAGGCTTCAAACCGCCACCGAAACTGGAAGAACGAATTCCTCTCGACCATTATGCGGCGCTCGTTAAGGTGGGCAGGATTGATGACATGCGTGCAGAGTGGCGCCGGCATCCATTGATGCAGAGCCCGAACCCGGACGCCCTGAAAATCATGGATGAAATCCTGCAGTCTTATGACGGGCGCGATCTTCTCGCGCCGCCTTCGCCTGCGTTCGGCGTTGGACCTGACGCCTTAATTGAAATCGAAGTCCCGGTTTTGTCCGTGACGGGCGATCAGGAAACGCCATGGCGGCAAATGGCGGCGGACGCCATCGCCTATGGCGCGCCAAATGCACAACGTGCGGTTATTGAGAATGCCGGGCACGTCTGCAATCTGTGCAATCCTGAAGAGTTCAACGCGGTTGTGTCGGCATTTGTGGATTCGGCAACGCCAGGAACCTGATCGCTACACGGATGATTGATAAGTGGAGCGCTTTTAACAAACGCAAGGCAGCGAATGTTTGACACAAAACGACTTGCGGAATACGATTACGTCATTCGAATTTAATTTCGATTATCGAAATCAGTAGCGTTTCCATCTATCGATAGAAGAAGAGGCCGGGCGTTTTCCTGTAAGCGCTGACGGTGAAAGAAGTCGTGGTGAATCTCAAAAGGGAGAACGTCCAATGAAGGGAAAAATCGCTATCGTCATCGGTGCGCTGTTGTTTTCGACTAGCGCCTTCGCCGATGAAGTCATGGATAAATGCGTCGCCGTCGTGGGGCCGCTGGGCTCGCCGGATCCGGAAGGACAGTGCGCCTGTTTCGTAGACGCGATGACTGCTGAACAGGCGGAGGAGTATCTCGCCGTTGAGGACTGGGAAAGCGATGCTTCGGACGAGTTGAAAGAAATCGGCGTCCAGTGTTTTCCTGAGATCAACTAGCAAGACATCGATAAAGCCGGCAATGCGAGATCATTGCCGGTTTCGTTTAAAACCAGAACCTCAAACCCGCGACAAAAGACAGCGTTGACGGATCGTCTCCGTCAGCGCGTGTGAAATCCGCCGTCTCTCCAACATCGCGACTCCAGTTGACGCCAACATAAGGCGAGAATTCCCGTTTGATGTCGTAGCGCAGGCGCGCTCCGAGTTCGACTGACGACAGTCCGCGGCCGATCGCTAGCGCATCTACGGTCTGAAACGAGATATCCGCTTCTGCTCTTGGCTGAAGGATAAGCCGCTGGGTGAGCATCAGGTCGTATTCCGCCTCCAGCCGTGCGCTTACATCTCCCTTCTCGCTGACGAAAAGCGCCCCGTCGACTTCGAACCAGTAAGGCGCCAGGCCCTGGACGCCGAGCACTGCGTAGGTTCGCGACGGGTCCGGCGTGAAATCGTGGCGCACGCCTGCCTGGAAGTCGAAATAGCGGGAGATAGCGCGCGACCACAACGCCTGTACTTCGGCTTCTTCGAATTCATCCGCTTCGAAAGAATATTCCGTTTCGGTTTTGAGCCAAAGCTTGTTGCGGTCGCCGCCCCACCAACCCTGGCCCTCGAAAAAGAGGGCGGGGTCGCCATCGCCGGACTGAACTTCGAAACGGTCGGCAAGAAAATAATAGGCCGTTATTGCGCCATGTTCCTCCTGAACCGCGGCGCGCGCTTCCGCCATCTCCTGGGGGTCGTTATAGGCGTCGGCCTGCGACCATGGCGGCGCATCCGCCTGCGCCATGGCTGCGGTCGCCGTCAGGGAAGAGGCGAGAACCGCCAGAATTTGTGGGAGCGCTTTCATCATCAATGCTCCCCATGGTCATGGGCGCCATGAGCCGGCTCACCCGATTTCATGTCATGGCCTTCATGCGCCGTTGACGGGGACGCGCCTTTATCCTTCGGCAGGACAGAAACGACCTGCATCATCCCCGCATGCATGTGAAACAAGAGGTGACAATGGAATGCCCAGTCGCCCACATGATCCGCCGTGACGTCAAAGGACAGCTTCTCGCCGGGTTTCACATTCACCGTGTGCTTGCGCGGGCGATGCTCGCCATCGTCGGTGATCAAATCGAAGAACATCCCGTGCAGATGGATCGGGTGCGTCATCATCGTGTCATTGACGAGGGTGAAACGCGCGCGCTCGCCTTCATATAAAGTGATTGGCTTTTCGATCGCGGAGAATTTGACGCCGTCAAAGCTCCACATGAAACGCTCCATATTGCCCGTCAGGTGAATCTCAATCTCCCTTCCGGGCGTGCGTGTGTCAGGATTGGGATCGAGGCTTTGAAGCTGTGTATATCGGAGCGCCCGATGTGGGACGTTTTCAAGACCGAGACCCGGTTCGTCGAGGCGGTTCGTGGGCATTGCCGCGACCATGTCGACGCCGACGCCGCGCTTGTGATGGTGCTCCTGCTTCGGCATCTCATGAGAGCCGTGATCCATGTCGCTCATGCTGCCATGATCCATGGCCATGTCCTTGTGGGTAAGGATCGGCCGGTCGCGCAACAGCGGCGCCGTCGCGCGCATGTCGGGGCGCGGCGCTAGCGTCGCCACTGCCTGGCCTGAGCGGTCGATGGATTCCGCCACGATGGCGAAGGGGCGGGCGCGTTTGGGTTCCACAATGACGTCATAGGTTTCCGCGACGCCAATCTGAAACTCGTCCGTATCGACGGGCCGGACGTGAAGCCCGTCCGCTTGCACGACGGTCATGGGCAGGCCCGGAATGCGGAAATTGAAAATCGTCATCGCGGCCGCATTGATGATGCGCAGGCGGATGCGCTCGCCGGTTTCAAACAGCGCCGTCCAGTTGTCTTCGGTGGAATGGCCGTTGATGAGATAGGTGTAGACGGCGCCCGTCACATCCGCGATGTCGGTCGCCGACATGCGCATCCGGCCCCACATGGCGCGGTCGGCGATGGTTGCGTCAAGTCCGTCTTCGCCTGCATCGCGGATGAAATCGCCGAGCGTGCGCTCCTGCATGTTGAAGACTTCGTTGTTCTTCTTCAGCTTGGCGAAAACCTTATGCGGATGCTCGAACAGCCAGTCCGAGAGGACGAGCACATATTCGCGGTCATAAGAGATCGGATCGGCGCCGGCGGGGTCGACGATGAGCGGCCCGTAAAGCCCGCTCTGTTCCTGAAGGCCCGAATGGGAGTGATACCAATAGGTTCCGTTTTGCGGAACGGCGAACTCGTAGGTGAAGGTCTCGCCCGGTTTGATGCCCGGAAAGGAAACGCCCGGCACGCCGTCCATATAAAACGGCACCAGAAGGCCGTGCCAGTGAATGGACGTATCTTCCTCTAGCGTGTTGGTCACGCGCAAGATCACGTTCTCGCCTTCGCGGAAGCGGATCAGCGGCGCAGGCAATGTCCCGTTCACAGTGACCGCATGGCCCTTGCGCCCGCCGATCAGGACATCGGCGTGACCGATGGTCAGGTCGAAGTCCGGGCCGGTGAGCGCCGCCGGGCTTTTGCGCATGTCATGATCGCCATGGCCGCTTTGCGCCCAGGCCGGAAGGAGGCCCGCCGCGCCGGCGTAAAATCCGCCCGCCGCCGCGCCATGCAGGAGATGTCGTCTAGTCAGCATGGCGGCGCTCAGTGGTGGCCGTGATGAGACGGGTCAGGCGCAGCGCCCGTGCAGTCATCATTTGTTTCGGCGACGATCCGCGCCTGTTCTTCGCTCATGGCTTTCATGCAGGCCTGATGCGCGCCGTCATCGACTTCAAGCGAACACATCATAGCGATGGACCAGCCTTCGCCGTTTTCAGGTTTCAACATGAAGTGCACCCGCTCGCCCTCATAAAAGGCGGCGAGGTCGACGATTTTCGCGACTGCAAAGTCCATGGTCATCTCGTCCCATTGCAGCGCCTCTATAGGCTTGTGGGTGAGATTGAGCTTGGCGTTCCTGACGTCGAGCGTGTTGATAACGCCTTCACCCATGGGGAGCGCGCATTTGTCCGCCATCTCCATCTTGTGACCGTCATGGTCCTGGAGGTTCATGTCGTGACCATGCTGGGCAAATGCGGATGAGACGAAGAAAGTAGCCGCGACGGCGAGCGGCGATAGGAAACGAGATGTCATGATGATCTCCACTGACTGAATGCTGAACAGGAAAAGCCGCCAAGCGCGGCTCGCGACCGGTCAGCGTTCAGTTTAGGAGACGGGTTTTCAGGGAAACGGGTGACGATCCGGGTGGCGGAAGCCATCCCAGATTCGATGACCGGATGCCGGCATATTGTCCGAGCGCCGGAAGTGCGGGCGCTTCTGTAACGAGCGCGACAAGCAACGTCTGTGCAGGCGCCTTTACCGACGCCGCAACGGAGGCTTGCGCCGCCAGATCTTGCGCCGCGTGAAACCCGCAGGGGTCGCCGCCATCTCCACAGTCATGAATGGAGGCGATCTCTGAGCCGCCCATTTGGGCGTGTCCAGAATGGGCTGCCGATTGGTGCGAAGCGTGGCCGGCGCCGTGCTGCATTGCGTCTGCATGAGCCGGCGGCGCCTCATAGGGCGCGCAGGCGCAAGCGGCCTGGGCCGCGCCAAAAAGGCTGGCGGCGGCGACAAGCACGACAATTCGGAATAGCCTGAGCATGGGAAACATCCTGTGCCTTCCAAGATAGGGTTGGCCTTGACCGGGGTCAATTGGCGGCCCGGCGGAGGCGGCAATTGATCCTTAAGGCGTAAATTTTTAGCTCATCGCGCCCGCAGTCCGTTCCCCGCTTGAAACAAGGGGCTGTTCACCGGAAGCTACGGTTAATTGCATAAGAAAAGGGAGGATCGCGATGGCTGCCGGAATGCTGGGCCGGGCCGTGGCGGCTTTTACGTTGATTTTCGTCCTCGCCGGCTGCGGGGGTGAAGCCACATCCGGAAAAGCCGAGCCGCTGATAGACGAAACGGCTCCCGAAGACGTGAACGCTCTGGCGCGAGATGTGGCGCGGGTGGAATCGCTGCGCCAGGTGAAGGACGTGCAGCGCCTTTACGCCCAGTATCAGCAATATGTGCTTTGGGACGACGCATCCGCGCTTTTCGCTGATGGCGCCGTTGTCGAATGGGGCGATGCGAAGCATGAAGGGCGAGAGGCGATCCTCGAGTGGCTGAAGCAAAGAGGGGAGGAGGTTTCGAACCTCGCCCCCGGCGCGCTCAATACGGAATTCATCGACGAACCGCTGGTCAATCTTTCTGTCGACGGGACTAGCGCCGAAGGGCGCTGGATGAGTCTCGCTTTCAAAGGCGATGGCAAGGGGCGCGCCTGGATCGAGGGCGGCCTTTATCAAAACGACTATGTGCGCGAGGACGGCGGCTGGAAGATCGCGGTCATGCGGTACTATCCCCAATATGAGGGCGACTACGCCGAGGGCTGGAAAAACGCTGGCGGCGAAGACCTCCCGATCATTCCCTATCATTTCACCATCGATGAGACAGGGGTTCCCATCCCGGAGCCGCAAGGCGCCGCGCCGGAAACGGAGGAAACGCTGGACAGCCTTAAAAAGCGCATTGCTGCTCTGAACTACGAAGACGCGGTGCGCAACCTCCAGAACGCCTATGGTTATTATGTGGACCGCAAGATGTGGGATGATGTCGTCGATCTTTTCGCCGATGAGAGTGCGGTGGAAATCGGCGGCGTCGGCGTGTTCAAGGGGCGCGACGGAGTTCGCAAGGCCATGGAGCGTATGGGAACGGCCGGGCTCGATCATGGCGAGCTAAATGAGCACCCGATTTTCGATACGATCGTCAGAGTCGCGCCGGGCGGCCTTGAAGCGGAAAGCCGCGGCATGGAGCTGGCCCTGCTGGGCGACGCGAGCGCCGGAACGGCGGGCTGGGAAATCAATGTCTTCCGCAACCGTTTCGTGAAAGAAGACGACGTCTGGAAAATAAAAGAGCTGCGGCTCTATCCTGTGATGAAAGCCGATTACGCCACAGGTTGGGTCGATAGCGGTGATTTGGGCGAAACTAGACCTTCGCTTCCGGCTTTCCTCGGCCCCAATCCGGCGACGGGGCGCCCCGTCAGCACGGATGGATTTGCCGTGGTTGCAAATGACAATCTGACCGGCGCGGTTCCGCAATCCGGCGGACGTGATGAAACGGCGCCAGCCCCGGAAGACCGTCTCGCCGATTTGCGCCGGCGGCTGCAACGTTCCGCGGCCTATGACGGCGTGGTCAACGTATCGGCCGCCTATGGCTATTATCTCGATGATTTTCAGTGGACGGCGCTTTCCTCGATTTTCGCCGAAGAAGGCAACAAGCAGTCGCCTTTCGCCGGTTATTACATGGGGCGCGACCGCATCATGGGAGCGGCGAATGCGATGTGGGGGCCGCCGCGCGAGATGCGTCCCGCCGTTTCATTCCACTGGCGCACGCAGCCGGTGATCCATGTCTCGCATGACGGACGTTCCGCAAATCTGCGCACGCGTCTGTTCCAGCCGCGCACGTCGAAAGATCCGGACGCGCCGTCCCGGTTTTACATGGGCGGGTTTCACGGCGGCATGTATCCAAACGATCAACTCGTTCTGGAAGACGGCATATGGCGTTTCTGGACCCTGACCATCGACGAACATTATTTCGCGTCGCCAAGTTGGGAAGGCGGCTGGGCGGCGGCGAAAGAGCCGGAGGCGGACAGCGAACCCTATCGCAGCCCGCTGCTCGACAAATATCCGCCGGACGTTCTCTTGACCGACCTCGGCGAGCGTCAGGCTGGCTTTCGCGGCGGCACGGGCGAGACTGTCGACTGGCCGGGCATCCTGCCCATGTGGTTTCACTACCGGAACCCGGTGAGCGGGAGGGAGCCTCCGCATTACTGGCCGGACTGCGTCCCCTGCGAGAAGCTCCCCGAGGCGCGCCTCACCGAACATGGCTATCAAATGCCGCCCACAGGGCCGGAAATAGACGGTATCGACCTCTCTGCCATGGAAAACCGCCAATAATTCCAAAAGGAAAGACAAATTTGCCTACCTCCCGGGGCAAGCCGGAGGGCGTCGTCATTGGTAAATACGGAAAGCCTCGCAACAAGTGAGGGGACAGGTCAGCAGATGATTTTGAAAAGCCGGATATTTCAGGGCGCGCGCTTGGCGCTGATGGGCCTCGCCGCTATCGCGTGTTCGCCTTCTGTCGAAGAGGCGCCGCGAGAGGCGACGCTGGAGCCCGATCCGCCCCATCAATGCGATTTCTGCGAAAGGCTGAACGAGCCGACCGAGCCGTTCCGGATCTATGGCGACACTTACTATGTGGGCACGGCCATGATTTCCTCCGTGCTCATCGCTTCCGATGACGGTCTCGTTCTCGTGAATGGCGGCATGACGCAGACCGCGCAGCAGATTGCGGACAACATCAAAACGCTGGGCTTTTCGCTTTCCGAGTTGAAACTCATCGTCAACACGCATGCGCATTTCGATCACGCCGGCGGCATCGCCGCGCTGGCGCGCGCGACTGGCGCAACGGTTGCTACAAGCACGCGCGGCGCCGAAGCGCTGGAGCAGGGAAGGCCTACGGAGGACGATCCGCAGCGCGGCCTTGAAGACAATGTCTTCCCGGTTGTGCCCGAGGTGCGCGTCGTCGCCGATGGCGGAACGGTGAGCGCTGGCGGCATTGACTTGACGGCTCATTATACGCCCGCGCACACGCCGGGAAGCGTCGCCTGGACATGGCGGTCCTGCGAGGATGGCGAATGTCTCGATGTCGTCTTCGCAGACAGTTTCTCGACGCGCTCTGCGCCGGAATTCCGGTTTACCGACGCGGAGGGCCGGATTGAAAACTTCCGCAGCGCTATTGCGACCGTCGCAGCGCTTCCCTGCGACATCCTGCTGGCGCCGTCGCCGCTCTCTTTTGGCGTCAAGGAAAAGCTCGCCGCCCGCGCCGAAAACCCGGAACCGAACCCGTTCATTGATCCGGCCGCCTGCCGGACTTATGCCGAAGCGGCGACGGCTGGGCTTGATAAACGCATCGCCGAAGAACAAGCGGCGCAATAATAACTCATAGAAAAGACAAAGCGATGAGCGTAACAGAAACAATCGAAGAGCCCGTCGGCAGCGGACCTTTTTCCTGGTATAAGCGGGCCGACCGCAAAGTCCGGCGCGTCTTCTGGACATGTTCCGTCGCCTGGACGCTCGATGCGATGGACGCGCTGGTCTATCAGTATCTCATTCCGATCATCATCATGGCGTTCGGCATCACGCTGGCGCAGGCTGCGGCGATTGCGAGCGCCAGCTATTTCGCATCGGCCATCGGCGGCTGGATGGGCGGCTGGCTCGCGGACAAGTTCGGCCGGGTGCGCATCCTGCAACTGACCATTTTGTGGTTCTCGGTTTTCTCGTTCCTTTCCGGCTTCGCGCAGACCTATGATCAGCTTCTCATTTTGCGTGTTTTGCAAGGGGTCGGATTCGGCGCCGAATGGGCGGTGGGGGCTGTTCTTTTGGGTGAAATCGTCGCCCGCAAGGACCGCGGCAAGGCGCTCGGCTCGGTGCAAAGCGGCGTCGCAGTGGGGTCGGGGCTCGCCGCGCTTCTCGCCGGCCCGTTCGTCGCGCTGTTCGAGCCCGAAATGGGCTGGCGCATTGTGTTCTGGATCGGCATCCTGCCGGCGCTCCTGATTTTCTTCGTACGCCGCGGCGACGACGATTCCGCGGTCTTTAAGGAAAGCAAGGCGCAGCGCGTCGCGGAAAAAAGATCGGTGACGCCGCTCGAAATATTCCGCTTGAAGTATCTTCGCATCACGGCGCTCGCCGCCTTGTTGGCCGTGGGCGCGCAGGGCGCGGGCTATTCTGTCTCGAGCTATCTGACGACATTTTTGCAGAATGAGCGCGGCATCTCCGCGTCCACGGCGGGCATTTTCGTTTTGCTAAACAGCGTCGGCGCTTTTTTTGGTCTCTTGGGCAACGCATATTTCAGCGACCGGTTTGGCCGCCGCGCGGCGTTCAGGATGTTCGGCGCCGGGTTTATTCTCGCCACTATATTTTATCTCTGTGCCCCGCTCGGCAGTCATGCCTATACGCTGATTCCGGCAGGCTTCATCCAGGCGTTCTGCCAGTTCGGTCTCTATGGCTCTTTCGGCCCCTATTTCACGGAGCTCTTTCCGACCGAGGTCCGTGCTTCGGGACAGGCCTTCGCCTATAATTTCGGCCGGGCGGTGAGCGGAATCTTCATTCAGGGCGTCGCCATTCTCGCGGCCACCATGGCGTTGAATGTTTCCATGACGATTATGGGCGTGATCGGGGTGATCTGTGCGCTGGTCGCGACGGTTCTGCTGCCGGAGACAGTTGGCCGCGACCTTCGCGAACTCGATGAACGCAGCGTCTCCTGACGCCTTTGCTTCCGGCAGCGTCAAGTCCTGAGGCCGTTTCGATAAAGTGCCCGCCTCCTGCGGTCCGGTATAGCTTGGCTTAGATTGGCGATATGAAACAGTTTCTCGATTTTTGCGCCGAGCGCGGCGGCGGCCTTTTGGGCACATGGCTCAAGATTCCGAGCCTTGCGACGGTGGAAATGCTTGGTCGCGCGGGCTTCGATTTCCTTGTGATCGACATGGAGCATGCGCCCCACAGCCTCGATCAGGTGTATGATTTCATCTTCGCAACGCAAGCCTGCGGCATGGCCGCAGTGGTGCGTTTGCCGGACCATACAGGCGCCGAGATTCAGCGGCTTCTGGACGCTGGCGCCGATGGTCTCCTGGCGCCGCGCATAACGAGCCCGCAAACGGCCGAACGGCTCACCCGGCAGATGGTGTTCAGCCCCAAAGGCGAGCGCGGGCTCGGAACGACGTCGCGCGCAGGAAGCTGGGGAATGGCGCCGATGCAGGATTATTTGCGCCGGGGCGATGAACAATGTCTGCGCATGGTGCAGCTTGAAGACTGGGATGCGCTTGCCGCGGTGGATGAGTATCTGTCCGTACCGACAGTGAACGGCGTCTTCATCGGGCATGGCGATCTCTATCTTTCGAGCGGAAAGCCATCTTCAGATCCGGAAGTGCGCGACGTGACTAAACTTGTTGCGCAGAAAGCGAAAGCCACAGGCAAGCTTTCGGGCGCAGCCGCTGCGACGCCCGAAGACGCACAGCTTTATCTCGCCATGGGTTACTCGCTCGTCATGGTGAGCAATGACGCCACGATTTTCGCCAACGCCGCCGCCGCGGCCGTCGCGCAAGCCCGCGCGAAATAATCCAACGCTAAAAGTATTGAGGATGTTATGAGCCAGACTGTCGATCCCCGCTCCCGCCTTTCCACCAGCGGCGCGGTTTCATCGTCAAGCGGCGAAGCTTTTTCCGCCGCCGTCTATGCGCGTTTTTACGATATGCCGCCGCAGGAAGAGACCGCGAAAGCGCGCACATGGATGTCGCGCGGCCAAAATTTCATCGTCGCATTTTCCGAGACCAAAGCCGGCGCGGTTTTCGAGAGAACGAACCAGAAAGACGAATTCGTCCTGATCCTGCCGGAAGAAAACATGAGCGCGACGGTTACGGCGGGCGGGGAGACGAAAGAGGTCGGCGGCTTCACGATCACCATCGTGCCCCCCGGCGACAGCACGATTGAAGTCAAACAGGATGGCGAGATCATCCGGCTTTTCACCACACAGTCTGAGGACCTCGCGGAGAAGGTCTCAAATGCGGAGGAGTATCGTGACCCTCATCCGCATATCCCGCCCTTCAAGCCGTGGCCTGAGCCGAAAAACGGCTTCAAAATCCGCAGCTACAGTCTCGACGTGCCTGAAGAGGAAGGCCGCTTCGGCAAGATCTGGCGCTGCACCACCTTCATGGTGAATGTCTTCCCGCCGCAACACGGGCCGCGCGATCCGTCGAAACTCTCGCCCCATCACCATGACGATTTCGAGCAGTGCTCGCTCGTCATCGGCGGCGAGTATGAGCATCATCTGCGCTGGCCGTGGACGGCTAATCTCGCCGAGTGGCGCGAGGACAATCATGAGAAATGCGGCGCGCCTTCGGTGACGGTGATTCCCCCGAAAGCCATTCACACCTCGGCGGCGATCGATCCTGGCGTCAATCTCCTGATCGACATCTTCTCGCCGCCGCGCGAGGATTTCTCGAAAATGGAAGGCTGGGTGCTCAATGCGGATGAATATCCGATGCCGCCCGAGAGCAAGGATTAGCTGCGTTAAAACGCCGTGCGGTCCGCGCCTTTCAGGCCCAACAGTTTGCGGGCTTCATCTGGCGTGGCGACTTCGAGACCCAGCTCCTCGATGATCGTGCGGACTTTGCGCACCTGTTCGGCGTTGCTTTTCGCAAGTTCGCCGCGGCCGATATAAAGGCTGTCTTCAAGCCCAACACGCACATTCCCACCGAGCAGCGCCGACTGATTGCAGAACGCCATCTGGTGTTTGCCGGCGGCGAAGGCGGAGAAAATATAATCGTTCCCGAAGAGACTGTCGGCGATGGTCACCATATGGGCGAGATTGCGCGGGTCCGGCCCGATCCCGCCGAGAGTGCCGAAAATGCCCTGAATGAGGAAAGGCGGCTTGATCAGCCCGCGGTCGGCGAAATGCGCCAGCGTATAGAGATGCCCGATATCATAGCATTCGAACTCGAAACGCGTGCCATAGGCTTCTCCGACCTCGCGCATGATGCGTTCAATATAGCTGTTGGAATTATACATGATGCGGTCGTTCGAGGTTTCGACATAGTCGCGCTCCCACGCATGCTTCCAGTTCTCGACCTTGGCGCCGGCGGCGCTGAAATCGAAAATCAGGGGGCCCATATTGAGCGAACAGACTTCGGGCTGCGCCGCATGGGCGCCTTCGAGGCGATCGTCGAGAGACATGTTGGCGCTGCCGCCGGTGGAAATATTGATGACGGCGTCACTCGCCTGTTTGATCCGCGGCAGGAAGGCCATGAAATCCTTCGCCGCCGGGCTGGGCTGGCCGGTTTCCGGATTGCGGGCGTGCAGGTGCAGTATCGCAGCGCCGGCTTCTGCGGCTTCAACCGACGCTACCGCAATTTCGTCGGGCGTCACCGGAAGATAGGGCGACATGGACGGCGTATGGATCGAGCCCGTGGGCGCGCAGGTGATGATGACTTTGCCTGTTTTGCGCATAAAGCCTCCTAAAGGCCGGCTTGGCAGAGATATTTGAGGTTCACATATTCCGCGAGGCCGTGGGAGGAGCCCTCCCGGCCAAGGCCGGACATCTTCACGCCGCCAAAGGGAACGACCGCCGTTGAGATAAGGCCGGTGTTGATCCCCACCATGCCGCTTTCGATGGCGCGGCCCACGCGGGAAATCGTCGCCGGATTGTCAGAACAGAGATACGCGGCCAGACCGAACGGCGTGTCATTGGCGAGCTTCACGCCTTCACCCACAGTATCGAAGGGAATGACTGCGGCCAGCGGGCCGAAGGTTTCCTCGCGCGTGAGCAACGCGTCCGGCGCCACATCGCGGAGCAGCGTCGGCGGCATCAACTGACCGCCGGAAGATTTGCCGCCGGACAGAATGGACGCCCCGCCGGCGACAGCATCGTCGAGATGCTCCTCCACTTTGGCGACGCCGGCGCTATCGATCAACGGTCCGATATCGGTTGCTTCATTGAACCCGTCGCCCAGCGCGAGGGCGCTTACGCGTTTTGCGAAGACTTCCAGAAAGGCTTCATAGATTCCTTTCTGCGCATAGATGCGGTTGGCCGCGATACAGCTCTGGCCGCTATTGCGGAATTTCGCCACCAGCGCAGTCTCGACCGCCGTTTCGAGATCGGCGTCGTCAAAGATCAGCAACGGCGCATTGCCGCCAAGCTCCAGCGAGAGGCGTTTGATCTGCGGCGCAGAGGCTTTCATCAGTTGCGCGCCGATTTCCGTGGAGCCGGTGAAACTGATTTTCCGCACCACCGGCGAAGAGGTGAGGAGCCCGCCGATCATGCTCGCCTTGCCGGTGATGACATTGAGGACGCCCGGCGGAACGCCGGCTTCCTCGGCGAGCATGGCGAGCGCATAAGCCGATAGGGGCGTCTGGCTTGCGGGCTTGGCGACCATGGTGCAGCCCGCCGCCAGCGCCGGCGCCGCCTTGCGCGTCAGCATGGCGAGCGGGAAGTTCCAGGGGGTGATCGCAGCGCAGACGCCCACCGGTTCCGGCTCCACCATGAGGCGGCGGCCCGAAACCGGCGCCGGAATGATTTCGCCGAACATGCGGCCGGCTTCCTCAGCGTAGAACTCGATGAAGCCGGCCCCGTAGGCGACTTCGGCGCGCGCTTCTTTCAGCGGTTTGCCGTTCTCCAGCGTGATCAGGCGGGCGAGATCCTCCTGATGGGCCATGACGAGATCGAACCATCGGCGCAAGATCGCGCCGCGTTTGCGCGTCAGTTCTTGCGCCCATCCCGGAAACGCCTTTTCCGCTGCGTCAATGGCGGCGCGCGCCTGCGCTTCGGAAAGGGATGGCGATTGGCCGATGACCTTGCCGGTAAAGGGATCGTCGACATCAATCATCGCGCCGTCATCGGAGGCAATCCATTGTCCGCCCACATAAGCCTTGTCGCGAATGAGATCGGCCCGCGAGAGTTCTCCGCGTTCTAGAGACGTCGCTCCGTCAGCGTGCGGCATGTTTCATTCGTCCCTTATTTGTCACCGTCGAGATTGGGATTGGTGATCGGCGTATCGCTTTCGAACCAGTGCTCGAAACGGCGATAGGTGCACAACCAGCGCCCGTCGCCGGCGCGTTTGAAGCGATCGGTTGCAAGTGAGATCGTGATTGGCGGGTGCGACGGCAAAACTTTCTCGCCGTTCTTCGCGTAGAGGAAAAGAAAATTCGTCGCCTCGGCGGTGTCGGGTCCCGTGAAAAAAGCGCGAAAATTTGTGAAGGAATGAACCGACAGGCGCGGCCCCTGTTTCACGCGCCAGTCATAGAAATCCTGGATTTTCTGTTTGCCGTAATAGGATGCGAACTGGCCGTGAAATTCGGCGTCATCGGTATAGTAGGACGAGGCGTTGCGGCCGCCATTTGTGTCGATTTCGTGCCAGTATTCCGCAAGGAGGAGCGAAAGCTCCGCATTCAGCCTAATGACGTCGTCCTGATACACCGCCGCGCTCCTTCATATTTCCGCGGCTGAAGCCGCGGTGAAACATGGCGGTCTCGCTTCCTCCGGTCTTGTTCTTAGAGGAAAAAAGATTTGAGCGGAGCGGACGCAGCGTCTTAGTTGGGCACGACGCCGGAGGCGGCGCTGCGATATTCCCGCGGCGCCATGCCGAACTGATCACGGAAACAGCGGGTGAAATGCGCCGCGCTGTTAAAGCCCCAGGAGAACGCGATTTCGGTCAGCGTGTGTCCGTTCCAGGCGGGGTTGCGCATCTGCCGGGCGCATTCCTCAAGCCGGCGCCGAAGAATGAAGGCCGAAATCTTCTCGCCCGAAACGGAAAAAATCGCGCGCAGATAGCGAGGCGAAAGATTGAGGCTTGTGGCGATGGACGAGCAGCAAAGCTCAGGATCGCGCAGATTATCCTCGATAAAAGAAATGACGTCGTTGCGCCGCCGCCACAAGATGGCTGATTCCTCGGAAATATCGAAGCCCGCCGTGTAGGACATGGAGATCATTTCGAGCAGATAGCGCGCAACGCGTTCTTCATGATCGCGGCGGATGCCGGCGCCGACGCTTTCGCTCAAGGACTCAACCATGGCGCCGAGCGTGCCGGCGAGGCCGACGGCATGGCCGAGACGCTGACCTGTGAATTGTTCCGGCGTGGGGAGATATTCGCGCAGCAGAGACGGCAGAACGCGCACCATGATCGTCGTGGAGAAATCTTTGGTGTCGAAGAAATGCGGAAGCCCGGTGTCGACGAGAACAAAATCGCCTTGGTCGAGATTGGCTTCATGTCCGCAATGATGGATGACGCTACTGCCTTTCGCTTGCAGCAACAGAGAATAGATGCGCGGTCTGTTGTCGTTGATATGAAGTTTGCTGCGCTCAACGCTGTAGCAATCCATGGAAAGTTTTGCGAGTTTCACCGGACCGAGCGTGCCGATGCTGAGTTCTGCGCCAAAGCCCTGCTTGTCCGCCGGTGAGAACTCAACCTGACTCATTCTGGACGCGTAAAGCGCATTCCATGCCGCAGTCCGGCCATTTGTCGGCAAACCTGTCGTGCTGAATTTTTCCACGTCTACTCCTCCCGCTTGGTCCGGCTTATAACTGCCGGTTCCATAAGCAACTTTTACTGCTAATCGGGGACTCTCGCACCGACCATAAGCGGCGTCAAGCTGGGAAATATGGACGTCCCGAGCGATGAAGCTTCGTTGCGTCACGGAGCAAATTTCAACTGCACCCATCCGCATGCGGAGCGGAGAGGTCGTCATGTGTTAATGTTGCACGCGCTTGAATTGAGTACAGCTCAAAGCGCGGCTTGATAAATTCCAATGACGTCGGCTTCGGTGAGCGGCCGTGGGTTACGCTCGAGCAGGCGCGTCACAGTCATGGCGGCTTTCGCCATGCGCGGCACGGCGTCTTCGCCGATGCCGAAGGCCGACATGTGTTGCTCGATATTACAGCGCTCTGCGAGTTCCACGATCTTCTCGATGCCGCGTCTTGCGGTTGCAGGATCATCATCGGCTTCGCGCGCGCCAAGCGCGCGGGCGATCGCCGCGTATCGGGCCGGCTCGGTCTCCAGGTTAAAGCGCAGGACATGGGGCAGAAGCAGCGCATTCGCGACCCCATGCGCGATATGAAACTCGCCACCCAGCGGGTAGGCCAGCGCATGAACCGCGGCCGTGTTCACGGGGCCGAGGCACAAACCGCCATAAAGGCTGGCGAGCAGCATCGCCTCGCGCGCCTCGAGATCATCACCATGACGGCAGGCGCGTTCGATATTGTTCGCGATGAGGCTTATGCCCGCAAGCGCGAAAGTGTCCGCAATCGGGTGGGCGAATTTGTTCGCATAGGCCTCGATGCAATGGGTGAGGGCGTCAAACCCCGTTGCGGCCGTCACCGCTGGCGGCATGGTCACTGTCATCAGCGGGTCGAGATAAGCGGCGTCAGGCGTCAAATAACGGCTGACAACGCCTTTTTTTAGGTCTTCCTCTTCATCGCCGAGAATTGCGATGGGTGTGACCTCGCTGCCGGTTCCGGCTGTGGTCGGTATGCAGGCGAGCGGAAGCGCGCGGGCTCTCAACCGGTCGGATCCAATCACCTCGCCGATTGTTTGTGCGCCGTCGAACAGCGCCGCCACGAGCTTTGCAACATCCAGGGAACTGCCGCCGCCGAGGCCGATCACGGCCTGTGCTCCAGCGCTGCGCGCCGTTCCGAGGGCGTACTCGAAGTCGCCGAAAGTCGGTTCCCCATGAAGATCGTCCCAAAGTACCGGTTTGCCGCCGCGTTCCTCAATGCTTGCAATCAGCGGCTCGCAAAGCCGCCGGGTCGGCGGCGAGGTGACAATGAAAATGCTGGAGGCGCCCCGATCCATCAGATCCGCAGGGCAGCGTTCCGCCGCGCCTCGCCCGAAGGTGAGGGAGCCGACATTGAAAAGGGTAACGAGCCGTTCGTGTGGCTGCGTCATCCGCCGTATCTCCGATTGCTGAAAATCCTGATTCCGGGGGAAATCTCCCTAAGAATAGGAGATTCATCGGGCGGGCATTTGATCTTTCCGGCGCCGGAAATTGAAGATTCGGCTAAATTTCACGCAAACGGCCATGAAGCTTGCCATGCTGTCCGCCGCGCCATTAACACGGTTATCGCGTAACTATATCTGACGAGAGGAAAGCATCATGGCGGACCCGCTTTTTGACATTCAGGGGAAGGTCGCCCTCGTGACGGGCGGGACCAGCGGCATAGGCCAGATGACCGCCCGCGGCTTGGTTCGCCGCGGCGTGAAAACATATATCACCGGACGGGATGCGACAGGGGCGGACAGCGTCGCCAAAAGTCTGGCTGCGGAGGAAAAGGGCGAGTGTATCGGCCTCGCCGCCGACCTTTCCGGCGCCGATGGGCCGCAGCGTCTGGCCGGTATGCTGTCCGCCAAAGAGCAGCGACTGCATATCCTTGTGAACAATGCGGGCGCCGGTGAAACCGCCTCCCTGCCGGAGGTCTCAATCGAGGACTGGGACATGGTGATGAACGTCAATCTGAGGGCGCCGTTTTTTCTCGTTCAACAATTGCTGCCATTGCTGAAAAAGGCCGCCAGCGCGGCTGATCCTGCGAGGGTCATCAATATCGGATCGATCGGCGGTCTGCACATCCCGAACTGGGACGCTTTCCCTTATGGCGCGTCCAAGGCCGGGGTCCATCATCTTACACGGGCGCTGACGAAGCGTCTGGGCGCCAGTCAGATCGCGGTGAACGCCATTGCGCCAGGCCCGTTTCCATCCCGTCTCACCGATACGTCTTCGGATGCAGTAAAGCACAGCGTTGAAACCTATATCCCTCTTGGCAGGCCTGGCGCCCCCGAAGACATTGAGGGGCTGGTGGTCTTTCTCTCTTCACGCGCCGGCGCCTATGTGAATGGCTGCACCATTCCGCTCGATGGCGGATATATCGCTGCGCTTTAGCGCCTCCATTCCATATCGATGCAATCGATGCCCTAAATACGCTCTTCGTTCAGATGAGCGTCAAGGAGGTGGCTCGCCATTGCGGCAAGTTGCGCCTCCGTTTCAGGCAAGTCGCCGCTATCAAGTCTGAATAACTTTTTCCCAAGATCAAAAAAATCTATGGAAAGGGAGATGGGACGTTGAAAGCGTACTGGCGCATTTCTGCGAAAACCGGGGAAGCAAGGCGGACACGTGTTCTAAGCAAACGCTGTGGTCTTGAATAAGAAATTTTAGGTGTTTCCGCCCGTCCGCTCCTCCCATTCCTGCGGTCGGCCGTCATCCCAGTCAGGTCGCATGAAGGAAATCCCGATGTCTGACCTGATCTGGGATGACGGGTTTTTCGAGGATGCGGAGCCAGTGAACACATCTCTTGCGCAGTCTTAATTAAACCGGCGCCGCGGCTCACGGGGCGCCCCGGATAAATGGTTTCTGGTAGCGGAGTGTTGAACCCAGTGAAAATGCGGCTGGAAAATAGGCAGACCAATGAGGTGAAGAAGTATGAGAGGACGGTGTCATGACGATTGCGCTGTTTGACACTCATGCGCATCTGATTTCGGACCAATGGGATAAGTACAAGCCTAAGTCCCTGACCCCGGATCTTCCAACGCCGGAGCGGCCTAACTACACGGTGACGGCCGAAGCGCTGATCGAGATGATGGACGAGAACGATGTTGAAAGAGCCTGTCTCGTTCAGCGTGGGCATGTTTATGGGTACGACAACAGCTATATCATCGATTCAGCGGCGACCTTTCCGAACCGCCTGCATCCTGTGGTTATTTTAAACACTCAGGATCCGGCGACGCCGAAAGTCTATCGCGATATGGTGAAGAACAACGGCGTTTGCGGTTTTCGCATGGCGCATACGCGGCCCTGGATTCTGGATACGGCCTGGATGAGTTCGCCCCCGGCGATGGATGTCTGGAAAGCCTGCGCCGATCTAGGCACGCCGATGACGATTATCTTTTATCAAAAGCAGCTCTCCTACAATTTGCCGCTCCTAAGAATAATTGCGAAGCAGTTTCCTGACCTGCCGATTCTGGTGGATCACGGGGGCATGCCCTATGGCATGACGCAAGTGGAGGTGGGTTATGCGAAAGAAGACGGCGAAGATGTCGTCATGCCGCCGCCGCCGGATTTCGGGATCAACGAAACCATCAAGATTTTCGAAGACGTGCCGAACGTCAATTTCAAAATCACCGAGATAAATATGGAGCGTCTCTCTGTAGAGAAGGTCAGGCCGGCGCATCTCGTTCGCCGCATGGTCGATAGTTTCGGACCCGACCGGCTGATCTGGGGGTCGGATGTGGGCCAGAGCATGCTTTGGTCGTACAAGGAAAAGACTGAAATGGCGCGCAGCGCTGCGGACTTCCTGACAAAAGAGGAAGCCGAGAAATTTCTTCATGGCAATGCGGCGCGCCTCTACAAAAATGTCTATTGATGCATCATTGCGCCGTTAAGAAATTTTAAAGATTAGTGTACGGAAAAAGAAGAATAATGGGGGCGTGCTGGATCGCGGCGGAGGCTTGCTTGGCAAGCTTGTAGATAGAGTATGAAGCCTCGCCATGAGGCTAATGCGCTACACCCGGTGAGTTTCAGGCTTTGCGTTTCAATCAACGAAATCCATCGCAAAATTTTGATCCGATTGGATCAAGTAGCGCCCACCGGCCTCGGATAGAGATTCTGGCAATCACAATAATAGAATTCCAGCAGGAGGGGTAGGAGATGCTTAAGAATCTTGCATTGGCGTCCATCTCGACAGGCGCCTTGTTGACGGCTCAGGGCGCATGGGCGCAAGGGCTCGACGACGAAAATGCAGACCGGATTGTCGTCACGGCGACCAAGGTTGCGACGGACCTTCAGGAAACGCCGATCGCGATCACGGCGGTTACATCTGAAACGCTTGCAACCAGAGGGCTGACGACGACAGCCGACCTCGGCAAAATCGTGCCGAATGCGGATTTCCAGAAAGCGCAGGGCATTTACGGTCCTGCGGTGACAGTGTTCCTCCGCGGCATCGGCCAAAATGACCCGCAGCTAAACGGCGAGCCGGCTGCGGCGTTTTACATTGACGATGTCTATTATCCGCATTTGTTCGGATCGCAGTTCGATCTGCTCGATCTCGATCATGTCGAGGTTCTGCGCGGCCCCCAAGGCACGCTCTTTGGTCGAAACGCCATCGCCGGCGCGGTGAACCTCGTCAGTAAAAAACCCAGCCTGACGGAAGCGAGCGCCTCAATCGAAGCGACGGTCGGCGCTTATAATCGCCGCGACTTCCGCGCGGGCTTCAGCGTTCCTGTGATGGAGAATCTGGCCGTCGGCGTCACCGTGTTGTCGAAGAAGCGCACGGGCTATCAGGAGATGCTCGATTTCACCTGCCAGATGTACATGAACGGCACGCCGGAACTCGCGGGGTCCTTCCCGTTCCAGACGCCGGAAACGACCTATGCAGGCGGCGCAACGCCTGACGATTGCGTCATTGACCATCTTGGCGGCGAAGACACCCGCGCCATTCGCGGCTCCGTCTATTGGGAGCCAACCGATCGCATCGAGGTTTCGCTCAGCGCCGATTACATGGATCAGAATGACGAGATCCCGGCTGAGTATATCATCGACACTGATTATGCGCAGACGACGACGCGGCCCAATTTTGTTACGGCGTTCGATCAGTTCTCGGTCCCCGGCGATCCGCCGTTCCGGTGGGACGAGCGGTTCCAAACCAACGATCCCTACAAGACCTATGACAATTTCTGCGACCCGTTCCCCGCGGGCACACTGATCCCGGGCAATACCTATTACAACGGCTCGATCTTCAAGGGCGGCAAATGCTATGGCAATACGGTGCCGCTGACCAATTGGGGCTTTCAGGGCAAGGCGATCTTCGCCATCACCGATGAAATCGACTTCTCGCTGATCGGCGGTTATCGCGAGCTCGAATTGGCTTTTGGCGCTGCGTCGGATGGCACGCCGCTCAACGACTCCATTATCTATCACTCTTTTGATGAAACCCACTGGAGCGGCGAGGCTCGCTTCACCGGCCAGCATGACTGGATCGATTGGGTCGCCGGTTTCTTCTATTACAAGGGCGACGCTTTCCATATCGGTCAGCCGCAGGGCGTGCGCGCCGGCACGCAACGCTTCCAGGTGGACACATACGAGCCGACCGCGTGGGCTGGATACGGCAACGTTGTCATCCATCTGCTTGACGACCGTCTGAATCTCACTGGCGGCATTCGCCGGTCGGACGATGAAAAGTTCGTCGACTTCAACAGTCTCACTGACGCCACGCCTCCCGGACAGACGGAGTTTGTCGCCAGTCCTGTGAGCACGATTTTTGACGTGACCATCGCGACGGAGCGCTGGGACTGGAAAGCCGGCATTGACTACAGATTCACCGATAACTTGATGGTTTATGCATCGGCAGGCACCGGTTATCGTTTGCCGGGCTTCAATGTCCGCCCGTCGCAACCGGGCCAGGAAGGGCAGACCCCGGGCGAAGCGCTTAGAAGCTACGAACTTGGCTTTAAATCGGAAGTCTTCGATCGCCGGCTGAAAGTCAACGCCGCTGCGTTCCTCATGGACTTTACGGAACGTCCCGGCACCTATGCCGGTCAGGAAGCTCAGTTAACGGATGACCTTATGGGCAATGTTCCAGGTCCGTCGACAGTCATTCCCGGCGGCCCGGATGGAACCAGCTACTCCACATCGTTCTTCACCTGCCGTGATTATGATGCAGCTATTGATGGGCCGATGAACCCGGCGGCTGGCGTTGGCGTCAATTGTGTCGCACGCAGCTATTATTATAGCGTTGCGGGCAAGGTTAAGGGTATTGAGGCGGAAATCGAGGCCGAACCCATCGATAATCTACACCTCACCGGCTCAATGGGCTATGTCAAATGGAGCGCAGACGATATCTCACGGGTGGTCCGGGTGCCGGACTGGACGGCGAGCGCCGGCGTTTCCTATGATTTCCTTAATGTGATGGGCGGATCGGTCACGCCGCGTCTTGACTGGTTCTTCACGGGAAGAACCGCCTTCAATGCGGAGCTTCCCGACTTCGATCAGGAAGCCTACGGCGTGGTCAATGCGCGGATTACCTACCACAATGATGAGCACGATTTCGACGTTTCGGTCGGCGCCACCAACCTCTTCGACAAATTCTATTACCGTAACAAGATCGCCTTCCAGTCGTTTGGGTTGCCTACCAATCTTGGTCAGCCAGCGCCGCCCCGCGAATGGTATGTCACTGTGAAAAAGCGGTTCTAGTCTAAAACCGTTCCACTCAATCGATTCTGGATTGACATGCGGTGAAACAAAACAGAGGCGCTGGGCAGGTCTTGGAGCGAAGCTCCCGATACCCGCCAGCGCCTTTTTGATAAACGGCGCTTGTTGCCAATCGGCGCTGAAATCGGTCTGATGGCGCCTATAAATACTGGAGGAACGATTATGATTGAACGCCGCACCGTGCTTGCTTCCGCTCTCGCAGCAGGCGTTTTTGGCTCTGCGGCTCAGCAGGCATCCGCCATGGCGTCAAAACCCAAAGACAGGCCCTATAAACTCTTCGATTGTCACGGCCATTTTTATACCGATGACTGGAGAAAATATCCGTTCAACGCCAAGACGGCGCGTTACGGTCCGGAACGCATGGTCGCTAAAGCCATGGAAAATCCCATGACGGCGGAAAAGGTTTTGAAGTTCTGGGATGAGGCGGGGATCGAACGCGGCCTTGGCGTGCAATATTCAAGCACATATTTCACCGACAACAGCTATCTTCTCGACATCGCTGCGGAATATGACCGGATCATTCCGATTGTCATACTTGACGCAACAGCCGAGGAAACGCCGCCGACGCTAGAGAAAATGGCGAAAGAAAACTGGATCGCCGGCGTGCGCTTCATGGGCGTTCCCAATGAGAACAACGAGTTTCCGTTTCTGACGGATGCCGCTGCCGGCTCATGGGAGAAGGCCAACGAACTTGGCCTCACCATCACGCTGATGCCGATCAGCCGCAACGATCCGGGCAAAGCGATCAAGCGGGTCGGTGAGCTTGCCGACAAATATCCTAATGTGGGCGTCGTTCTCGATCACATCGGCTTCCCGCGCTATGGCGCGCGTCCCGATAGCTGGGGTTACCTGCCAGAGCATCTCGAGCTCGCGAACCACAAGAACATCTATTACAAATACACGACGTTCCTCATCGAAATGTTGCTTGCGGATAAAACACCACTCAAAGAGTTCCTGGAATACACGGTTGGCGTCTATGGCGCGGATCACATGATCTGGGGCTCCGACATCGGCAATAGCGAAGTTGATGATCTGGAATTCGTTCAGCATGCGCTCGATTCCGCCAGCGGGCTGCCGGTGGAGCAGCAAAAGGCGCTTTTCTACGACACGGCGGAAAAATTATTTATTCCCGGCGGACGCGGGGCGGCATAGTCCTGCAGCAACGCTCGTTCCTTCCATGAGCGCCGGTTAACCGGCGGCGAGTTCCCTTCCGCCGCCGGTTTTTTTGTTTTTCGACGAGAAAAAACGGCCCGGAAATCATCCGGGCCGCTTTGCTTTTATGTAAATGTTGCGATGGCAGATCAGTCGACGCTAAAAATACTGCGCGCGATATGGCGAACGCCACCCTTGCTGCCGCCCACGACCTGCATGGGATCGTTGATGCTGTTGAAATAGTAAATCGCGCCAATCCTGCCCGGTTCGACCTCGAAAGCGTTCGGGTAGCCCACATCCCAGCTGCCGCCGTCGTCGCGAACGATGATTTCAGGGCCCCAGGTTTTGCCCTCGTCCTCGCTCACTGTTGCGCGGATGCCGGATTTCGGGAGACGATACCCATAGACAACGACCAAGCGGCCGTCGCTCATGCGCACGAGGCTGCCGGGCGCACCCCAGTCATTGACGCGCGACAGGAACCCCCAGGTGCGGCCTCCGTCATCGCTGTAATAAACCTCTGACCACATCGTGCCGCGCGGGTCGCGCTGGCAGCGCAGGATGCAAAGCATGCGGCCGTTGGGCAGCAGGATGGCGCGCGGATAGAACCAGCGATGGCCGCCAAAGGCGTGGCTAGTTGACCAGTCGCCCGCCGCGTTTCCGTTTGGATCGTGTTGCGGCGTGATCATCGACATAAAGCGGAATTCTGTTCCGTCGCCGGTGCTGCCGTAAACAAGCGGACGGCGGTTCCAGCCATCCTCAGCGGATTCAAAGAGGAAGAGAAGGCAACGCCCGTCCGGGCGCACCAGATAAGAATTGAGGCCGGTGAGCGAACTCAGCCCATCGAGCGGCAGGAAAGATTTTGGCGACCAGGTTTCGCCGGAGTCTTTTGATATCTGGATGTAGGTGCGCGCATCCGGCTTTCCGAAGTTCTGCCCGAAATTTGTGATGAGCACATCTTTGTCGAGATAGTTGACCGGCCCGAAGCTTTCGAGCGATCCCTCGGCGCCGTTATTGCCGCGGTCGAGCATATTGATGATAGGATTGTCTCCGTTCCAGGTCCGGCCTCTATCGGTGGAGCGCACCGTCACCATGCGCCGATCCGTAGCCCGTGTGGCGAGATTGTCGTGATTGATGTTGTTGGGATCGTCATAGGCGACCGTCAACGACAGGAAACTTTGAAGAAAGTCGCCGTCAGCGGTCTCCCAGAATCCCATCGTATAGGGCCAGGAACAGAACTCGTCTTCGCGGCGATAGACGACGGCGTGGTCGACATCCTTGGCGGGGCGCGCCGGCAGGAATTTTTTGATGACTGGCGATTTCTTGGCGTGGGCGAGCGTTGAGACGGACGCAATCGCGGTTCCCGTAAGAGCGGATATCAGGACATTGCGGCGTTCTATCATGACGCTTCTCCCGGTGTTGTTTTCAAAATCGGCATATCCTTGGGCAATGGCGCGCGTCCATGCAACCAAAGATCGGACGAAGGCCGCGATCATCCAAATTCTCCGCCTCTTGGATCAAATCCCGCAGCGCATCTAGGATTAATCCTGACTGAGGCGAATGCTTTAGGACTGTTAAAGAGTGAAAAATTCATGATCGAACGCCGCGATGTACTGAAGACGGCTCTCGTAGCGGGCGCTCTTGCCGGGAGCACATCGGAGGCGTCCGCCGCCCGCAGCAACTCCATCAAGAAGCGCTTTCAGCCGCCACGGGAAGATGCGACCGCCGAGCATGGCGTCGTTTACCGGAATGAAAATGAATTCTGCGGCTGGCCATATTATTGCGGTCTCTGGAAGACTGCGGATGGGAGTCTGTTAACGAGCTTCAAGCGCATCCCTACGGAATACAATGTCTATGACGATGTCGATCACAACAACCTGACGAAGAACCGGGGCAAGCTCTGGACTATCCGCTCGCGCGACAATGGTGAGACTTGGGACAAGGACAGCTTCCAGGAAGTCTTCGACATGAACATCCGGGAGGAGGGGGATCTTCCGGGAGGCGCCGCCGCCGACTGGTCAGATCTGCCGCCGCTCGATTTCTTCAGCCGCGACACGCTGCTCATGGGCGGCGGCATTCCGCGTCTTTTCTCGCCTGGGGGTGAAGCGTGGATGCGCGCATCGACGGACGGCGGACGAACCTGGCGCCGGCCCATGCTGCTGCCGAAATACGATCTGCCGTCTCTCACCGCTTTCGGTTCTTCCATGTATGCAACGCGCGAGGACGGCGTTCATATTCTGGGCCTCAACACAGGGTCGCCGGAGGCGTTGTCGCCGCGCCCGCTCGTCTATCAGTCGAATGACGGCAAGAACTGGCGGTTTCTTTCCTTTGTCACCAAAGAACGCCCGCCATCGCCGTTTTATCCGGGCGGTTCGCCCTTTGCGCCGGCGCCGCATTTTTATCCGCGTGTGACGATCCTCAAAGGCGGCCACATGCTGGCGTCGCTGCGCTATCAGCGCGATCCGCGCAATGTGATCTGGACGGAAATTCACGAAAGCCGCGACGGCGGGCGCACCTGGAACTACCTGTCGCGGGTCAATGACTGGGGCGCGCCGGGGGATCTCGTCCCAATGAGCGATGGACGCGTTGCCTGCGTTTACGGATACCGCATTCTGCCGCAGGGCATACGTTACCGCGTCAGCGAGGATCGGGGACAGACATGGGGGCCGGAGATGATCCTGCGCGACGATGGCGGCAGCTGGGATCTCGGCTATCCGCGTGTCATTGAGATTGAGCCCGGCGTTCTTTTCACCGTCTATTATATGAATCTCAAAAGCGATCCGGTGCAGGTGAATGGCGGCGTGCGCCATATCGCCTGGACGAAATTCCGGCCGTGAACAGGGGGCATTGACTGAACGAGATGGCCGATAGTTTCAAACCGCCGCAACATGATAAGCGCGCCGAACATGGCGTCGTCTACCGCGACGAGAACGAATATTGCGGCTGGCCGTTCTATTGCGGCCTCTGGAAAACCGGTAATGGCGACATTGTCGCGAGTTTCAAGCGTGTGCGGAACAATTATGAAGGCGCCGATGACGTGGATCATGGCCAGATCGCGCAAAAGCCTGCGCATCTTGTCACCATACGATCGAAAAATGACGGGCGGAATTGGGACCCCGCCAGCGTTCAGGCAGTTTTTGACATGTCATGGAAAGGGCCGAAGGATTTTCCGGGCGGTAAAGCCGCCGACTGGTCAGGTCTGCCGCCACTTGATTTTTCCAGCCGCGATACGCTGCTGATGGGCGGCGGTGTTCCGTCGCTGTTCGGCAGGGACGCGAAAAGTTGGCTGCGCGCCTCGACCGATGGCGGCAAAAGCTGGCGCGATCCGATCATCCTGCCGCAATATGAATTGCCGTCGCTGACGAATTTCGGCTCGCCCATGTATGCGGCGCGCGAGGACGGCGTTCATCTTCTCGGCTGCCAGACGAATTCGCCGGATGCGCTCTCGCCGCGTCCGCTGGTATACGGAACGCCGAATGGCATAGATTGGCTCTTTCTCTCCTTCATGGTGGAGGAGCGCCCGCCATCGCCGTTCTATGTGTCGATATCGCCTTACTCGCCGCTGCCGCATTTCTACCCCCGCATCGTGGTGCTGCCGAACGGCAAGGTCATCGCGTCCCTGCGTTATCAGCGCGATGCGCGCAGCGTAATCTGGACAGAGATTTACGAAAGCCTCGATGGCGGACGCACATGGGGTTTTTCATCGCGCGTCAACGACATCGGCGCGCCGGGCGACCTCGTTCCCATGCGCGACGGGCGCGTCGTTTGCGTTTACGGATATCGCACTATGCCGTCGGGCGTACGCTACAAGGTGAGCGATGATGACGGGCGCACATGGGGCCCGGAAATGATTCTGCGCGATGATGGCGGCAGTTGGGATGTGGGCTATCCGCGCGTCATCGAAACGGAGCCGGGCAAGCTGCTGACAGTTTATTACATCAACCGCAAAGATGATGCGATGCAAATGAATGGCGGCGTCCGCCACATCGCCTGGACTTCTTTCACGCCTTAATGATTATGCGTCTTTAGCGGCGATTCTCGCTATATTCGTGAATCCAGTCGAGCGTCTTGGAGAGCCCGCCGAATGGATAAAAGTGCAGCCGAACGCGGCCATGCTTTTCATAGTCGAGCCCTTCGTCGATGGCGGTGACGAGCTTGTTCGGCCCGGCCGTGCCCATGAGCTGCGTAAGGGAAACGCCGTATTTCGCCATGACCGCCGCCGAGGCGCCGACGCCGCAGCGCGCAGCGAAACCCAGAAGGCGCTTGATGCCCGCTGGGCCAGGAACGCCGACGCGCACCGGCGCGTCGATGCCGCGCGCGCGCATTTCTTCGAGCCAGTCGAGAAACGGTTCGGCGGAAAAGCCGAATTGCGTGACGATGATCGGCAGCATGCCGCGCTGACGGATTTCAGCAATCTTGTTTTCCATCCACACCCATAGCTCGTCTTTAGAGACGTTGGGATGACCTTCGGGATGGCCGGCGATGCCGATCGCCTTGATGCCGTTTTGCTCAAGCACGCCGGTTTTGATCACCTGGAGCGAATCCTCGAACGGGCCTTCAGGATGGGGCGGATCACCGGCTATGACGAAGAGGCGTTTGACGCCGGATTCGCTCGTCACCCGTTTGATCATGTCTTCGAAGACTTTGGCCGATGTCAGGCGCCGCGCCGACACATGGGGCATGGGTTCGAAGCCGAGCTCGCGCACCGCCTTCACCGCGGCAATGCGCGCTTCCATTTCCTCGCCGGGCAAAAAAGTGACGGCGATGGGCGTCCGGGGGGCGATCTTAGGCGCGGCCTCGCGCAGCGCCGGCACGTCCTTCGCCGTAATCTCAAGCGAATACCCGTCCAGAATATCGTTGGAAAGAGTCTCCCAATTGGGATGAATTTCAGCGTAAGACATGGCGCAAATCCCTTCAGCCAGGCCGTTTTCAGCCCTTTATCCTGAAAAGGAATAGCTTGAGACGCAAGCCGCGCTCGCTCTTCAGCGCAAGAAATCTGTTCCATCCCTCCAGCATCGGCGGGTTTTGTCGTCCTAAGCGGGAATTCCTCTTTGGGCGGGTATCCGGGCTAACAGGTTTTTCCGTCAGAGCCGCGGGGAGCATTACAGAAACATGCTCACGGTCCGCTCGATGAACCAGAACGAAGCGATGATCCCTGCGCCGTAAGGCGGCGCCCGCCACGCCCAATGGGGCGGCGCCGGCGCATATCGCTGGCACAGAAAGACGGCTGAAAGCACGGCGATGATGAAGAGAATTTGCCCAGCCTCGACGCCGAGATTGAAGAAGAAAAGCGCAAGCGGCGCCGCGCTTTCCGGCAGGCCGATCTCGCGCAGCGCGGATGCGAAGCCAAAGCCGTGCAACAGACCGAAGCAAAAAGAGGCGATCCATGGCCAGCGCTGGGTGGCGCTGACCGTGCCTTCGCGCGCCCGGATGATTTCCTCCGCCACGAAAGCAATGGAAAGCGCGATGCACGCCTCCACCGGTGCGATTGCAAGGCTGAACCAGCCGAAGGTGACGCCGGCGAGGGTGATGGAGTGGGCGACGGTGAATGCTGTCACCGCGCCTATGAGGCGCTTCACATCGCCGATCAGGATCAAGAGGCAGAGGACGAACAACAGATGGTCGACGCCGAAAAGGATATGCTCGACGCCAAGCGGGAAATAGGCGCCGGCGCCGGAATGGTTTTGCGTTTCCGCCGGGATTTCAACTCGCGGTTCAGAGCCGGTGATGCGCAAGGTTTTCGGCGGTCCCGAAAGCGGCTCGAAACGCAAAATCACATCCGTCAGGCTCGCTGCAAGATTTTCGATGGCGATCTCTTTTCCGGGAAGGCCGCCCTCGCAGGCGCTGCGCCAGCGCTCAATGACGGCGCCGTCCGAAGGCGTCATGCGCGCCTCGCCGACAGCCCGGCATTCAGAGGGAAAAATGACATTCAGCGCCAGGCGCATGTCGCCGCGCGCTGGCGTTTTCCAGGTGAAGTCATAGACTGCGGGTTCGATCTCGTGAATTTGCAGATAGCCCGGACGCACTTCATGGGCTTTCGCCGGCGCAGAAAGGATGAGAAAGGACAATGCGAGAAGAAAACGCCGCATTATCATTTTATTCAGCGCTCATGTCATGCGAAACGGTGGCAATGTCGTCTGGGATTTGAGAAAGGTAGGCCTCCGGCCAATTGACTGTCACGTCGTAACGCTTGCGCATGCGGTCATGAAACTCCTCGCGCCGCTCTTTGCGTTTCGCATCGGCCCAGTCGGCCCGCAGTTTCTCGCGCACGTCTTCAAAAGCGGGGGAGCGGGCCGCTTCGCGGGAAAGAATCAGAACGGCGTGGGCGCCGAAAGGCGAGGTCACTGGTCCGAACCATTCTTCGTTATGCGTCTCGAAGACAGTTGCAGCAAAATCTTCGCCAAAGAGAGCGGCGACGCCTTGTTGCGTTGTCAAAGGCAACGCTTCGGGCAACATCGAGGCGTCGCCGAGCCCTCCCGGTTCTGCGCCAGCTTCCAACGCCGATAGAAAAGCTGCGGCGCCTTTTTCTGCGCTGTCGCCGCGGGCATCGCCGTTGGCCAGAATATGGCGAAAGGAAATGCGCCGAGGGAGACGATAGAGATCAGCATGATCCACAAACCAGGCTTTCAATTCCTCCTCGGTTGGCTCTTCGCCGGCGGCGGTGTCTTCAACGAGAAAATCAAGCTTCTGGCGCATGCGCCGACGCACGATGGTGTCGTCAGCGTCGAGCCCCATGGCGACCGCCTCGCGATAGGCGATCTCTTCCTGGATGAAATCGTCGACGAGCGCTTGCAACTCGGTTTCGCTCGGAAACCTGCCGGACAAGAGGCGGTAGCTTTCTGCGAGCTGCCGGATGCGCCCTTCGGAGACTGTGATTTCATAAGTAGGGGTGGGTTCATCTCCTCCATTGACGAGACTGTTCACCAGAAACAGGACGGCGCCGGCGATCATGAACTGCGCCAGCGGTTCGCGCGCGATCCGCGACAGCGAGGGAAATTTAGCGCGCATTGGCGGGTGTGAACCAGATTGGCGAGGTGTAGGCGCGTTCCTGGATCGTTTTGGAGAGTTTCGGGTTGGGTTCCACATTGGTGCGAATAGCGTCCCAGGTGGACCAGCGGCAAGTCGGGTTTTCCAGAACGCGGGCATAGTAGAAAGCGCTTTGCGCCGGGTCGAACTCGGGATCGGTCCACACGCCTTTTATTTCCGCATCGCCCTTGTCCTGCGAGAAAGCGCATGTTTGCAGATCGACCGTCGCGCCATTGTCGGGACATCGTTGCGTGGCGGGGCCGACCGCGCCGCCATCGGCGCAGGCGACGTCGAAAACTTTTTCAAAGGATTTTCCGGTTTCGTCCCTCCAGCCTTTCACGATCTGGATGCGCTGCAGCGGCGCCGAATGAACATCGCGCATGGCGATGACGGCGAATTGCGGTGCTTGCCCCGCTTTACCCAAAAGCTCGCCGCCCATGGGCACGCCGTTCTCGTAAGCTGTCCGCACGCCCTCATCCGTCGCGAGATCGACGCCGTTAAAGCCGTAGCCCGCAAACAGCCGCACGCGAATGCGCGGGCCTGAGGTGCCGAAGGTTTCCTTCCTGCGCAGGGCGGCATAAATCGAGGGGCGCGAGTTTTCCTCCGCCCAGACGCCGGTGAGGCCTCCTGACCCCATGGTTCGCGGCGCCGGCTTGCCGTCGGCGTAATATGCGCCCCAGCTTTCATAATCGGCTGGCTGAACAGAACCGCGAAAATCGGATTTCCAGTCCAGCATACCGTGATTGGCAAAGTAATTGTCTTCTTCATAAGGACTCGCTGCGTTGTGGCCGTCGCTGCCGGCGACAATGCCCATCTTGTAAGGATTGGCGCCGACCTCGCTGTCGATCTCAAGGCCGCGTTTCAAGGCGTCGCGCACATAGCCGCCTGCGAAAGTCGTCACTTCCTTGTTCACACCCACATAAAGATCCATGACCTCGAATCCGGCGAACTCATCATTGGGCGACAGGAGAGGCATCGTCTCGGACTGGCCCTTGGTCTGGATTACTTCGACAAGCGGCTCATTGCGCATTCTCAACTCCGCATATGCGCGATCGATTGGCTGGCCGTCCCATTTGGTGCGCTCGAACATGGTGCCGTCCGACGCATTTGAATTATGCGGAATCGCCAGCGCTTCAACGCCGTCAGCACGCTTTTGATCGAGCCAGCGCCAGAGGTCTTCAGGATTTTGGGAATCGAGCGCAGAGAAAGGGATGGCGGGTGCGTTGGCGTCTTCGAAGATCACGTTGCGATGCAGGTTGCGGAATTCCGGCAAGGGTGTGAATTCATAGCCGATGAACGTGGTGAAGACGCCCGGATTATTGTGGCGCGCCGCGCTGTCGACGGTGTCCTGCCATGCCGATCTCGTCGCCGTCATGTCCGATAATTCGGGCATGATCTCACCGCTGAGCAGGCTGTCTACAAAATGCCCGAAAGCCGCGATGATCTTGCCCCGGTCTTCGGAGAAAAGGTCTTCTGCATAGGAAACTTTTGAATATTCCGTACCAGGCGTATTGATCGCTTTCAGGACGCCGAGATATTCGGCGTGATCGGTGACGGCGAGAAAATCGAGCGGTCCGGAATTGAGACGCAAGTCAAAACCCGCCGCGTGTTTTATGGTCCCGCCTTTTGCATAGATATAGGCGTCATCGGGCGTTGCGCGGACGTTGAAAAGATAAGCGTCGTAGGAATTGCGCGTATGCAGATGAAGATCGCCGAAATAGACATTGCGTAATGGATTGGGCGCCGGTTCCGGTGTCGCCTCCGTCTGCTTTTCCTGAAGAGCTGAGCTGTTGGCGCCACCGCCGTCTTGCGTGTCTTCGTGGCTGCAGCCGGATAAGGCGACAAGCAGCAATGCGGCGCCTGCTGCAGTTTGAAAACTGATCTTCATGGTCGCTTCCCTAAATAAGCGCTTTTTTGCTAATTATCTTGTGAGTGAACTTGGGGCGCGCCAAGGCTGAGGTCAATTCCGCCGTGAAGGCCATCGCTCTTAATTCATCCCTGCCAAGCCCGCGCCTTTATTCGGCGTACTTTATATACCCCCGCACTCACCATGCCCTCACAACCAGGAGGTTAGGAGGGAGGCAGGCCCGTATCCTGAATGGTTAACGCCGAATTTATATTTGGGCGAGGCTATCAGAAAGATATTCACACACTTGTCAGTGAATGTTTTTTCAATTACGCTGGTAGCGTGAACAATATGCGTGTCGGCGAAAAGACCGGCCTACTGGGAGGGTACAAACATGAAAAACGGACTTCTCGCGTCCGCGTCAGCGGCCGCATTCTTCATCCTGTCTGGGCCGGCGTTAGCGCAAGCCGGGACGTCAGGCGGCGATGAAGCGAGCAATGACCAAATCGTCGTCACCGCCACGCGCCGGGCGGAATCCTTGCAGGACGTGCCGCTCAGCGTGACGGCCTTCACGCAGGACGAACTCACGGAAAAAGGCATTGTCGGTTATGAAGGGCTTGCGTTCGAAACGCCTGGCGCAGTCCTCAACAAGCCGACCGCGAACTTCAATACCTTCTCCGTGCGCGGCATCGCGACCAACGGCTATCAGGCGAATCTGCAAAACTCGGTCGCCGTTTATCTCGATGAGTTGCCGATTTCAGCAAATGGCAACTCCACGCAGCTCGATTCGACCTTGTTCGACGTCGAGCGTGTTGAATTCCTGCGCGGTCCGCAAGGCACGCTGTTCGGATCGGGTTCGCTCGCCGGCGCCGTGCGGCTTTTGACCAAGAGCCCCAATCTCAATGAGTTCGAAGCCTCGACCCTTGTCGATTTCGGCCTGACGGATGATGATTCCTTCCGCCAGCGTTACAACGGAATGGTAAATATTCCTCTCGTGGATGACAAGCTGGCGGTCCGGGCTGTCGGCTTCTACCGCAACGAAGAAGGCTGGGTGACCAATATCGGCACCGGCGAAGACAACGCCAATACGCTCAAAAACTGGGGCGGCCGCATAATTGTGCTCTGGGAGCCAACAGACAGCGCATCCTTGCGCCTGATGGCGCTCCACGAAGAAAGCGATCCTGACGACGCCCAGCTCATCAACCCCGCGCTCGGAGGCGGCGACCGCGAAACACGCAATACGCGACGTCCGGATAAATATGGCGGCAATCTCGATTCCTATAACGCGACGATCAATCTGGAGCTAGGCTTCGCCGATTTCACGAGTTCAACGACTTATTCGCTTTACGATCAGTCCTTCATCATTGATCTAGACGCGACTTTCGGAGGGGCGATTCCCTTTGCGCTCGACGCCTATGCATATGATGAAGCTTTTGTTGAGGAAGCGCGCTTTGTCTCAACGCATGAAGGCCCCATCGAGTGGGTGGCGGGCCTCTTTTATTACTACAAGAGACGCGACGTCGATCTCTTCTACCGTTCGGATCCGGCCTTCCTCGCCGCGCGCGGCATGACAGGCCTGCCCGATGAATATTACCAGCGCGCTTATAACTACGCGGTCTCTAACGAGCTCGCAGGGTTCGGCGAATTGACCTACCGGTTCAGCGACAAATTCTGGCTGACCGGCGGCGTCCGTTACGGCAAGCTGGACGTCCAAGGCTTCGCTGAGGGCGGCTATAACAGCAATTATCTCACCAACGCGCTTTTCGGCATAAACGGCCCCCTGACGATAACGCCGATCATGCCGGCGGAAGGCGAGGTCGGCAAAGAGACTGGTCCGTCTTACAAGTTCAGCGCGTCGTTCAAGCCGGTGGACAACATCACGACCTACGCGACCTACTCGACGGGTTTCCGCGCACCGGCCGTCAATGCGCGTGCGGGGCTGCCGAGCGCCGTTGATCCCACCGACATTGTCATTCCTGACGGCGCCTCGTCGGACAAACTCAAAAACTACGAGATTGGCCTCAAGGGAAGCTGGTTTGACGGCAAGCTCAACGCCAACCTTGCCGGTTATCTGATCGACTGGAGCAACATTCAGGTGCAGGCGAACCGGGTATCGGATTCAGTGCAGTTCGCCACAAATATCGGCAAGGCGCGCAGCAAGGGTTTCGAATTTGAGGTTAATGCGCTTCCCGTGGAAGGTCTTTCGATCGGCATCAACGGATCGGTGAACGATACGGAAGTCACCGAGCTCACGGATGAAGAGGCCGCGATCTCTGGCGCGGTTCTCGGCGCTTCGCTCGCCTTCCCGACCTTCCAGGGCGCGGCGTATCTGAAATATACGACAGACATTTCGGAGAATGTGCGGGGCTTCTTCGCCGCTAACTTCCAGCATGTCGGGGACTTCCCCAACCAGTTCCCGAATGTTCCGGGCAATCCGAACGCGCAGGCGCCGACTTATGGCTTTACCGAGCCCTATCAGAACGTGAACCTGTCGCTTGGTGCGGAGGTCGGAGACAATCTCATGGTCACCGCCTATGTCGAGAACCTCTTCGACGATCACTCGATCATCTACCGTCATCCGGAAGCCTTTGCCGATGCTCGGGCCAGCACGCTGCGCCCGCGGACAATCGGCATTCGCATCGGTTACGACTACTAAGCCGTGGCGAATTTAGAGTCAGTACAAAAGCTTGATGCGAAATCCGCGTCTGCTTCGGGTCCTGCTGCACAAACAGCAGGGCCCGGCGCCCGCGCCTGGGTGCTTGGCGTCTTGTGTTTCGTCTATGTGCTGAACTTTCTGGATCGGCAGCTCCTGTCGATTCTGGCGAAGCCGATCCAGGACGATCTTCATATCAGCGACGGACAGCTTGGACTGATCACCGGTCTTTATTTTGCGTTGTTCTACACCTTGATCGCGATTCCCGTTGGCTGGCTGGCCGACAAGACAAATCGTGTGAAAGTCCTGTCTTTTGCGTGTTTTTTGTGGAGTGCTGCCACCATCGCTTGCGGTCTTGCGAAAACCTTTCCGCAGCTTGTCATCGCACGAATGACAGTGGGCGTGGGGGAGGCGGGCGGCGTTCCACCGTCTTACGCGATCATTTCCGATTACTTTCCTTCCGGCACGCGCGGCCGCGCGCTCGGCATCTACAATATGGGGCCCCCCATCGGGATGGCGCTGGGCGTGGCCTTCGGCGCCTCGATCGCCGACGCCTATAGCTGGCGGGACGCCTTCATTCTCGTGGGCGCCATCGGAGTCGTCACCGCCATTATCGTTTTCTTTTTCGTCAAGGAACCGGCGCGGGGCGGGCTTGATGTCGCGAAGGCTGACGCCTCAGGGCCTGCCGCGAAGTTATCAGCCGCAAAATTCTGGCCCACCTGCAAAATGTTTTTCACCCGGCCTGTCTTATTCCTGATGGCGCTGGGCAGCGGCGCCACGCAGTTCGTCACCTATGCAGTGATCAATTTCACGACGCTTTTCCTCATGCGTGAGAAGGGCATGACGCTCGCCGAGGTCGCGATTTATTACGCGCTGCTGGTAGGGATTTGCGTCAGTGCGGGCATGTATGCTTCGGGCCGTCTGGTCGATTGGCTCGGCAAGCGCTCCAAAACTGCATACGCCTATGTGCCTGCCGTCGGTCTGTTGCTCGCCGTGCCGTTCTTTATCGGTTTCGTCTGGGCTCCCACATGGCCTCTGGCGCTGGCGTTTCTCGCGATCCCGACCGGTCTCAATTACTTCTATCTCTCGCCCGCCGTGGCGCTGGTGCAGGAGGAAGTGCGCCCGAATCAGCGTGTTCTCTCCGGCGCCTTGCTGCTTCTGGTGATGAATTTGATCGGCCTCGGCTTCGGGCCGACCTATCTTGGCATGGCCAGCGATTTTTTCCGCGCCAGCCATCCCGACAATTCCCTCCAGCTCGCTTTTTATACACTCATTCCGTTTTATTTTATCGCGGTGGCGATCTTCCTCCTGCTCGCGCGGGCGATACGCCGTGAAGCTGCTGCAACCGGAGGAGATGCCTGATGTCTTTTTTCACACGTTTTGCGGCGATCGCTTTTATGGTGGCGCCCGCCGCCTGCGCTCATGCTGACGCCGGTGAGGAGCGCAGGCCGGTTGTTGACGCGCCTGCGGGATCGATCAGAGGCGTCGAACTAAATGGTATCGAGGCGTTTAAAGGCATCCCCTATGCGGCGCCGCCTGTTGGGGATCTGCGCTGGAAGCCGCCTGCGCCGGCGGCGCAGTGGGAAGGCGAATTAGCTGCGGTGGAATACGGCCCTGCCTGTGTGCAATTCCGCGCCGATCCCACGAGCATCTATGCAGAAAATCTGAAAGCAATCAGCGAAGACTGTCTCTCTTTGAACATCTGGAAACCGGAAAACGCGAAAGACGCGCCGGTGTTCGTATGGATTCACGGCGGCGCCTTAAGAGGCGGCGCAAACAGCCTTTCCATGTATGACGGCGCAGCGCTCGCCGAAAGCGGCCTCGTCGTTGTCTCCATCAATTATCGTCTAGGCGCTTTGGGGTATCTCGCGCATCCAGAACTCAGCGCCGAATCTCCCGATAATGTTTCCGGCAATTACGGTCATCTCGACCAGATCGCGGCGCTCGAATGGGTTCAGCAAAATATTGAGGCGTTTGGCGGCGATCCGGACAATGTGACGATCGCCGGCGAGTCCGCGGGCGCGCTCAGCGTCATGTATCTCATGACCTCGCCGCCGGCGCGCGGTCTCTTCCACAAAGCCATCGCCCAGAGCGCCTATATGATTTCTACGCCGGCATTGAAGGAGGCGCGTTACGGCGTGCCGCCAGCCGAAGCCGTGGGCCTTTATATAGCGGACAAGCTTGGGGCGAAGAATATCGCCGAGTTGCGCGCGATGGACGCCGATACAGTCATCAAGGAATCGGTGAAGGCGGGATATGTCGCATGGGGTGTTGTGGACGGCGTTGTCCTTCCCGATGAAATCGTCAATGTCTTCGATCACGGCGAGCAGGCGCCTGTTCCGATCATCGCGGGTTTCAACAGCGGCGAAATCCGCTCCCTTCGCGCCCTTCTGCCGAAAGCGCCGAAAAACGCAAAAGAATATGAAGCTGAAATTCGCGCCCGTTATGGCGAACTCGCCGAAGCGTTTCTGAAACAGTATCCGCCCGAAAATGTCGAGGAAAGCATGCTCGCGACGACGCGTGATGCGATGTATGGATGGACCTCCGAACGTCTCGCGCGCAATCAGACAGAGATTGGCCAAGCGGGATATCTCTACATCTTTGACCATGGATATCCGGCGGCGGACGAGGCTGGACTACATGCCTTTCACGCCAGCGAAATCCCTTTCGTCTTTGGCACGATCCAAGAGACGACGCCGACCTGGCCGGATATTCCCGATACGCCGGCGGAAAAAAGAATGTCGGACGCCATGCTCAATTACTGGGTTTCTTTTGCGCGCGACGGCGTTCCAAGCGCGCCGGGCGAACATGAATGGCGGCCCTATTCCGCTGATGAAGCTTACATGCTTTTTGCGGATGCGCCCGAAGGCAGAGCTACGCACCTGCTTCCGGGCATGTATGAGCTGCATGAGGAAATTATGTGCCGCCGCCGCGCCGCGGGCATCGCATGGAACTGGAATGTCGGCGTCGCTTCGCCGCCTTTGCCGCCGCAAGTCCAGGAGTGCAAATGATAGACGGCGCGATGCAGACATATGCGCTCACCCTGGACAAGTTCATCGATCACGCAGCGAAGTGGCACCCTAATGTCGAGGTTGTAACCGCTCGGGGGGATGGCGGCGTCGACCGGATTGGGTATGCGCCTTTGCGCGCTCGGGCGCGGCGCGTTTCCGGCGCGCTGTCCGATCTTGGCGTTAGGTTTGGTGATCGCGTAGCCACGCTCGCCTGGAACTCGCAATCCCATATGGAGGCGTGGTACGCCATCATGGGCATGGGCGCGGTGTGTCACACGCTCAACCCCCGCCAGACCGCCGGCGAACTCGCCGCCATGCTGAAACAATCCGAAGCGCGGGTGCTGATTGTCAGCGCCGACCTTTTGACAAAAGCAAAACAGATCATCGAAAGCGTTCCTTCGGTCGCGCATCTGCTGGTCATTGACGGCGCGCTTCCTGAAGATCTCAAAGGCGCAAATCTCACTGCGTCGATGGCGGCGCTGGAAACAATGTTGGCTGCTGCGGCGGATGATGTCGTGTGGGGTGAGTTCGACGAGAACGCAGCGTCTGGCCTTTGCTTTACATCGGGCACAACCGGCGCCCCGAAAGGCGTCACTTATACCCACCGGTCCAGCTTTCTTCACACATTACGGCTGTTGCATGCGGATGTTTTCGCCATCACCTCAACCGATGTTGTGTTGCCTGTCGTGCCGATGTTTCATGCAAATGCTTGGGGCCTGCCTTTTGCGACGCCCGCGGCGGGCGCAAAGCTTGTCCTGCCGGGCCGGGCGACCGATGGCGCGAGCCTGGCTGAACTCATCGTTTCGGAAAATGTGACCGTAGCCGTCGGCGTGCCAACGGTCTGGCTCGGCCTTGTTGAGCATCTCGAAGCCAATGGCGGCGATGTGCCGTCGCTCAAGCGGATTATCGTCGGCGGATCGGCCCTGGCGCCGGCGCTGATGAAGAGGATTGAACGCCGGCTCGGCGTGATCGTGCAGACCAGTTGGGGAATGACCGAGCTTTCACCTTTGGGAACCAGCGCGTCCCCGCTTGATGTCTCTAGGGACGCCTCGGTTTCCGGCCGGCCAGGCATTGGCGTTGATCTCCTTTTAAAAGACTCTGAAGGCGAAGAATTGCCCGAGCAGCGAAACGCCGAAGGCCGGCTGCATGTGCGCGGCGCGGCGGTGGTGAGCCGTTACTTCGGACACCGGGAGCGGGCGACTGACGAAAACAACTGGTTCGATACCGGCGATCTCGCTAAAATTGATGATGACGGGAACCTCATCATCACTGGCCGGGCCAAGGACTTGATAAAATCGGGAGGGGAGTGGATAAACCCGGTTGAGATCGAGACTGTCGTCGGGGCGCTTCCTCAGGTGTCGCTGGTGGCGGTTATTGGCCGTTCCGATCCCAAATGGGGCGAGCGGCCTATTCTTTTGGTGGAGCTGCGGGAAAACCAGTCGATCAGCGACGAGGAGCTTCTCGAGCCTTTGCATGGCCGAGTCGCCTCCTGGTGGCTGCCGGATGAGGTGGTGCGTGTGCAGACCATGCCGCTCGCGCCGACAGGAAAAATTGACAAAATGCGCCTGAGGTCCGAGTACAATAGCGCATGAATCATGCTGCATTTCTGCTGCGGCATGCGGCGCGAGAACGGAAAGGCGATATTTGTGTCCACGGCGGCGAAAACCAAAAAGAAACGCCTGACCAAGGCGGAGCAGCGCGCCGAGACGATTGAGCAAATTCTCGACACGGCGGAGTTTCTTTTTTCAAAGCACGGGTTTTATGGCGTGACGCTGAAGGATGTCGCGAAAGGCGTTGGGGTTCATCACACGCTGCTGAATTATTATTTCGATGACAAGAAGAAGCTGTTTGACGCTGTTTTCGAACGCCGCGCTGTCGTGACCAGCGAGCGGCGCATGAAAGTCCTCGATGAGTACGACAAGAAGACGAAAGGCAAGCCCACCGTCGAAGGCGCGTTGCGCGCATTTCTGGATACGGACCTTGATCTCTATATCGAAGGCGGCGAGGGCTGGAGAAACTATGCAGCGCTTGCTTCCCAGGTCGCCAACACGCCGGAATGGGGCGCTGAAATGATGGACCAGCATTTCGATCCCGTAGTATTGCGGCTGATCGACATTCTGAAAAAGGCGCTGCCAGATTGTTCCGAAGAAGATATCTTCTGGGGCTATCACTTCGTCACAGGGGCGCTGATGCTAACGCTGGCGCGAACAGGGCGGATCGACAAACTCTCGAACGGGCTTTGCAAGTCTGACGATTTTCGCGCGGTGAAAAAGCGCATGGCGACCTTCATGGCGGCGGGCTTTCTGGAGGTTTGCCAGCAACGCAAGGCAGAGCGGAAAGCGTAAAGGCGGGATTTCTTATGAATAACTTTGATGAATTTATTAACTCACAAGTGAGTTAATAAAAAAGGAGCGTAAGGAAGGGTGGTCGAATGAGACTTCAGGATAGGGTTGCGATTGTGACTGGCGCTGGCGGCGGATTGGGCCGTCAACACGCGCTTTTGCTCGCTAGGCATGGGGCGAAGATCGTCGTCAATGACATGAACGCAGAAAGCGCCGCAAAGGTGGCTGAAGAGATCACCGCCATGGGCGGCGAGGCGGTTGGTTTTGCAGCTTCCGTAACGGACGAAGACCAGGTCGCGGCTATGGTCGATCAGACGATGTCGGCCTGGGGTCGCGCCGATATCCTTGTCAACAATGCCGGGATCCTGCGTGACAAGAGTTTCGCGAAGATGGACCTCGCAGACTTTCGCCTTGTGGTCGATGTGCATCTCATGGGCGCGGTGATTTGCACGAAGGCGCTTTGGGAGATCATGCGCCAGCAAGCTTATGGACGTATCGTCATGACCACGTCTTCGTCCGGGCTCTACGGCAATTTCGGTCAGGCGAATTACGGTGCGGCGAAAATGGCTTTGGTCGGCTTAATGCAGACGCTGGCGATCGAAGGCGAGAAATACGAAATTCGCGTCAACTGTCTTGCGCCGACAGCGGCGACGCAAATGACCGATGGTCTCCTTCCTGAAGAGGCGCTGAATAGACTGAAGCCTGAACTTGTGAGCCCCGGTCTTCTCGCATTGACAAGCGAAGACGCGCCGACCCGGGCGATCCTGTGCGCCGGCGCAGGGCATTTCGCCCGCGCCAACATCACCCTCACCAAAGGGGCTTATGTGGGCGGAGGCGAGGGCGCCGGCGATGAAGTCTTCGAGCGCTGGGATAAAATCAGCGATCGCAAGGACGAAATCGTTCCCGCTTACGGCTTTTCGCAATTGGAGCGGGAGCTCGCCAGCGCCAAGGAAAATGCGTTAGTAGACGGTTAACCATATTGATCTGGCTCCGTTTTTTAGGAGCCGGATTTTTCACCTGTCACGCGTCTGTCTGCTGCTGATCGCTACATTTTTATATTTTACGCCAGTTTCACCCCCAACGCCTGCAATAGGAAGCGGTGTTTTGGGTTGGCTGATGGATCTTGGAAATATCAATTTGCGTTTGCCTGCGTCCTCCGCTTCGGGAGAGCAGGGTGGAGCAAAAGGTCAGAAAAAATCCGGCGAAGCCCCAGCGGAAGGCGGCTTTGCGGGGCTGATCGCCTCTCTTCTTTCAGCGGCGCGCGGAGAAACAAAGCCTGTGGGAGAAGGCGCTGAATCTCAAGCAACGCCGTTGAAAGCCGGCGGTCCCGTTTCCGCGCAGGCGCTCGCTGCTGATGCAGCAGCAGCGCAAGCGGCGCTGACCAATGGCGCCGGAAAAGCGCCTGCAAACGGCCAGATCATCACGCAGCTTAGCGGCGTTCAGCCAAATACCAATGACATCGCGGCTAAAGCTGAACAGGCGCCAAGAATTACTCCTCTCGTGACTGCGAAAACTGGGATGGTCCCGGTGAGTCCGCAAAAGTCGCCATTGCAAAACGCGGCGCCTGCGAGTGAATTCGTGGAAATGGCGACCGTAGATGGCGAGGCGCGCCTCGAAGGCAAGGCTGCGCAAAATCCGGAGGCCGTAACTGCCAAGAACCAGGACGCTCTGCTCAAAGGCGCGTCAGCCGCTGCGAAGCCGGTTCAAGACAAGCTGGCGGAAATCCAGGTTCAACTGGCCCCTGGTAGAGAATCCAGCGAGCTCGCCCTGCGGGAGGCGACTGGCGCGATCTCTACGGGGTCTGCGCCTGAAGCCAGCGGCGTGAAACCGTCTGCCCCCAGCGTCCAATCAGGCGCCCAGAATATTGTTGCGCAGGTGGCGCAGCAACTGACCCATGCGGTTCGCGGCGGCATGCAGCATATCCGTTTTCAGTTGCATCCGGCGGAGCTGGGGCAGGTTTCTGTTCAGCTTAAAATTCGTGATGGCGCTGCAAAGGTGGTGATTACCGCAGATAATCCTGCGGCCGTCGAATCCATGCGCCAGGCGGCCGGCGCCCTGCACCAATCGCTGCAATCGGCGGGCGTGCAACTCGACCGTGAGCATCTCTATTTTCAGCAGCAGGATGGCGGGGCGATGGATCAGTTTACATCCGGCGATGAAGCCCGCCGCAATGGCGACGATAATACCGCCGACGATAATGCCTCTGCATCCCGCCGTCAGGAAGCGAACGATCCGCAGCAGCAGGACGGCAAGAACGACGGTATTTTCCTTTAAGTTGGACGCAAGGTTCAGGAGTTCAGGACGATGGAAACGATTTCGCCCATTTCCAAGACCGGCGCTGCGCAAGGCGCTGGGCCTTCTACCGCCAAACTCGGCATGCAGAATATTTCGGACAACTACGACACTTTTCTCAATCTGCTGACGGTGCAGTTGCAGAACCAGGATCCGCTCAACCCCATGGATCCGACCCAGTTCGTGGCGCAGCTCGCCCAATTCAGCCAGCTTGAGCAGTCCGTGTCTCAAACCTCGGCGCTGGAAAATCTCGTCGCCCTCACGCGCGCGAACGAAGCCCGGGCGGGGATCGATTTCCTTGGCCGTCCGGTGGAAGCAGTGAGCGAAGAAATCGCCTTTGACGGAACGGTGGCGGCGTTCGATTACGATGTTACGATCCCTGGCGGTAAAAAAATGGAAGTGCGGATTTTCGACGCCAATGACAATCTCGTCGCCAAACTGGATGCAGCGAATACAATCGGCCGCCACGGCCTGGTCTGGGACGGCGAGATGGAGACAGGCGGATCGGCGCTGCCAGGCGTCTACCACGCCGAACTCGTCGCTATTAGCGAGGACGAGGCCAAAAGCGGCGGCGATATCATCGTCACGGATATCGTGAAAGAACTGCGCTACACCCAAAGCGGCGCCGTGCTTCAGCTCAACTCCGGCGCAAGCATCAGCCCCGGCGCGGTGCTCGCGGTGCACGATCTCTAGAGAGCGGGTTAGACGAAAATCAGAAAAGGCGGCCCGTGAGGCCGCCTTTTCCTATAGGAGATGTTTACAGCGTCATGCTGCGTGCGCCGCTGCGATAGACAAAGTTGATGATCTCGGCGACGGCCTTGTAATATTCTTCCGGAATGGGCTGGTCTTCCTGAAGCGCTGCGTGAAGACCGCGGGCGAGCGGCTTGTTCTCGACCACGGGCACATTATGCCGCTTGGCGATCTCGCGGATCTTGAGCGCGATCTTGTTGCGTCCCTTGGCGACGCAGATCGGCGCATCGGATTCCTCCGGCGCATAGCGCAGGGCGACCGCGTAATGGGTCGGGTTGGTGATGACGACCGTCGCCGTCGGCACTGCCTGGAGGCGCGCCCGGCGTTTGCGTGACCGGCGCATCTCGGCGATGCGCGCCTTGATCTGCGGGTCGCCCTCGAGCGCCTTGTGCTCGTCCTTGACCTCCTGCTTGGTCATTTTGAGATTGCGCCGCCATTCAAAGCGCCGCCACAGGACGTCGAGCACGGCAATGGCGATGGTCGTGATAAAGACGACGCTGAGGAGCCGCACGACGATGCGTTGAATACGGCCCGGCATGGAGGCGATGTCATACGCCGCGGCGGAGCTCAAATCCGAAATTTCCGACGCGGTGAACATCACCACAACGGTGGTGACAACGGTGACTTTCGCCATGCTTTTGGCGAGCTCTACAAGGGACGACTGTGAGAACATGCGCTTAAATCCCTTTGCCGGACTGATCCGGTTAGCTTGCGGTTTGATTCTTTCAGTGGCGAAAACGACAGCGTTCTGGGCGAAAGCGGACAGGAAGCCAGCAGCGGCGAAACCGGCGAAGATCGGGCAGAGCGCCACGAAGAGAATGGTGAAGAGCCGGGTCCAGAGCGCACCGAGATTCTGATAGGCGCTGGCGATGCGGATGTCGTGAACATTGGAGATCAGCGATCCAAGAGCGATGCGGAATTCATTGGCGACGCCCGGGGCGCCGAACGCCATGAGGCCTGCGGCGCAGGCGATGCTGGCCGCTGTTGCGACTTCGCGAGACGTCGGCGTATCGCCTTTTTTCCGGGCGTCACGAAGCTTCTTCTCGCTCGGGTCCTCGGTTTTCTGACTCTGATCCGTTTCGTCGCTCATGGGGCGCTCCTACTGAAACGGGGCAGCAAGCCAGGCGGCGAAGACGCCGCGAAAGGCGTTGAGCATGGGCGCGACGGCGAAGGCGAGAACATAAAGCCCGCCGAGGATCGACATGGGCATGGCGACGAAATAGAGCGGCAGCGTCGCCAGCATCTTGTTTGTAAGGCCGACGCCGAGATTGAACACGAGGCTCAATAGAACGAAAGGCGCCGCCATCTGGACGCCAAGAATGAAGACGCCGGCGAAAACCGTGATGATGTGTTTCGCCGCGTCGCCGAGATGCGGCAACTCTCCGACGGCTATAACGGCGTAGCTGCTCGAGATCGCATCGAGCATGAAATAATGAAGGCCCGACACGAAGATGAACATCAGCGCGCCCATGTAAAACCAGACGCCCAACACGGAATTAGCCTCTAGGCTCATGCCGGCGGGAACGAAGATATTGGAAATCGAGGTGAGCTGGCTGGTGATCTGGCCGGCAATGACGGGAGCAGCGAGAAAGAGGCGCATAGCCCCGCCGAAGATGAGACCTGTCGCCGTTTCGGCGATCACTGCTGAGGCATAGGCGCCGAAATCGCTTGTATCGAATTGCAGCCCTGATGACTTCCCCGCGTAAAGCACGCCGCTGACCGCGAGGGCGAGAAGCAGCCGCGCCCGGGCCGGTATCCAGGACTCGCCTATGCCAGGCATCAACATGATGATGGCGCCGACGCGGGCGAGGATCAGCATGAAGCCATAGACCGGTTCGATGGAGATTTCATAGCTCATGGCCCACGCCGCCTATATCTGATCGATAGTGCGGATCGGCGCGCTGGCGTGCAGTTCGTTATGGGAGATGATCGGCGTGTCGGGCGCGGCGCGCTCAAGCAGGGAGCGAACGAATGGCCGCGCTTCGCCCGAGCAAAGGATCACCGGCGTGATCTCTGCGTCACGGTTCTTCGCGAGCTTCGAACGGGCCGTGGCGATGAATTCCTGCACCAGCGACGGCGCCATGGCGAAGGTGCGTTCCTCGCCGGGGTTGCCCTGCAGGCTTTCGAGGAAGTTCTTTTCCCATTTTGCGGTCATTGTGAGCACGGGAATATAGCCGTCAGGCCCCATCACCGCGCTCGAAATCTGTTTGCCGAGGCGCGTGCGAACATGCTCCACAATCACAGTCACATTGCGCGTCCAGCCGCAGGCTTCGCTGATCGCTTCGAGAATCTGCGGCAGGTTGCGGATGGAAACCCGCTCCGCAAGAAGACCCTGCAGAATGCGCTGTATGCCAACAAGGGAAATCTGCGCGGGTGTGATGTCGTTCAAAAGCTTGCGGTATTCCGGATCGAGCGTTTCCACGAGCCGTTGCAGCGCTCCATAGGTGAGAAGCGATGGCAGATTGTCTTTGATGGTTTCCGATATATGCGTGATGAGCACACTGTCCGGCCCCACCACCGTATAGCCTTTTTCCTCGGCCTGATCAGCCATGGAGGCGTCGATCCAGCGCGCTTTCATGCCAAAACTCGGATCGGTGGTTTCCTCGCCCGCCATGTCGATCTCGCCGCCTGACGGATTGATCGCCATGACGCAGTTGGAGCGCACGACGCCGGTCGCGACTTCGATGTCCTGCACCGAAATGCTGTATTCTTCCGGATTGACATAAAGATTGTCATTGATGCGGACGGGCGGCAGCAGAAAGCCGTAATCCGAGGCAAAGCGGCGGCGCAGGGATTTGACCTTGTCAGCGAGGCTGTATTGCGGATCGGAAATCATGGCGAGGAGGCGTGAGCCCACATCAAGCTGAAGATCTTCGATTTTGAGCTTGTCTTCGGCGCGTTCTTCCTTCGGCTTGCCCGTGGCCTGCGCGGATGATTTGTTTTGTTCGAGCACAGCTTTCCTGCGCGGGCCGTAATAGCCGGCGCCGGCGAGGGCGCCGCCAAGCGCCATAAAGGGAAGAAAGGGAAGACCGGGCGCGAGGCCGAGCACGATCATCAAGCCGCCCACCATGTAGAGCGCCTTCGGATACTCTCCGAGCTGGGAAAGGACCGCGCGGTCGGCGCTGCCGAAGTTGCGGCCCTTGGAAACGAGAAGGCCTGCGGCGAGCGAGACGATGAGCGCCGGAATTTGCGAGGCGAGACCGTCGCCGATGGTGAGTGTCGTGTAAGACGCGGCCGCTTCACCGATGGGCAGGGACATCTGGGCGACGCCGATGACGATGCCGCCGATGATATTGATAAAAGTTATGATCATGCCGGCGATGGCGTCGCCGCGCACGAATTTCGAGGCGCCGTCCATCGCGCCGAAGAAAGCGCTTTCGTCCTCGAGTTCGTGGCGGCGTTTACGAGCCTCGATATCGTCGATGAGGCCCGCGGAAAGATCGGCGTCGATGGCCATCTGCTTGCCGGGAATGGCGTCAAGGGTGAAGCGCGCGCCGACCTCGGCGATCCGGGTTGCGCCTTTCGTAATGACGATGAAGTTGATGACGATGAGGATTGCGAAAACAATGAGACCGATGACGAAATTGCCGCCGATCATCAGTTGCGAAAAGCCGTAGATGACCGCCCCGGCGGCGTCGATGCCCGTATGGCCCTCAGACAGGATAAGCCGCGTCGAGGCGATGTTGAGCGCCAGGCGCAGGATGGTCGCGATCAGGAGGATCGTCGGGAATGACGAGAAATTCAGAGGCTTTTCAATCCACAGAGCCACCATCAGGATCAGGACCGAAAGAGCGAGGGAAAAGGTCAGCCCGAGATCGAGTATCCACGGCGGAAGCGGCGCGAACAGAACAATAAGAATGCCGACGACGCCGAGCGCGAAGAAGACATCGCGATGCGCATCGGCTTCAAAAAGTCTGGCGACCCGTTCCATTGTTGTTGTCCCCGTTGGGCCGCCGCGCCCCTAATACCCGTTGATGATTTTGTCGCCGATAAAGGCGGTGTATTGACCCATGGCGTGAAAGCTCAGCGGCAGGGTCAGAAGGATCACGATGAAAATCACCGCGAATTTCGGCACGAAGGTCAGCGTCATTTCCTGAATTTGCGTCAGCGCCTGAAATAGCGCGATGATTAGGCCGATAAGCGAACCCGCCAGAAGCGGCGGGCTGCAAATCACCAGCGTTGTCCAGAACGCCTGGCGCAAAACCTCTATGACGTCAGCTTCCTGCATGGCGCTAGATCGGCATCCTCATAATTTCCTGATAGGATTCGATCAGTTTGTTGCGGACCGAAACGGCCGTCTCGACCGCAAGCTCGGCGCGCACTGTCGCCTGAACGACGTCCTGCAGGCCGGCCCCGCCCTGCATGGCGCTCATCGCCGTTGCTTCGCTCGACTTGACCGAGGAGACTGTAGACGCGGCGGCGGCTTTCAGCGTGTCGACGAAACTCACCGAAGACGCAGGCGAAGAGGTTTTGACGGAACCGGTCTTATCCGCCGTCGCCTGTGCGATGCCTGCTATCGAAGATACCGGATCAACCATGAAAAGCCCCTTATCCGTTGCGGTCAAGCAGCGCGAGTGTATTCGCCGCCATGGAGCGCGCCTGTTCGATGATGTTCAGATTGGCGTCATAGCTGCGGCTCGCCTCGCGCATGTCGGTCATCTCGATCAGCGGGTTGACGTTCGGCATTTTCACATAACCGTCCGCATTCGCGCCCGGATGCGAAGGGTTGTGAACCATCGTAAATTCCGACGGATCAACGCCGATGCGTTTGATGTTGACAAGTTCGGCGCCGAAAGACCGGTCGAACTTGCTTTCGAACACCACCGTTTTACGTTGATAGGGATCCCCTCCCGGCGCGGCGGATGTCGAATTGGCGTTGGCGATGTTCTCGGCTGTCATCCGGATGCGCAGGCTTTGAGCCTCGAGGCCGGATGCGGCGATTTTCATGGCAGCAGAAATGGAATCCATAACGCCTTGCTCCTAAATTCTATTCGTTTACCCGCGGGTGTTGAGCGCTGCGCGCAGCATGGTGATGTGTTTGCGCATGACGCTTGCCGCTGTCTGGTAGTCCTTGGCGCTGTCTGACGCCTTGATCATTTCTTCTTCGAGCAGGACCGAGTTGTTCGAAGGGGCGACTTCCCAGCCTTCATAGGTCCTGTCCTCCCTATATTCTCCCGCCGTCTTAGCAGCGGCGAGATGGCCTGCATTGGTTGCCGAAAGCTGATGGGCCGCTGCGCTGTTGTTGAGCATCGCCTTGAACGGCTTCAGATCCTTTGAGGCATAGCCGGGCGTGTCCGCATGGGCGACGTTCTGCGCAATGAGCGTGTGACGCACGCGCAGATAGTCCATACGCTGATTGATAACGTTGAAGAGGCCGACGCCGTCTACAAGCATGAAATCCTGTCCCGCTATTCAAGCAGAGGTAACAAACAAAGCTGAGTTTAAACGCAGATGAAATGAACGATTTGAAGCATTGGATTAAAAATGTATTCAAAGGAGCGGCGTAGAGATGCGTCCATGGCGAACCCTTCCTCTCCGTCGCGCATGCTTGACGAAGCCGCTTCCGAGATCAGGGCGCTGGCTGGCGCCAGCTGGCGCGGGGAGATCACCGCCGCCGTGGGCATGCTGATGAAGGCCCGCGGGCTGGAACGGCGTCTCAGCGTCGGCGACATGTGCGATGTCCTCCGAGAAGACGGGACCAAGCTTAAATGCCAGGTCGTCGCGGTTAACAATGAGTCAACATCCCTGATGTCCTTTGGCGGGACAGAGGGCGTCTCGGTGGGCTCCGTGGTGGAGTATCGCGGCGTCCAATCCCAAGTCCGGATTTGCGACGGCTGGATCGGCCGGGTCGTCAACGCTCTGGGCGAGCCCATCGATAATAACGGCCCTCTGCCGGAAGGCGCTTTCGCCACCCCTTTGAAGAACACGCCGCCGCCGGCGGTCGCCCGCCGGCGCGTCGGCCCGGCGCTGCCCACGGGGGTGCGGGCCGTCGATGTTTTCGCCCCGATCTGCCGCGGCCAGCGCATGGGCGTCTTCGCCGGCTCCGGCGTCGGAAAATCGACGCTCCTTTCCATGCTTGCGCGCTCGAGCGCTGCGGATGTGAACATCATCGGGCTGGTGGGGGAGCGGGGCCGAGAGGTTCAGGAATTCCTGCAACGCGACCTTGGCGAGAGCGGCCTGGCGAAATCCATTGTTATCGTCGCGACCTCGGATGAATCCCCGTTGGCGCGCCGCCAGGCGGCTTATCTCACTCTCGCGGCTGCGGAGGATCAGCGCAAGCGCGGCCGAAACGTCTTCTGCATGATCGACAGCGTCACGCGATTTGCGCACGCCTTGCGCGAGATCGGGCTCGCCGTGGGCGAGCCGCCAAGCGCCAGAGGCTATCCGCCCTCCGTCTTCGCCGAGCTTGCCCATCTTCTGGAGCGGGCCGGGCCCGGCATCAACCAGCAGGGCGACATCACCATGGCGGCGACCATTCTTGTGGATGGCGACGATCATGACGAACCTATTGGCGATGCGGTGCGCGGCATTCTTGACGGTCATATTGTCCTTGACCGGAAGATCGCAATGCGCGGGCGCTATCCGGCCATGGATATCCTTGGCAGCATCTCGCGCCTTGCGCCGGATTGTTATGAGAATGAAAAGCGCGCGGCGCTTGTTTCCATGGCGCGCAATACGGTTTCGACGTTTGAGGACAAGCAGGAAATCATCCAGCTGGGTCTTTATAAGCTGGGCGCCGATGCGAAGGTCGACGCGGCGATCAGGCTTTATCCTGAGATCGAGAACTTCCTGCGCCAAGGCCGGAATGAGATGATCTTGCCGGACGAGGCGTTTGCGGCGCTAGCCGAGATCATGGACGTCGATCTATCTTCGTCAGATGAAACGGCGGTTGTCGAAGCGCCCTTAGTGGAAGAGCTGTAGATCAGCTGAATCGGCTGATGGCGCCGAGGGTTGAGGCATCCATCGTGATAATCTGGCCGCCGCCGCGGCTGCCGGAAGGCAAAGGCGAGAACAGGGAGACGCGATCCGAAGCGGCGCCGCCGATCCCGTTCCTGATGTCATACATAAGCGTAAAACGCTTGATCAGTTTGCTGCGTTTTTCTTCGTCCTGCAGATCCTTGATATCGAAACGCTCTTCCATGCGCTCGACCAGGCGGTCCACATTCATGGAATTGACTTCCGGCGGAAAGCCGAGGCCGGTCAAAGCGACCTCGCGCAGCGCCTTGTCAGCCAACACTGAGTACCAATTAGTGACGCGCGGCGCCGCACGGTCGAAGTAAAGCCCAAGTTGCACGGCGACATTTTCCTCGCCGGCGCGCGCTTCCAGATTGACTTTCAGGTAGCGTTCAATGACCAGCTTCACGAAATCCGGGTTTTTAACGTTGTAATCGCCGACCTCAGCAAAGGCGAATGCCTTGGCGAAGGTTTTGAATTTGCTGTCGGTAAGGCGGTTCGCGAGCGCCAGCGGCTCTGTTATGCCTTCTTTTAGAAGCTTTTTGATCAGGCCCTTGGCGAAGATTTGGGACTCGAGATCGAAGGCCTTCATGGCGAAGCGGTAAAGCCGCTGATCGGCGACCAGTTCGTCGCCCGTGGAAATCTTGCCGATATTTTCTGCGAAATATTCTACCTCGCGCTGAACCGGTCCCGATTTCACCATCGAGACCAGGCGCGTTTCATAGGTGCGCTCATAGGCGAGATATGAAGCATAGGAGGAGATCATAGATAGATCATTGATGGGTCGCTGAAGAGCTCTTCCGCATTTGAAAGCCAGGCCGGAATACGGAACAAAACCGCGCCATTCTCCGGGTTGGAAACGGTCGTCACGATGCGATTGCTGCCCGGAATGAGGTCGACGGAGATCGCATTCTCGAAATTGCTAAGGCCGGGGCTCCCCTCATTGGAGGCGCTCTCCGGCGCTGTCACCGCGGTCGTGGTGTCGATGACGCCGGTTGGCGTTTCGGGCTCGCGCGCTTTGCGCAGCATATCAGCGGCGGCGGGCGCCGCCCCCGAACCATTCAGGGAATCTATTGCGAACATGCCTGTTGCTCCTGATCCAGCCGCCGGAAATGCTCCTTGGCGGCGTCGCGGAACCGCTGGTCCGCCTCGCTCAGATCAACGGGAAAGGCATTGGTGTTGGGTTTTTCTTTATCGTCTCCGGTGATTGGACGCAGCTCGGCGAGCGCTTTGTAATAGTCGCCCTGGTGAGTTTTCTCCATCGCCGTCAACAGGCGCGCGCGATCTTCATCGGTTGTGAGCGATACGAAGGCGACGGCGCCGAGCCGGTTCACATGACGAAGGGCGTCCTTCTCCGCATCGATGTCCGTGTTGCTGTTAATCAGCATCATCTGGATGGCGAAATAGAGTTTTTGCAGGGGCGTGACAGCGTCCTGCGGCTGGATGATGTCCTTGCCGCGCAGAACCTGCCCGAAACTCGAAACCGTAATGGTGTTCCGCCGGTCGCCATTGGTCACGACGCAGCCATTGATGACGATGCGTTCCTGCGGACGAAGGCGAATGCGAAGGCCCATTTTATCCTCCAGAGGCGGCGGATGCCGGCGTTTGTCCTGCAAGGCCGCGGATCATGTTCCGGTTAATCGTTATCAGAGAGCTGATTTTCTGCCTTCCGGCGAAAATCTCTCCCGTTTGTTTGTCGACGAATATGGCGAGTGAGATAATGCCGGCTTTCAAGCTGTCCGGCAGCGGGTTCTCCGGCTCCATGCAGTCGAACATTAGTGAGCCCCAAAGCTTTTGATTCTTTTCAAGCGCTTCCTGGGCGTCTGGCGTCAACTGGCCATTTTCTTCGATCGCCTCGAGATCTCGCGTAACCTGGAGAAAGACGCGCCGCTCGATGGAGCGGGGATTTTCGGTCTCTCGAATGGTTTCCTTGTATGCTGCGTTGCCGGTTCTCGCGGGTCTCATGGTTACGCCTTTGTTGGTTCCGTCGGACGTATCTGACGCAGGGGACGAGCCCCTGCGTCAGACGGTGCGTCCTTAACGGAAGAGTGACAGGATGTTTTGAGGACGCTGGTTCGCAATCTGGAGCGACTGGATAGCCAGCTGCTCCTGAACCTGCAGGGACTGCAGGCGGCTCGATTCTTCGTCGAGGTCAGCCTCGACCAGCGCCGCAACGCCGAGTTCGAGACTGTCCGTCAGGCTTTCGAGGAAGTCCTGACGGGACGACAGGGTCGATTCGAAGACGCCGATCACCGTTTGCGCGAGGTTCACCCGCGAAATCAGGGAGTCAGCGACAACGAAGCCGGCCTGAACGTTCGCCGTAACACCCGCAGCTGCGTTCGTGTTGGCGACCTCAATCTGGCGAGCCACAGCGCGGAAGCCCGAAGCGTTCGCGAACGCTCTGAGGTTCTGGTCGCTGAAGACCGCACGTTCCAGGATGTCCTGCTGCGTGGCGAAGGCCGTAGCAGCGCCGGCGCCGGCCGCCAGAGAGGCTTCGATATCATCCGGCGCGCCAGCCGCAGGGCCGGCGGTGATGTCGGTGATCTCGATCACGTCTTTGGTGTTGTCCGGGCCGATCTTGCCGGAGTTGGTGGCCGTGATGCCGATGCTGGCGAGGAAGGCAACGTCTTCGTCCGACCCATAGAAGGTGAACGAGTTGCCGCCTGCGCCGACGCCGAGATCGTCCGTGCCGCCATTCGAAAGGTCAACAGTGCCGTCGCCATTCGAGTCAAGGCGGAAGCCGAGGCCCGGGTTAAAGGCGCGGTAGACAGCGTCAAACTGCTGCTGCGAGCTGCCCGTCCAGACCACGCCCGTGGCGTCGCCCGCCAGTTCGAGGCTGTCGAGGTTCTGCGCTTGCAGCGTGAAGGTGGACAGTTTGAACTGACCCGCCTCGCGGATGACGGTCGTCGTCACCGTGGTCGTGTTGACGCCCTTCAGGAGGTTCACGCCGTTGAAGTTCGTGCCTTCGACCTGACCTTCGATCTGGCCGACGACTTCGTTGATGGCGAACTGAATTTCATTCAACGCCGCGCCGCCCTCGGCAGAGGTGAGCGATTTTTGAATGGTGTTGATGAAGCTCGTGATGCCGTCGATGCCGGAACCCGCGGTTTTTGCCGCGTTGACACCGATGGTCAAGTTGTCGCGAAGCCCTTCGAGCACCGTCAAGTCGCCGCGCACAGTCTGTGCGACGAGGAAGAAGGCCGGGTTGTCTTTAGGGCTGCGGACTTTGAGGCCCGTAGAAATACGGTCTTGGGTTTCCTGAAGGTTGCCCTGAACGTTACGCAGCGTTTGCAGCGCAGTTTGGGCGGATGCGTTTGTCAAAAGAGAAGACATAGTGGTGCTCCTTGTTCTCTAAGGTTTACAGGAGCGCCTTCTGACGCCGGGCGGGCGGTGAGGAATTTCACTAGACCCGCAGGATTGGAAGTATCATTGCCGATTTAAGCCGACATGAAAATTAAAGTTTTATCTGATTTCCAGCATTGGCCGACAACCGGGCGGGGCCGCGCACTGCGCCGTTTCTAGCGTAAACGCCGTCAGACTGGCGGTCTTCAATGGCTTTCATGGCGTATGATTTTACAGAACTCACGGCTTTGCGCATGGCGTCAATTGTTTTCATGTTATTATCGATGACCGCGTTAAATGAAGAAAGCCGCCGCTCAAGATTCTTCCTGTCCATATCCTTGAGCGAAGGGATTGCGCTTTCAATTCCTTTCTCCACAGAGCGGATAACAGAAAGCTTCTCGTTTTGCAGTCGGTTGAATTTTTCGAAATCGCCGTCGCGCAAGGCGCCGGCTTCGCGCTCGAATACATTCGAGAGCGACTCTAGAATACGGAAAAAAGAAGGATCGTGATGCTGTGGAGTGCGATCAGCCGCTTCGGGCGCTGGAAGCTCGGCGTTGCGATGAAGCGCTTCAAACTCCTTGAAGCGGTAACCGACGCTTTTTTTCAGCTTTTCTTCGTCGCGATAAGTCATTTGTCATGCTCCGACATTTGGACGATCTGGGCCATAACGGAATCGGCGATTCCGATGCCCCCGCGTTCCGCATAAGCATCTGCGATATGGTCTAGGAGAAAACCGCGCCACATCTTTTCGCCGGTTCCGCCGCCAAAAAATCCGTCAGTTTTGATGCCGGAAAACATCATGCCGAAAAGCTGGGACAAAAAGACGGACTCAAATTCTTTAGCAGCTTCGCTCGCTTTGTCCGCCGGCGCGCCGGAACGCAATTTTGCGGCCGCCAGCGAAGCCTCGCTTGAATGGCGCGTTTCCTGCGCCGCGTTGACCGAAGCGATGGGATTTACGGCGCTCATTGGATGATGAGTTCCGCATGAAGGGCGCCGGCGGTTTTGATCGTCTGCAGAATAGCGATGACATCGCTCGGCGGCACGCCCAGAGCATTGAGAGCGTTTACAAGATCCTGCAATGTGACTGGTGCGTCCAGAACCTGAAAGCCGTTATTGCCTTCCTCGACATTCACGCTGGTGCGCGGCACGACGACGGTCTCGGCGCCTCCTCCGCCTCCACGGCGGCCGCCGCCCCCGCCCGAGAACGGCGCCGGTTGCGAAACAAGCGGGGTCTCGCTCACCTCGATCGTAATGGCGCCTTGCGTGACGGCGACCTGACTAATGCGAACATTGGAGCCGATGACGATGGTGCCGGAATTTTCATCAACGACAACGCGGGCGACTTCATCGGTTTCAACCTCGATGGTTTCAATCTCCGCAAGGAAATCGGTCACCTGTCCATGATAGGCGCTCGGCACTTGCACTTCGATCGTTGCGAGATCGACGGAAGTTGCAAAATGGCCGTCGAGTTGCTGGTTGATGGCGTTGGCGATGCGGCGCGCCGTGACGAAGTCTGGGTTTTTCAGAATGAACCGCACAAAACCGAGACTGTTGAGCGGAAAGGCGAGTTCCCGCTCCACGGTGCCGCCATTCGGGATGCGCGCCGCCGTAGGAACGCCTTTCGTTGTCGTCGCCGCTTGGCCGCCCGCCTCATATCCGCTGATAATCAGCGGGCCTTGCGCGACCGCATAGACATGGCCGTCAGCGCCAGTGAGCGGCGTGACGAGGAGCGTGCCGCCACGAAGGCTGCGCGCATCGCCCAGCGCAGAAACAGAAACATCTATTCTGTCGCCATTGCGTGAAAAGCCGGGCAGGTTTGCCGTGACGATGACGGCGGCCGCATTGCGGGTGCGCATATCCTCGTCGGTAATGGCGACGCCGAGACGCTCCAGCATGCTGACAAGACTGCGTTCCGTGAAGGGAGCGTTTTGCAAACGGTCGCCGGTTCCTGGAAGACCAACAACAAGGCCATAGCCGATCAGCTGGTTGTCGCGTACGCCTTCGATCTTTGTGATGTCTTTTATGCGTGCAGATGCGAAAGACGGGTGAGCGCTCATCAGCGCGATAATGAAAGCGGCGACCGCCCTTGCCGCAAGGCTGCGAAGATTAGAACGTATACAAAACGATTTCATGCACCCGGCCCGCTGACGGCGTTTTTGTTTCTATTGTCAGGTGTGCCGCAGCGTTTTTAAGCGGGTTTTAAAAATCAAATTTACCTAAAATTGAAGTTATATAAATTGTAATCTTGCTAAAATTCAAACTGTTTTCGCGATTAAATCACAACAATTTACGGACACTCTGGCGCGGCTCACCAAGAGAGCGGCAGGATACGGGGGAAAAATCGGGCGGGCTATCAGTGAGTTAGCTGATATCGCAACGCATATACGGGAGAGTTTTATGCGTTTGTTTCTCTTTGAGTCAAATCCAACCATTTCCGAAGTCCTAGTAAAAAATGCAAAAACTGCGCGAATGGAGATCGATGTTCTTCATGACCAAGAAGCAGTCCTGACGTTGAGAGAGAAAGAGCTGGAAAATTACGCCGGCATTCTCGTCGGCAATATGGATGATCCCTTTTCCATCGTCGACAAACTTCGCCTTAGCGGTGTTCAGACGCCGATCTTGATGCTTTCGGACGTGAAAAACACCAGCAACGCACTGCGTGCGTTCAGCGTTGGGGCGGATGACTTTCTCATCAAGCCGGTCAATCCCGCGGAGCTGAAAATGCGTGTTCACGCAGTCTCGCGCCGCATGACCGGTCGGGCGGAAACCTCCTTTGAACTTGGCAAGCTCACGGTGCATCTTGATGGACGCGATCCCGAAGTCGATGGCGAGCGCATCAAGTTAAGCCATCGCGAGCATGCTATCTTCAACTACCTCTCGCGAAATCTCGGAAGAGTCGTGCCAAAAGAATCCGTATATGAGGCCGTTTACGGCTCCATGGATTGCGAGCCTTTCGAGAAAGTCATCGACGTCTATATCTGCAAGTTGCGCAAGAAACTCGCGGAAGCGACCGACGGCGAGCAGTATATCGAGACGGTTTATTGCCGGGGCTACAAAATGGATGCGCCGGAAAAAACGGATGTCCGCCGTCTTGGCGGCAGCGGAAAAGCGAGGAAAGTCGCTTAAATCTTTCCGCATTGGTTGGTAGGTCAGCCGGCGGCGTCTTTCAGGCGCCGCCGGCTTCTTTTAGAGGTAATTCGTCAGGCGCAACCTGGAAGCGCGCACGGTCGCAGCATAGGCGGCGTCGAGTTGTTTCTCGATTTCAGCAAAGCGCGACTGCACCTCGATCGGATCTATCAGCTCATAAGCGTTGATCTGATTGACGGCGACGATGTTTTCAATCTCGAGCGCTGTTTTTCGCTCGGTCACTGTGTTCTGGACAGCGCCGAGGGTGGCGTGAATGACGCGGGAAGCGTCTTGCGCCATGGTGAGGCGATTCAGCGCTTCCGTGACATACGGCTCATAGGCCGGCGTGTCGGCCATGGCGTTCAAATCGACGCTGGCAAGCATATAGAGCCCTTGCAGCGCGTTCCGGAATGCAACGTCGTCGCCAGTGGCGCCATAAGACAGCGGCGCGCCGTCATTGAAGCGGATGGAGGGGAGGGCGCCGCCGATGGCGCCGTTGTAAAAGCTCCGCTCGAAACTGTAATCGTCGACCGGCGGGCCAAGGCCCGCGTTGACGCCGTCGAAGACCTCGGTGAAACGCGTAATGGCGGTTGCGGCTTCTGCCGCCGTGTAAAGGGTGAAAGCCGGCGGTTGCGCCGGGGCGTAGGCTGTGCCGTCAAGGATGGCGGCGATGACCTGGTTCGGAGAAAGGCCGGAGATGGCGCTTGGCTGATTCGCGCGATGCAGCGGCGCCGTCTCGATATTGACCCCTGAAAACAGAAAGCGGCCGTCGAAATTCGCGTTTAAGGCGTCGACGATCTGCTCAATGGCGGCGTTCGCCGAAAGGCTGAGCGTGCCGATCGAATCGCCCGCATCGGGCACATTTACAATGGCGTGCTCGACAATGCCATTAAGCGCGGATTCCACATTCAAAAACGCCACGCCCATGATTTCCGAACGGCGCTCGAACGTGCTGACGGACTGAAGATAAGAAGTGTTCTCTTCATATTTCGCCCGCAAACCCATAAGCGCCGGCGTATCTTCCCTGATTGCAGAAACAACGTCTGATTTGCGGCCGGATGAAACTTCTTCATTGGTGCGCGCGAAATCCGCCTCCAGGGCGCGGAGATTGGCGCTGCGCTGGGACAGGAGAGCGAAAGTGGAAACGGATTTTAACATGGAGCGCCTCCTCTAGCCGAGATTCGCCAAGAGATCGTCGAACATACGCGCGACCGTGCTGATCACCTGGGCGTTAGCTGCATAGGCTTGTTCAAGCTCGAGCAGCCGTTCGCTCTCTTCATCGACATTGACGCCGTTCTCGCTGATACGGCGGTTCTCAAGCGTCTGAAACAGAAGAGATGTGCTCTGCGCTTCCGTTTTGATATTGGCGTTGTCGAGCAGCTGGCCAGAAGTGATCTCTGTCGCGTAACCAACTAGTGTCGACGCTGTAGACAGGCCGGGCGTCGCCGAAAAAGTCTGCTGTGCGCTGAGGCCGTCGAGAAAGGCCTGGATCTGCGCGGTGTCGCCGGTGGGGCCGAGCGGCGCCTGGAGGCCGTCGCGAAGGCGCCGGAGTTCGCCGCCGGCCGCCGGGTCCGCAAGGACGTTGACCTCGATGCGGCCTGCCAGACCGGGGAGCGGATCGGCAGGAGCAAGGGGGTCATGATAAAGCCCAGCATCGGTGAAGAGACCGGTCGCCGGCGGGCCGGCGGCGAGAACGGAAGCGTCCGCTGTCTGGAACAGGTCGATCGTGCGGCGCGCCAACTCGTCAAGTTGAACCTGATATCCCACAAGATCGGCGTCGCGAATTTGAAAGGCGCCGGCGATGCGGCCGGTGAGCGAGGCTTGCGCGCCGCCGCCCGTTGGCGTGATGTCGGCGCCGTCTACGGTGAGACCCGAAAGGCCGAAACCAAGCGTCACGCCCGGCGGCGCGGCGCCGACAGGCGTAAAGGCGAGTTGGCGTGCATCGCGGTCGAGCAGGGTGATGCCTTCTTTCGTCGTAATGACGATCTCGCCGGATTCTCGCGTGAAGGTGCGGATGCCGATCTGTTCGGCGAGGCGGTCGATTTCGCGATCGCGTTCGTCCAGAAGGTTTGCGACGTCGCCGCCCGCGGCTTGTTGCTCCATGATTTTGTCATTGAGCGCATCGATTTTCTGAAGCGCGTCATTGGCGACGGAAACCCCCGTGGCGATGGCTTTGTCGGCGGCCTCGCGCCCGGCGCGAATGGCCTCTTCAGCGTCGTGGAACCCGCTGGTCAGCGCCTTCGCGGCGTCAAGGACGGCGCGCTGTGCGGCCGGGCTTTCCGGGCTGTCGAACAGCGTCTGGAAGCTCGCTTCAAATTTTGAGAATAACGCGGCGATGGAACGTTCTTCGCTCGGATCGCCGGTTGCCTGCGCAATCGCGCCGAGCGCGCTTGACTTGTAATCGAGGCCGGCAAGAAAAGACGCCTGATAACGGATATCGCGCAGGAGAAGTGAGTTTGTCGGCCCCCGTGCGATGTCTGCCCTCACGCCAAGTCCGGCGCCGTTGGCGATCAGCGAAGACAGCCTCGCTTCCCGCGCCACATAGCCGGGCGTCAGAGCGTTCGCAATATTGTCCGATGTCCCCGTCATCTGCTTTTGCGTTGAGGCGAGGCCGGACTTGGCGGAACTGAGCGCGGCGGTAAGCGACATGGCTAGGCGTTCCTGTTCTCAATAGGGGTTAGCGTTTGAGGCGTGTGACCTCTTCAAGCATTTCGTCAGCCGTGCGCACGACCGTGGCGTTCGACGAATACGCTCGCTGGGTTTCGATCAGCGATGTCAGTTCCGTGGCGATGTCGACATTGGCGCCCTCAAGCGCGCCGGCGTTAACTTCGCCCACCCCGTTTCCGGCGCTGTTGAGCGTCAGCGCGCCAGAGGACGCGCTCAGCGTGAACACGTTGCCGTCCTGAGGCGTGAGGCCGTCGGGATTGACCACATCCGCCAGCGGGATCTCATAGATCGGCCGGCGTTCGCCGGTGCTGAAGACGGCGATCATGATGCCCTGTTCGTTGATGTCGATGGCTTCAAGTTCGCCAAGCGCGGCGCCGTCGGCGAAAGTTTCCGGATTATAGTCGCCTGCGAACTGCGTGACGCCGTTGAAAGTATCCTCAGCGCCAATGCTGACATTGATGACCTGGCCCGTGGGCAGGGTGACGTCGAACGTGCCTGCTGCCGCGTTGAGCGCGCCCGCTGCGCCGCCGACAGCCGCGCCGCCATAGTTCGGCGCGCCGGGAACGCCGGCGTTGAAATCGATCCCCGTCAGCGTGCCGAGCGGCGGACCTGCGACCGGTCCGTCATAAACTTCGAGATCCCACACATTGGGGCCGGTGTTGACCCAGTTCAGCGTCAGGTTCTGTGCGCCGCCGAACTCGTCATAATACTGAATGCCGGTTTCGAACGGGCCCGCTGAGTTCTGCGGCACGTTGCCGACGAAGCTGACGGCCGTGCTGGCGCGCGCAGTGCCGTTGATTGCGCCGATGTTGACAGTCTGAAGGCTGGTGAAGTTAGTCAGGCTCGGCGCGCCATTCGCATAGGTGCCGTCCGGATTAAGCGCGAAACCCTGCAGATAAAAGCCTGAAGCATTGCGCAAGGCGCCGGTTTCGTCAGGGCGGAAAGAGCCAGCGCGTGTGAGGGCGAAATCGCCGCCCGCCGCGGCGCTGGAAACGGTGAAGAAGCCATTGCCGCCGATGGCGAGGTCGGTGACGACGTCGCTGCCGACAATGCCGCCATTACGGCTGATGTCGGCGCGCACAACTGTGCTGGCGCCGCCGGCGCTGAACGCGCCGCGCGCGCCGCCATTGATGACAAGCGATGAAAACTGCGTGTCGTAGCGCTTGTAGCCGACGGTCGAGGAGTTCGCGATGTTGTCTGAAATCGTTGCAAGGCGCGTGCTGAGCGCTTTCAATCCGCTGACGCCTGCCTGCAATGCGCTGCCTATCGACATGTATGATCTCCCGAGTGTGCGCGCAAATCGCCCGCGCCGATCTTCCGGAAAAGCGTAAGAAGCCTGCTTTAAACCGGGATGAAGTTTAAAATTGTAGCGACTATGCGCGAATGACCTTGTGTTAGCGTCTTCCACGCTGTTCTGTTTTGAACAGAAGGTCGCTCGAAGGCGACACGTTGGCGTGAACGCTGATGGTGATGCGCCTGTTGCGCGCATCAAGAGGCGCAGCGGGGAAAAGGAGCTCGCGGTCCGCACGGCCCTCGACAGCTTCAATACGGTCCTGGGGCAGGCCGGCGCGTTCCAGAACGCGGCGAGCGGCGTTGGCGCGGCTGGAAGAAAGCTCCCAGTTTCCCGCCTTTCCGCTCGCAGTGAAGCCCGCGGCGTCGGTATGCCCCAAAACGCGAATGGTATTGGGAATAGTGGTCAGAACGGCGCCGACAATATTGAACAGGATTTCTGCTTCCGGCTTGAGATTGGCGCTTCCTGTTTCGAACATGGAAAAGGCGACATCCTCGACGATCTGGATATAAACCGCATCGGTGCGGCGCTCGATAATAATGACGTCCTCGAGGCCGAGCGCATCGGTTTTGAGCGCGATCGCGAGACGCAGCCGATCCTCAAGCGCCTTTAACTGCTCTTCAAGATCGCCATCAGAGCCCGAAAAGCGCGTTGCATCTTTCTGTGGGCTCATTTCAACGCCTACATGAGGCGGGTGCATTTCGTCGCCCATTTCGGCGAGCACCGGCGGTGCGGCGACCGGCAGGCTGGAGATGTCGGGCGCGCCCGGCGCGAGCAAGGCCCCTTCTTTCTCGTCGGCCGACCGACCGCCAAGAACGCCGTCAGCGCCGGATTTATTGCGCGAAACGGCGACCGGATTGAAATAATCCGCGAGGAGATCGCGTTGCGATTCGCTGGCGGTGGTCGCCAGCCAAAGGACGAGAAAGAACGCCATCATCGCGGTGGTAAAGTCAGCATAGACCATCTTCCACACGCCGGAATGGGCCTCATCCTCATGGCCGCGATGGATTTTCCGTTTGATGCGGATTTTCACTTCATCGGCGGATTGATTTCCCTTGGCCATCGCGCCAGCTCCTTACGCAGCCTGCGCCATGGCGCGCACCGATTCCGTCGTCGTTTTTTCAACGGCGTCAAATGTCGGCTGCACCTCGGCGAAGAGAACCTTGCGCGCATATTCGATGGCGATCTGCGGCGGGTAACCGCTGAGATAAGCGACGAGGCCCGCTTTCATGCAATTATAATAGTTGATAGTTTCATCGCGCCGCATCGCCACAAGCTGCGCAACAGGCATCACCAGCGCATAGGCGAGAAGGACGCCGAGAAACGTCCCCACAAGGGCGCCGCCGATCATGCCGCCGAGCACTTCCGTCGACTGGTTTACATAACCCATCGCTTTAATGATCCCGAGCACCGCGGCGATGATGCCGAAGGCAGGCAGCGCCTCGCCGATTGTGTTAAGGGCTTTAACGGGCCGCGACATTTCATGATGCAGGGTCTCGATTTCCTGCTCAATCAACACTTCAAGTTCGTGGCTGTTTTCCGAACCGAGGGAAATCAGCCGGAGATAGTCGCATAAAAAATTGATGCTGCGCTTGCGCGACATGGCGCGCGGATGCGCTTTGAAAAGCTTGCTTTCTTCCGGGCGCTCGATGTCGTTTTCGAGCGCCATGATGCCCTTGGCCTTGCCTTCACGAAAAATCGTGAACAAGAGCGACAGCAGATCGAGATAATCTTCACGTTGCAGCGATTTCCCGTTCACGACGTGAATGAGCGCTGTGCCAGTGTCCTTGATGACATGGATGGAGTTCGAAAGAACAAAGACGCCGACCGCCGCGCCGACGATGATGGCCACCTCATAAGGCTGCCACAGCACTTCGATATGACCGCCGAAGCCGATATAGCCGCCGATCATGCTGCAGGTCGTAATGATAACGCCAATAAAGAACTTCATTTCTTTTATCCTTGTTCGAGGGCAGCGGATGACGCCGGCTGACCTTCACCAGGCGAGGGGGCGGAAGGGGCGGACAAAAGCGGCGCCAGACCAATGACGGCGTCAGCGCCGGTCATGAAAAGCCGCAGGTCCGCAGCAGCTTTTGGTTCAGGTTCGCCTTGAGCTGCGAGTGCGGTAAGCACAGGATGAGCAGCTTCTGACATGCTGACGGGACGCAGGCCCGTGGCGAGGTAAGCTGCCATAGACTTCCGGGGAATAGCGTTTCCAGGTTCGTCATCAGGGAGCGCGGTTTTGTTATAAACATCCCATAAGCCGTTGCGCCATGCGCGTTCCGCAATGATCTCTGCGATCTCCGGCGATGATGCGTCGCTTGCTTCTGGCGCCGCGACCTTTGCGTGGAGCATGGCGAGACGCTGCTGGTCGGATTCCGCCAGGGAAACGCTGTCGAGCTCCGTCAGCACATCCGCTGCGACATGAGGCTTATTTATGTCGATCAATGTTTCTGCGGCGGTTAGCGTATTTCCAGCGCCGACCTGGGTCAGCGTTTCGGCTTCATAAGCGCTTAGAATATCTGCGGCGAAAGCATGCAGGCCTGCCGAGGCAAAGCGTCTGGCGGCGGCGATATCAAAAACGAGCCGTTCTTTCGGCGTCAGGGAATATGACTTGAACCGGTCATACATGTGTAGATGTGCGATGAGCGAATATTCACGGGCTCGCCCGGCGAAAGCATCAAAGGTGAGGAGCTTGAGCCGTGAGCGCGCTTCGGTTCTGAAGTCTTCAGGCGCGGTGGATACATACAAATCATCCAAAATCAGAAAGCTTTCATAAAGCCTGTCGGAGAACGCATAGATCCGGGCGAGCGCGAGCTTGATGCGCGCGCCCAATGCGTCGCCCCGCCAGTCGCGATCGAGTTCTTCCAGGCGGGATGCAGCCTCTGCGTTCTTGATGGCGCCGGTGGACCAGCTCAGCGCGATGTGGCGCAGTTTCGTTTCGATAACGAGAGGATCATTCCATGGGGCGGCTACTTTGCCATAAAAGGAGATCGCTTCTCCGACGGCGTTCTCGGCCTGATAGACATCGCCGCGGATGAAATTCGCGAGGTTTTCAAACCCCGGCGCGCCGCCATTCTGGGCGGAGAACGCGAGTGCGTCTGCGATGCGAAGCGCCCCCTCGCTGTCGCCGGAGCCGAGCAGGGATTGGGCGAAAGGCGCCGCATAGTCGCGTTTCACCCAGTCAGGAGCGCCGAAAAAGAAGGCTGCGGCGCGGTCCCGCGCCGCCTGATCCAGAAGATCGCCTTCATAGCCGCCGCCGGCGAGAAGCCAGAAAGCAGCCTCGCCCGACCCATGCTGAAAAGCATCAAGAAGCGCCTCACCGGGCTCAACGCCATCGAGCAGCAGCGCGACCACATCAGCGAGCGCGGCGTTATCGGGGGAGGGCTTATCCAATATGGCGCCGCGCGCTTCAGGAAGGAAGCCTGCGCCAAGGAGACACGCCGCCCTGCCGGGAGCGCTGCGCCCCGCTGCTTTTAAAAAGTCGTATCCTTCAAGATATGCGCAATCATAGTTTGCTATCTCCGCCGCGGCGGGCGGCGGATGAAGCGCGAAGCATGCGCTGAAAATAGCAACAATTTTATACAAATAACGCATATGTCCGCATACAAACCGAAATGCGAGTTTAAACTGACCTCCGTAGTTTAAATTCGCATTTCGGATTTTTGTTTCCGGCATGCATGTCTTGCAATCTGCAATAAGGACATGTCTGTGGATACCTCGCTTTATGTCAGCCTCTCGCATCGCGTTGCGGTCAATCGTGAGCTGGAAATTGTTGCGAACAATCTCGCCAACATGAACACGACCGCTTTCAAGGCGGAGCGTGTTCTGTTTGATGATGTGATGAAAAAAGCCGGGGCCAGCGATCCTGTCAGTTTCGTGATCGATAGAGCATCTTATACGGATTATAAGACAGGCCCGCTTATTCGCACTGAGAATATGTTCGACCTCGCCATCAATGGCGAGGGCTGGTTTTCCGTGCAGACGGCGGATGGCGTTCGCTATACGCGCGATGGGCGCTTCGTCGTGGCGCCGTCCGGCGAACTCACCGCTCTTGACGGATCGCCCGTTCTTGATGAAGGCGGCGGCGCGATCCTCATTCCTCAGGAAGAGCCGGAAATTTCAATCGGCAATGACGGCGTCATTACGGCCGGCGATCTGCAGATCGGCCGCGTCGCGGTTTATGAATTCGAAAATGAACAGGGACTGACGCGCGGGCCCAACGGGCGCTACGAAGGTCTGGACGCGCCGGCGATCTCAACTGACGCGAGAGTGGTTCAGGGCGCCATCGAAGGCTCCAATGTCGATCCTGTCAGCGAGGTCACACGACTGATCGATCTGTCGCGCTCTTATGAACAGGCGTCGCGGCTCGATACAGATGTCCATAGTCAGAAGAAAGACGCCATCCGGCGTCTTGGCGAGAATCGCTAATCAAGCTTGACGAAAAACGGAAGAGTGAGGTTTCCATGCGTATTTTGAAAATCGCCGCCACCGGGATGATGGCGCAGCAGACCAATGTGGAAGTCATCTCCAACAACATAGCAAACATCAACACAACGGCGTTCAAACGCGGCCGCGCTGAATTCACCGACCTCATTTATCAGTCGGAAAAGCGCGAAGGCGCCTTTTCTTCCGACCAAGGCACCATCGTGCCAGTGGGCGTTCATATCGGTCTTGGCGTCAAGCCGGCAGCGGTGGCGCGCATGATGGAGCAGGGCAATCTCCAATCGACAGGCAACCGGCTCGACATGGCGCTCGAAGGCAAGGGTTACTTCGCCGTCGTCATGCCCGATGGCGAGCGCGCCTATACTCGCGCCGGCGCGTTCCAGCTTTCGCCGGAAGGCCAGATCGTCACGTTGGATGGATATGAACTGGCGCCCGGCATCGTCATGCCCCAGGAAGCGACCGACATCGAGATCAACCGCAATGGCGAAGTCTATGCGATCATTCCGGATCAGGCGGACCCGCAGCTTGTGGGCAGGCTCACCATTTCCAGCTTCATCAACGAAGCAGGGCTGGAGCCGATCGGCGACAATCTTCTGAAAGAAACGCTCGCTTCAGGCGATGAGCAGATCGGCCTCCCCGGCGAAGACGGCGTCGCCGGCATTCGCCAGGGATACATCGAAACATCGAATGTAAATGTCGTGGAAGAGATCACCGATCTTATTTCCGCGCAGCGCGCTTATGAAATGAACGCCAAGGTGATCGAGACCGCCGACGAAATGTCGTCAAAAGTCTCCAATATGCGGTAAGGGGCTTCGCGCGTGTTGAAACGGCTTATCGTTTTTATTCTGTCGGCCTTATTTCTGGCATCGCCGGCCTTGGCGCAAACGCTTGCCGGGCGCGTTGAGGCGGAACTCGCAGCCTATGCGGCAGACGCTCTCCCCGCCAGCGCAACGATCTCTATCGTCGATATGACTCCGGTGCGCGGGCATGTGGAGACGGTTGAAATTATCCGGTTCAACATGAATACAGGCTATTTTGAAGCCGCTGTCGCCAATGGCTCCGTGCAGCGGCGGATTACGGGCCGCGCCCAGACAGCAATTCCGCTTTTGACGCCGGTGCGAACGATCAGATCCGGAGAGACGGTGAGCGCATCGGACTTTTCCGAACTGATGCTGCCGATTTCCCAGGCGCCGGTCGATGTCGTCGCCGATCTGAGCGATATTGAAGGGTTTGAGGCGCGCCGCTCGCTGGCCGCAGGTCGACCGGTGTCGAAACAATGGTTAGGCTCGCCGCTTGTGGTCGCGCGCAACGACATTGTCACCGTTTCCTACAACAGCGCGCATATCCGCCTGACAGCGCGCGCCCGCGCGCTTGAAGAGGGCGCTGTGGGCGACGTCATTCGCGCTATGCATGTCGACGGAAAGTCCGTGATTGAAGGCGTTGTCAGCGGTCCCAAACTGATCTCGGTAAATTGAGTATTTGAACAATGAGAACTTTTTTCTTTTCGCTCTCTGCAAGCTTCCTTGCCGCCCTTGGCGGCTGCGCCTCCATTGACGACGCCATCAACGGCCCGCATTTAAGCGAAGTCAAAAATCCGCAGGATCAATATGAAGCGCGGGTCGTGCGCATGCCCATGCCCGAAGGAGGCGATGCGCAGCGTTATCCGAACTCCCTCTGGGAAGCCAACAAACGCAGTTTTTTCCGCGATCAGCGGGCGAGCGATGTGGGCGACATTCTGACCGTCATGATCGACATCGAGGATGGAGCCCGGATGAGCAACTCCACGTCCCGCAATCGGGACAATGCAGAATCGGCCGGTTTGACGGCGCTATTTGGTGTTGAGAGTCTTCTGGACGATGCGCTGCCGGACGAATTCGATCCGCAACAGGCCGTGGACCTTTCGTCGAACTCGTCCTCGAAAGGCGGCGGCGAAATCAATCGCAATGAAAAGATCTCCATGCGGGTGGCGGTTGTCGTCACCGAGCGTTTGCCAAACGGCAATTTCGTCATCGCCGGCAGTCAGGAAGTGCAGGTCAATCACGAATTGCGCGAATTGCGGGTGGCCGGCGTCATTCGTCCGGAAGACATTACCGCGGACAACACCATCGACTATTTCAAGGTGGCCGAGGCGCGCATCGCCTATGGCGGCCGCGGCGTTATCAGCAAGGTGCAACAGCCGCGCTACGGCCAGCGCATCTATGAATTTGTGGCGCCGTTTTAAGGGGGTTGATCAATGCAGTTGAAAAAAATGTTGCTGGGCGGGGTTTTATTCTCGGCGTTGGCGGGAGCCGCCGGTTATGGCGGCGCGCTGTTTCTTGTGGGCAAGGAAGCGCATGAGAAGGAGACGAAACAGGAAGCCAAGGTTGAAGCGGCGCCGGCGGTCCTCAATCTCGGTCAATTCACGATACCTATCTTCGAGGGCGATTCCGTTCGCGGCGTTCTTCTGGCCCAGATTAATATCGAAACGGATGGCATTCAGCAAATGCAGTCGCTTTCGAGGAACAAGGCGCGCATCCGCTCTCTCGTCATCGATTCCTTTTTCGCCATGGAAAAGGAAGGGCTGATCGCGCCTGAGGCGTTGAGCGCATCCAATGTCTCTGAGCGACTGAAAAAGGATCTCGCTCTCGCTTATGAAAGCGCCAAAATCCGCGCCGTCTTGATCGACCGGCTCCTTATTCAGGAAAACGGGCGCGCAGCCCATCAGCCGCAGAAATCATAAGAGCAACCAGGCTAAAGGTTGCTCGCGAGCTCCTGGTCGCCCGGACGGCCGCGCTCGGCGATCAGGGCCATGACGTCTTCGGCGCTTCCATCATCTAGGCGCCCCAGCACTTCGGCGGCGAGCCGGGCGTCGAGCACATCGAGGACTTCGAGGATGAATTTCGGCTCGCGGGAAGCAAGAAGCCGGGCCGCGTCCTTGGCGTTGAGGTTCTTCACGAGCTCCGTGATGCGTTCGATATTGGCGTCCTCGCGGATTTCGAGTTCGTCAATTAGATCGGAGACTTCGCCCCTCAATTGCGCCAGCGCATCAAGTTCTTCTTTCGCCCGCCGGCTTGCGACGGCGACAATGGCGCGCTCGTCATTGAGCCTGCGCCATTCCTCTTCCAGCCGCTCTCTTTCAGTACGGATCGCTTCAAGCGCGGCGGTTGTATCGGCGAGCGCGGCCGAGAGGGGAGCGGGCGCAACGGCGTCCGGCTCCTGCAGGCGGAACTCGACTTTGGCCTTTGATTCGATAAGGCCGGGAGCGCGCTCCTCTAGACCGGGGAATGGCGCTTCACATTCCTGTTTCAGGTAATCTTTGGCCCATGGCCGGTCGTGGGCGCCGAATTCCTGCTTTTCGGGCTGTTTGTTTTCCGTGGGTTTGGCGGCGGGCTTGGCCGCTTCGGCGGCGGACGCGCCGGCAAGCAAAATCGCAACCGAAAGTAAAAAACGATGCCGTCTCATTTCTTTCTCCCTTCGTTGGAAGGCGCGTCTTCGTTGTCCGCAGCCTGAAGGTAAGTGAATTCGTCGAGCTGTGCGGCGATGCGCCCGTTCTTGCGGCCCATAGGCCCGCGGAAGAATTCCATGTCGTCTCTTACGAGGCGCACTTGCGTTTCAGCGGTGGCGTCAAACGTAATTGTGTCGCCTTCTTTCCAGTTTAAGACCTGACTAAGAGTGGCGAATTCCTGATGAAGAATGGCCTCGAAATCGAGGCTGGTGTTCTTGATGGTCCTTTTGAAATGACGCTCCCACTGCGCGTCGCGGCCGAAATGCTCCCCGACGAACATCTGCTGGAGAGGCTTTTTCAGCGGCTCCAGCGTCGTATAGGGAAAAATAACCTTGATTGGGCCGGGGACATCCGCGACGGTCAGGGCGATTTCAGCCTGCACGGCGGCGCTGGTGACGCGGGCGATCGCGGCGAATTGAGGGTTCATTTCCAGCCGTTCGATTGTAAATTCCGCCTCGGTAACGGAATCGAAGGCGTCGCCGAGACGCTGGGCGATAAGATTAAAAATGCGCCGTGCGATCTGCATCTCGATATTGGTAGGCGTGCGGTTTTTGACCGCCGCGAGGTCGATATCGTGCGGCGTGCCGCCCAGGAGCACTTCCGAGAGAATAAAGATCAGCTTGGTGTCGACCGAGATGATGAAGGAATTATCCCAGGTTGAGGCGCGCGCGACCGCTATGATGCTTGGCGCATGGGATGAGGACATGAAGTCCCCGAAGCGCGTATAGGCAATGCTGTCTAGCTTCACTTGCACATCGGTCGTCGAAACGAGATGTAGGAAACTCTCTGTTAACATTCTCGTCAATTTGTCGAAAACTATGTCGAGCATCGGCAGCCGCTCATGAGCGATCGCCGTGTCCGCCAGCCGCTCCATGACGTTTTTGGCGGTATGGGAAACAATGTCTGAACTTTTTTTGGAATTTGTGGATTCCATGAATGGCCTGCTTTCTGAGCCTGTTACTGAACGACAATGTCGGTGATGAAGAGGTCTTCGATGAGGTCGGCTCCGGCGATCTTGCGCGCCCGGTGGAGACAGTCCTGGCGCAGACGATAAAGCCCCGTTGCGCCTTTCAGGTCGGTCGGGCTGAGTTCGCGGATATAGGCTTGTAGAACCGCCCGGATTTCCGGCGTCAGGCGCTCAATGGTTCCCGGCTCCGGGGTTTTGAGCGTAATTGAGGCGAGGAGATAGCCCTGAGGTTCGCTCCCGAGGAGTTCGTAAGCCGTTTCAGGGAGTTCCACATAACCTGGCGCAAATTCGCTCTCCTCGCCATGTTCGGGCGCTTTCTTTTCCAGAAAGGCTTCTTTAAGGCGCGGGACGCCCACGGCCGTCACCGCCCCGCCGACGAACGAGGCGGCGATTGCGGCAAGCACAAGAACACCGACGGCAGGTTTAGCGAGCGCTGCGAAGGGGATTCCCTTTTTTTTCGGTTTCTCGTCGCCGGTTGGCGCGTCGTTGTCATCTTCGGCTTCAGAAGTTCCCATAGTTCAAACTTTACTTAAATTGTCATTGTTACCGTGTTGCTATTCTTCATAGAGGAGGTTTTTTGACGTCAGTTTAAAACCCGCTTCGTAGAACTCCGCAGTGACAAGGATGTAACTGCGGAAGACCGTGGAAAATTTACTGGACATGTTCCGTCAAATGACGATGCAGCGCCTTGCTGTCTTGTGCATTGCAGGTGCGGCTGTCATCGCCGTGCTGGCTGGAATCTTTATTTCGTTTGCGCAACCCCAAATGGATCCGCTTTTTACGGATCTCCAGGAGGGTGATGCTGCGAAGATCGTCACCGAACTGGAAAGCATGGACGTGCCGGTGCGCCTGTCGGCTGATGGCCGGACGATTTATGCGCCTCGCGACCGCATTTCGAGACTGCGCATGGGACTGGCGGAAAAAGGCCTCCCTGCCGGCGGCGCTGTTGGTTATGAAATCTTTGATGAAAAGAATTCACTTGGCCTTACTTCCTTCATGCAGGACGTTAGCCGGCTGCGCGCGCTTGAAGGAGAGTTGTCCCGGACAATCCAGACCCTCAACGACATCGAAAGCGCGCGCGTGCATCTCGTGCTGGCGACGCGAGATCCTTTCAGCCGGGATACGGCGCCGCCCACGGCTTCGGTCGTCGTGCGCATGCGCGGCGCCTTGACCCTTGAAGCCCGCCACGCCGCCGCCATTCGGCATCTTGTGGCGAGCGCCGTGCCGCGTTTGACGCCTTCCGCCGTCTCCGTTCTGGATGCGCGCGTCGGCGTCGTCTTCGCGGAAGAAAATGGCGCCCTCGCGGGAGCGAGCTCGGTTGACGGCCTTCGCAAGGATATTGAAGCGCGGCTCGCCTCTGCGGTCGAATCCGTGCTGACGCCGCATCTCGGCCCCGGCCGCGTACGCGTGCGCGTGGCGGCGGATCTGCGCACGGAGCGCGAAGTGCGCAGGGAAGAGCGCTTCGATCCTGACAGCACCGCTCTGCGCTCGCGTCAGGTGATCGATGAAACGGAGCGCTCGCGCGAGAACACCGATGAAAATCCTGTCACGGTGCAGCAGAACCTTCCGGAGGCAGGCGTCGACGCCAATGTGAATGCGCGCAGTCAGAGCGAGCAGGAGCGCAGCGAACAGCTTCTCAATTATGAGGTTTCTTCGGTGCGAAGCGAGCAGGTGATTGAACCCGGCGAGATTGAACGCTTGTCCGTCTCAGTGCTTGTGGATCAGGTGCGCGAGACCGGACCTGATGGGCAAACGGTCTTACGCGCACGCACGCCTGAGGAAATGGCGCGTCTTGAAAACCTGGTGAAGTCTGCGGTGGGCTTTTCCGGCGAGAGAGGCGACGTTGTCACGCTCGAAAGCCTGCCTTTTGCCAATCTGGACGAATTGATGCCCCCCGTGCGCCCGGCAGGGGTCGGAGAGATTCTTGCCTCCAACCTCGATTCTTTTGCCCGCGCGGCGGCGCTCCTGGTGTTGGGGTTGATCTTTATTTTCGCTGTCATTCGTCCTGCGATGGACAGAGCTATGCCGCCGATTGTTCGTGAAGAACGCATGGCCGCGACTGCAGCGAGCGGAGAGCCCTCTGGTTTTGAAGCGGTCGCGCAACTCTCCGACGAGACTGGCGGCGAAGGTGAACCGCGTGCTGTTGAAGACGGCGGCGAGGAGGGCGAACGTCTCGCGCTGCCAAAACGGCCCATGAACGAAGCGCTGAATTCAATGCTTGAGTTGCGGGATGTGGACGGCAAGGTTCGCGCGTCTTCTGTGCGCAAGCTTGGCGAAATCGCCGAAGAGTATCCAGATGAAGTCGTGACCATCCTGCGGAACTGGATCTATGAGGACAGCGTATGAACGCGCTCAGAGCCTATACCCCCAGCCGTGATTTCTCCCCCTTAAAAAGCGCTGTGGAGGAGGTCGAAGCGGCGCCCGAGGCGCCCGGCCTTTCCGCTGAGGAGGTCGAGCACCTCATCGCTCAAGCGGTCGCGGACGCCCGGACGGCGGCGTTTGCTGAAGGCGAGATGGCCGGCCGCAACGCCGCGGAAGCTTCCCATCAAGCTGCTGCAGCGGAGGCGGTCGCGGCTTTGCACCGGCGCCTTGACGAAATTCTGGACAAGGAAGACGCGATCCTGAAGGAAGTCGAGACGCGCGCGGTCCGGCTTATTCTCTCCGTCGCGCAGAAAGTGGCGGTTAGCATTTCTGAAACGGAAGCTGAGAATATCGCCGTCGATGTGGCGCGGCGCGCCCTTGAAGCTGCGCGCGGGTCTTCGAAGATCATCTTTCGCGTGTCGCAGGAAATGGGCGATGTCGTCATCCATACATTGTCCTCTTCCCTATCGAAAGAAATGAAGGACGGACGCATTGTGATCGAACGCGACGCCTCGCTTCGAGCGACCAGCGTTCAGGTGAAATGGGACACTGGGGCCGTCGTCTTTGACCCGGATGCGTTGAAAAAATCGGTGAGCGATATTCTGTCCAACACGCTTGCAAACTTATCGGATGCGCATGAGGCACAGCACACATTGAAGGAGGCTGGAGATGAGCAGTCAGACGAACGCAGTTGAAGCGCAGAATCAAGATCAATCCGCTCAAGCAGAAAAAGGCGCCGCCCCTGCAGGCCAGATGTCGAAAGACGCAAAAAACGGCGGCGGCGTGGAGCTCGATCCGGGCATGAAGGCGCTCAGCCATGTGCCGGTCGAAATCCAGGTCGTGCTCGGCACAGCGCGCATGTCCATCGGCAATATTCTCAATCTCGGCCGGGGCGCGGTCGTTGAAATTGACCGCAAGGTCGGCGAGCAGGTGGACATTCAGATCAATCACCGGCCTGTCGCCCGCGGCGAGATCATCATCGTCGATGAAGACCGGCTCGGCGTTACGCTGACCGAGATCATCAATATTCAGGCCGGGCTGCGCTGAGGGCGTCTTATGTCGAGGGGCGGCTCACTGCATCTGATGGCGTGGCTGATTGCGCTGGCTGCAGCGGCGGTGTTTTCGTCGCCGGCGGAAGCGCAGACGGTCTCCATCGATCTCGGGGCTGAGGGCGAGAACGCCAGCTATGCGGGCCGGCTTGTTCAGGTCTTTCTCCTCATCACTGTGCTCAGCGTCGCGCCGGGCATCCTAGTGATGATGACGTCTTTCATCCGTCTGGTGGTGGTTTTTTCGCTTTTGCGTTCTGCTCTTGGTCTTCAGCAATCGCCGCCCAACGCCGTCCTCATCTCGCTTTCTTTGTTTTTGACAGCCTTCATCATGAGCCCGACTTTCGGCGAGGCATGGCGGGAAGGCGTTTCGCCTATGCTCGCTGAAGAGGTTGATCAGGCGGAAGGATTGAAACGGGCCGCAGAGCCTTTTCGCGCCTTTATGGCGGCGCAGGTGGAGCGGGACGACCTGATTTTCTTTGAGAACTTGTCTGAACGGCAAATGATGTCCGCTGAAGATGCGGCGCCGGACAGCCTGACTGAGTCCGAAGAGGCCGCAGCGCCCGGTTTTCAGGTGCTCTTGCCGGCTTTCATCATCTCAGAGCTTACGCGCGCCTTTGAAATCGGATTTCTGGTGATGACGCCGTTTCTGGTGATCGACCTCGCCGTCGCCGCCATCCTGATGTCCATGGGCATGATGATGCTGCCGCCGCAGACGGTCTCTTTGCCTGTCAAGCTGGTTTTCTTCGTGTTGATCGATGGCTGGCGTCTGTTGAGCGAAAGCCTCGTCTTGTCATTCTTCTAGAGTTCTGGAGCGTCTAATGCCTACGGTCAAAATTCGGGAAGATTATAAAAGCCTCAAAGGTCCGGAAAAAGCGGCGATCATGTTGTTGACGCTGGGAGAGGCCAAAGCGGCCCCGCTTCTGGAGCGTTTGGATGAAAGCGAAGTGCGCATGGTCTCGCGCTCTATGGCGACGCTGGGCTCGATCACGGCCGAACTTCTTGAAGAGCTCATCACTCGGTTTACGGAAGCCTTCGCCAAAGGCGGATCGGTCGTCGGCTCGGCGGAAACCGCCGAACGCATGCTAAAGAGCTTTCTGCCGTCGGAAAAAGTTTCCGACATTATGAACTTCATCCGCGGGCCGGGTGGACGCAGCACCTGGGAAAAGATGTCCATGGTGAACGACGCCATGCTGGCGAAATATCTCCAGGCCGAACATCCCCAGACGATCGCCGTCGTCCTCTCGAAGATCGCGCCGGATCAGGCGTCGCATGTCCTTGCCGACCTGCCGGAGGAAAACGTGCCGGACATCATTCGCCGGATGATCAAGATGAAATCGGTGCCGAAAGAAGTGCTGCACGACATTGAAGACATGCTGCAGCGCGATCTGATGCTCAACTACACGGTGTCGAACGAGCCCAACAATTTCGAGCATCTGGCCGAAATCTTCAACCGGACCGAATCGGAACGCTGTGAAGAGCTTTTTGAGGCGCTTCGAGGCAAACATGATGAAGAGTTGGGCCAGATAAAACAGCTTATGTTCACTTTCGACGACCTTCTGGAGCTCGATGCGCAGTCGCTGCGCACCATTGTGCGGTCCTGCGACAACGACATGCTGATGTATGCGCTGAAAGGCAGCGACGAAGAAGCGCGCGAGAAAATCCTCTCAAACCTTTCCGAGCGGGCCCGCGCCATCCTCGTGGATAATATGGAAACGCTGGGCCCGATTCTGATGCGCGATGTTGAGGCGGCGAAAGCCGGTATGGTGCGCAAGGCGAAGGAACTCGCCGAGAACAACATGATTATCATCGAACGCGGCGGTTCGTCGGCTCAAGTTGTGTATTAAGATCTGATGAAGCGTCTGAAGCGCATCCAGAAAATCTACGATATGCGCGTGCAGATCGCGCGGCGCGACGCTGGCGCCGCGCAGCGGGCCCGTCTTGCTGAGGAAAACGCTCTCGCCGAGATGGATGCGGCGCTGACGCGCGAGGTCGATGGTTGCGACAGCATCGAGCGAGCCCCGTTCGATTTCGCAGCGCGGTATTACCGCGCGACGGCGAACCGCATGCAGAAAAAGCGGATCGATATCGAAGACGCTTCCCGGGTGGAGATAGAAACCTCGGCGACGCTTCAGCAGCGCTATAAAGAGCAGAAAGAATTCGACATATTTGTCTCGCGCCGGGAAGGCGCGCTGACCGAGCAAAAACGGCGGAAGGCCGATGAGGCGGCGCGGCAGTTTTTCACCAGCGCGTCCAAAGAATTCACGATCACAGGCGAGGCAGAATAGCAGTCCTTGAGCCTGTTGCTGCGGTGCAGCGTTTGACCGCTCCGGCGCCGAAATTTCGCCTCTCCGGCAATGCTTCTCATTTATATTGACCCTGCAGGCGGAAAACCAGGACGGTGTCGCCATAAAAGGGCGCGCCTTAGAAGGGCATTAGCGTCTGGACCAGGGAGAACGGCTTGATGCGGGTGAAGCTGAAGATCGGCTGGCGCGCCTTTATGGCGGCTTTATTCTTAACGCTTGGCGCCTGTGCGACGTCGCCGGCGTCTGAAGAGCCGTTCCGGGTTCACGGCAACAAGGTCACCTTTGAAATCGCCCCGGTGCTCCTCGCGTCGGACCGGGTCTATCCCGGGCCATCAACTGTGAAAATGGGCGGCATCCCGAACCTTGTGGGCGAACCCGGAATCCCCGGCTACGGCGAGCCGGGCGTCGCGGAAGTCGCCACCCATGCCGAAACGCAAGGGCTGCGATATTCCGTTCGTCATCCCGATCTCAGGATCATCATGACCGTGGCGGAAGGCTATTACCGCATTGTCGGGCGCAAATCTGCGGGGATTGAGAAACTCGAAGATCTCAAGGGCAAGCGCATCGCCACTATTCCCAATACGTCATCCGCCTATTTTCTGCACAATATGCTGAAATCCGTAGGGCTGAACGAAGCCGATGTGGAAATTGTGCGCGTCATTCCCTTGAGCGACATGCCGAAACTCCTCGCCAATGGCGAGGTTGATGCGGTGACGATCTGGGAGCCTGAAATCGAAAACGCCGCGCATGCGATTGGCGATGACGCCGTGGAGTTTGACGGGCGCCATATCTATCGCGAAGTCTTCAACCTCAACACGACGGCGGCGAATCTTCAAGACCCTGAAAAGCGTGCGCGGATCAAGGAATTCGTGAAGGCGGTCGTTGAAGCGACGGATATGATTCATGAAGATCCAAGCATTGCCTGGCCGTTAGTGCACGAAGCTACGGGGTTCGATATGGACCTCATCAAGCGGTCATGGAAACATCATGGCTACCCGGGAAAGCTCGTTCCTGATCTTCTCGACGTGCTTGAGGCGGAAGAACAATGGCTCGCGGCGATCGATGAACGTCCGGCGCGGTCACGCGAGGAGCTTGCGACGCTGATTGACGACAGCATCATTCGTGAAGTGCTGGAGGAACGGTAATTTCCCGTGCAGGTCCATAAGATAAAACGTGACGTTCTCCGTCTAGCGCTCACCGGTTTGATCGGCGCTGCAGGTTTGGGGTTTGCCGCCTGTTCGCATGATGTGCCCGCGATTGAGGCGCAAGCTGCTTGGGGTGAGGAAGGCTTTGCTCAAGCGGCGCGTCTTATTGCGGATGCAGACAACATCCAGTCCGTTCGCGATGTTAAACGCCTTCAGCATATTTTCGCTCACTATGCAGAAGCCGGCGACTGGAAAGCCATGAGCCGGCTTTTTTCTGAAGAAGGAAAATACGTTGCGTCTGGCGTCGAGGTCTCGGGGAAGGATGCGCTTTACGCGCATTTCCGCGAAGAGATGGGCGAGGGCGCGGATGGTCTTGCGCCGGACCGGTTGAATGTCCGTCTCATCCTGTCGCCAGTCGTGACGCTTTCCGGCGATGGAAAATCGGCGAAAGGCCGCTGGCATGAAGTGGCCATGCTCGGGCGCTATGGCGAGGAAGCCTTCTGGCAGGGCGGCATTTACGAAAACGATTATGTGCTTGAAGACGGCGTCTGGAAGATCGCGACGTTGCATTATTACCCGCAATATGCCGGACCTTACGGCAAAGGCTGGCGTAATGTAGCTGATCACGTTCCCTTGACGCCCTATCATTATACGCCGGACGAGGCGGGCGTTCCGACGCCTGCGCTCACTGAGGCGAGACTTCTTTCGGCCAAGAAAGCGCCGGCGCGTCTTGCGAGGGCGAACGCCATCGCGGATGCGCTGCTCGACGAAAGCGCGGTCCAGAATCTTCAGGCGGCTTATGGCTACTATGTCGACCGCAAAATGTGGGACGATGTCGCCGATCTGTTCGCCGAAGACGCCACATTCGACGTTGCGGGTGAGGGTGTTTATCAGGGACGCAGTGCGATCCGCCGCCGCTTTTACGGGTTGAGCGAGCCAGGCCTTAAGGAAGGCGAACTCAACGATCACCTGCAGCTGGATCCGGTTGTGACGTTGACCAGCGAAAACAAGGCCTCGGCGCGCGGCTTCGAATTGCAGATGACGGGCCAGCATGGCGGCGCCTCCGCCTGGGCCTTCGGCATCTTCGAGAATTCTTACGTCAAGGATAACGGCGTCTGGAAAATCCAGTCGGTGAAACTGTATCCCCGCTTCGCCGCCGATTATGATATCGGCTGGACGAAGAGCCTCCTGCCGGCACATGAGAAGGCAGGAGACGGCGCGAAATCGTCTTCGCTCAAGAGCGCTGAATATCCGGAACATGCGAGCCCGAAGATTTCATTCCCGGTCAGCGTTAGGCGCCGGGCCGGCTCGTCGTCGCCAAAGCCAGGTCTTGATGACCTTGAACGAAAGCTGGCCGTTGCCAAAGCCTATGACGGCGCTGAGAACGTCTCTGACGCCTATGGCTATTACATTGACGAATTCCGTTGGGACGACACTGCCGATCTCTTCTCCGAAGATGGCTGGAAAGAGCTCTCCTATATCGGCGCCTATTACGGCCGCGAGCGGGTGCGGGGGTCTTTGTTCTCCCGTTATGGCGACCGCGGGCGTTCGCCGACATTCATGGCGATCCACCAAAAGACCCAGCCCTTCGTCACGGTGGCGCCGGACGGCAAGAGCGCGCAGATTCGTCTGCGGCTGTTCCAGTTTAACAGCCAATCCAACGGCGACGGGTCCTACATCTCCGGCATCTACGAAAACCAGGTGAAGCTCGAAGACGGCGTCTGGAAGATCGCAGGAATGGATCTCGATTATGTTTTCCTTGCAAACTACACGGGCGGCTGGGCGGCTGTTCAGCAAGGTTCAGCGCAACGCTTCGCGCCAACGCCCGAAAGCGTCGCCAAATATCCGCCGGACGGACCTTTACGGGGCGTCATCTTTGCGCCCTATCCGGAAATTGCGCCCATGGGATTTCACTTTAACAATCCCGTCAGCGGACGTCCGCCAGCGCTCAAACTCGACTGGTCCATTTCATCGCGTTACAGCGAGGGGGGCTGAGTAATGACGATGCGTGTGGCGGCAGATGCGTCTGAAACGAAGTCCGCGAAGAGCGCTCCCGCAGATGTTCCGCCGGTTGTCGACTGTCATGCGCATATCTTTCAGGAAGACATGCCGCTCAGCAGCAATGCCTGGACCCGGACCAATTATTCTTTCACGGCTGCCGATTATCTGAGCTTGCTCGATCAATACGGCATCCATTTCGGTGTGATTTCCGGTCTCAGCATTTCCGGTTTCTACAATGACTACATGATTTCGGAATTGCGCAAGCATAAACGTCTGCGCGGCACGGCGATTGTCTCGCCTGCAACCGATCGTTATTCGCTCGAACGGATGCGCGATGACGGCATTATCGGCATTCGACTGCAACTGGCGCGCATGACCGAGCTTCCCGATTTCCGCAGCGAGGAATTCAACCTGCTGTTCCGCCGAGTGCGCGATCTTGACTGGCATGTGCATGTGGCGATTGAAGGCCCGCTTTTGCCGCCGGTGCTGAAGGCGCTGGAGGAGAGCGGCGTCAAAGTCGTCATCGATCATTTCGGCCATCCCGATCCTGCGCTCGGCGTCAATTGTCCCGGCTATCGCGCCATTCTGAAAGCGGCGGAGCGCGGCAACACCTGGGTGAAATTGTCGGGCGGATTTCGTCTTCTGGGGACAGCGGCGTGGCGCACCAATCCCGATGGGGATGCAGACAAGATCGCCGACGATCTCGCCAAGCACCTTGTCGCCAATGTCGGCGTCGAGCGGCTTTTATGGGGAAGCGACTGTCCCTTTGTCGGTTATGAGGGTCGCATCACTTTCGACTACGCGCTTGACCGTTTCCGGCGCTGGGTGCCGGACCCTCAGGACCGCTGGCGGATTTCGCAAACCGCATTGAAGCTTTATTTCGGTTAAAGCGCTGGAAGCGGCGCCAAATGCAGAGAACGATTGCCGATAGAGACAAGGGCGTATAAACAAAAGAGCAACATCCGCTCAAGCGGGGACAGCGTCCATGTGTCAGTTTGGGAGGGCTGTATGGAGTATTATAGAACTACGGATTATCCGGTTTCCCGGCGCACCGCGTCATGGAATCAAACCTATTCCAGCCGTTTCGCACAGGTCACGTTCCAGCCGTCGTCCGACGATGTGTTCGACGCGGAATTGCGCGTTACCTCGCTGGGGTTTCTCGGTTTCGCCGATGTCCGCACCAACGGCGCCAGCATTGAGCGGACGGCGGCGCATATCAGCGAAACGAAAGCGCATTTCTTTTCGTTTCTTTTGATGGCGCAGGGCGGCGCACAGTTCTCCCATTATGGAAATGAAACCCGGCTTGAGGCGGGAGACTTCACCCTTTGCGACAATGCTGCGCCCCATCGCATCCAGCTGGAAAAAGGCGCGCGGTTCCTAATTTTGCGCGCCTCGCCGAAAATGCTGAAAACCCATTTGCCCTGTCCTGAGCAGCTTTGCGGGCTTCGCCTGCCGGCCCAGCTTGGCCTCACCGGAACCGCTTCCGCGATGGCCCACAGCCTCTGGATGAAAGCGGAAGAGGGCATTCCGGAAGAGTTCGGCGACCGGATCGCCGGCCATCTTCTCGATGTTCTGGGCACTGCCTATTCCATAAGTCTCGGTCACAAAATGACCAACTCCACAGTGGTCGGTTTGCGCAAGGCGCAGGCAAAGCAGTTTATCGAGGCTAATCTTTCCGACCCTGAACTCTCTCCCGCCAGCGTGGCGACCGCCATGCGCATTTCGCCGCGCTATCTTCGCGTCCTGTTTGCTGAAGAGAACGAGACGACGTCGGCCTATATCCTGCGGCGCCGGCTCGAGGAGTGCGCCTCGCAAATGTCGAACAGCGCCTGGCGCAGCCTGACAGTGTCGGAAATCGCTTTCTCCTGGGGCTTTAACAGCGCCGCACATTTCACGCGCGCTTTCCGCGGCAAATACGGGATGGCGCCGTCGGAATACAGGCGCATGAATCTGCTTCCGCACTAAAACCATCTCAGCGTGTGCAATGTTCCGTGTTCGCTGCATTGCGGTATGCAAGCGGTTTTCGGCAACTTTGGCCAGGCTTTCGGGCAATGCCGTCAGGCGCAAACCGATATGCCCTCCGGTGCAAGCTGCTTTTTCGCAATTGTGAGAGCTTTTCCGTGGCAAAGGCGCGGGGTCCGGATTTTATGACGCCGGATACATCAGCGCGAAATGACGCCTGGGAGGGCAAGAAGTTGCGAAAGAAAATCCTGAACCGCATGTCGAAGTCTGCGCTGTTGTCTGGCGCTTCCGCAGCCATGCTCGCATACGGCGCACCTGCATTGGCGCAAGATGTTGACGGCGCAGAACCCGCTGCCGCCACGGGCGATTATGTGATTGTGACGGGGTCACGGATCAAGCGAACCGGATTCGACTCGCCGATTCCTGCGACTGTCATGTCCGGCGAACTGATCGAGGATCTGGGTCAGATCAACGCCGCCGAAACCTTAAAGCTCATTCCGCAAAACTCGTCTTTCCAGTCCGACTCGACGGCCGGCATCACCGCCGGCGCGAATGTGGGCGCCAGCTTCGCCAATCTGCGCGGCCTCAACCCCTATAACGGAACGCGCACCTTGACCCTCGTCAATACGCGCCGTTTCGTACCGAGCTCTGACGGAGGCGCCGTTGATCTCAACATGATCCCGTCATCGATGATCGAACGGGTTGAGACGGTGACCGGCGGCGCATCAGCCGCCTATGGCTCCGATGCCGTTGCAGGCGTCGTCAACATTATTCTCGATACGGATTTCGAAGGCGTTCGCGGCCAGATCGACTACGGTCAAACCTCGCGCGGCGATGGCAAGACCTATCACGGGTCTCTGACGCTCGGAACCAGCTTCGCCGACGGTCGCGGCCATGTCGTCTTCGGCGGCGAATATCAGGATCAAAAAGGCATCGGCGACTGTGCTGAAGTGCGGCTTTGGTGCGAGGAAAGTTGGGACCGCTTCACCAACGCCAGCAACATTCTCGATAACGGCATGCTCTCCGGTTTCGACATTCCCGGTTCGCCAGGCTATGGTTTACCCAATTTCATCATTGGCCCGAATTCCAAGCAGGCCTTCAACGATCCTCATGGCGTTGTGAGAAACCGGGCGCCGGCTGATCCCGCCGCGCGTAATAAGCGCTTCAATGACGACGGCACCGGCATTCTCGACTTCGATACGGGCGAGTATGTATCGACCTCGACTTTTGGCCCGCGCCAGGGCGGCGACGGCGCCTCCACTTATGCGGATTCCGATCTTCAGACGCCGATTGAGCGCTATGTGGGCTATCTCTATAGCGAATACGAGCTTGCCGATAATCTCAATGTTGTGGGTGAGTTCACCTACGCCAACCGCACGGCGGAAAACTCAGGCGTCACCGCGGGGCCGCGCTCCACATTTTTCGTCAATCCGACAAACCCGTTCCTCCCGGCCGAATTGGTCACGCTCTTGAACGGGACGCAATTCAGCCTCGGCAAAGATATCGACGCACAGGTGCCTACTGAAAACGAAGCTAAAGCCGAAGTCTTCCGCGGGCTCGTCGGATTGAACGGCGCCTTCGGGGATAGCTGGAGCTGGGACGTTTACTATCAATATGGCCGTAATGAGCGCAATCAGATGCGGACCAATTCGCGTGTGAACACGCCTTTCGTGTATGCGCTCGATGCGGTCGTCGATCCCATGTCCGGAGACATCGTCTGCGCCGAGCTTCTGGAAGCCGATCCCGATCCGATCGCCGAAGGCTGCGTCCCTTTAAACCTCTTCGGTCTCGATAATCTCGATCCGGCGGCGGTCGCCTACGCTTATCGTCCTGTCGTGGAAGATTTCGAATATACGCAGCATGTCATCGCCGGCGCCATTCAGGGCGAAATCCATCAAGGCTGGGGCGCGGGTCCCATCGGGATTGCGGCGGGCGGCGAGTATCGCGACGAGGGCGGCGATGTCACTCATGGCGATATTCCCAACTACACGGATTACGCGTTCACCTTTGGTCTCGACTTCGCCGGCGACATCAGCGTCATGGAAGGCTTTTTCGAGTTGAATGTGCCGCTGCTGCGCGATGCGCCAATTGCGGATTATCTGGAGATCAACGGCGCAGTGCGGCAAACGCGCAATCACGCTACGGACCGTTTGACGTCCGAAGAGAAAACGTCGAACGCCACGAGCTGGAAAGTCTCGACGATTTACGACATCACGGAAGGGCTTCGTTTCCGCGGCTCCCGTTCCCGCGACATTCGCGCCGCCGGTTTCCGCGAGCTCTATCTCAAAAATGTGCCGACGGAAGAAGGCTCGTCGCAAGGCATCGTCGACAACCCTGCCATCCCGGGATCGCCTGGCGGCGGCGGCGACGATCCGACCCCGATCCTTTCCGGCGGCGCCTTCTCCCTGACGCCTGAAAAAGCCGACACGACGACTCTGGGGGTTGTCGTTTCTCCAGGCTTTATTCCAGGTCTTACATTCTCGGCTGACTGGTATCAGATCAAGATCAAGGACGTGGTCACGACCCTGACCGGGCAAGGCATCGTCAATTTCTGCGCCGACTACGATCTTTTCTGCGATCGCATCACTTATGCGAACCCCATGGACATCACCTTTGTCGATGCGCGTCAGGTTAACCTTGGCCAACTTGCGGTGCGCGGCTTTGATTTCGAACTGGCCTATAATCTGCCGCTGGACAATGTTTATGACGGGCTGGCGGGCGATCTCAATTTCCGTCTTCTGGCGAACCACACCTATGATTTCGTAGTGACGCCCGATCCGACGGTCGATCCTATCGACTATGCTGGCCAGTCGGGGCCGGTGCTCGACGGCGGCGATTTCAATCCGTCATCGGACTGGATATGGAATGGCTTCGTCTCCTACAGCTATGGCGGATTCAACTCGATTGTCACGGTGCGCCGTGTCGGGTCTGGCATTTACGGGGTTCAATATACCGGTCCTGAAGATGAAGGTTACGATCCGACCTTGCCGAACAGCATCAGCACGAACCGTGTCGATGCGGCGACCTATGTCGATCTTGCTGTCTCGTACGCTTTCGGCGTTGGGTCGAAAGACGAAAACTTCGAAGTCTTCGCAAGCGTGAACAATCTCTTCGATAAAAAGCCTCCCGTTGCGCCGGGCGGGGGCGGACTTGGCGGCTCCAATTATCCGACCAATCCGGTGTATTTCGACACGTTCGGCATGCGTTTCCGGACAGGGATAAGAGTGAGCTTCTAGGACCTTTCCCTTCGGTCCTTGTTTCCTCCCTGGAGAGGCGGGGGGCCGGGTTGTGCGACCCGGCTCCCTATTTTTATGGCGAAGAACTTTGCCCGCCGCGCCGAATGGGGCATGCTGGGCGGGCTCCTGAATGCAAACCGAAAAGCATTAGATCATGTCTCAATCCGCGCCTTTGATACTCGTGACTGGTGGCAGCCGCGGCATCGGCGCCGCGACGGCGCTTGCGGCGGCGCGCGAGGGATATGACGTCGCTTTGACCTATGCGAGCAATAAAGACGCCGCAGAAAAAGTCGCGACTGGTATCCGCAAGCTTGGCCGCCGCGCCTTTGCGATCAAGGCTGACACGGCCATGGAAGACGACATCGACCGTTTGTTTCAGGAGACCGATTCCATCGGAAGTCTGGCGGCTGTTGTCTATAACAGCGCCATCACTGGGAAGAATTCGGCCCTCGCCGACGCAGAAACCTCGACCTTGCGTGACGTCGTCAACGTCAATTTGCTGGGGGCCATGATCGTCGCGCGTGAGACGGCTAAGCGTCTTTCAAAGAAGCGCGGCGGCAGGGGCGGCTCCATCGTGTTTATCTCTTCACGCGCGTCAGATTACGGCTCGCCGGGTGAGTTTGTCTGGTATGCCGCATCCAAGGGCGGGATCGACAGCCTGACCGTGGGCCTCGCGCGGGAACTCGCGCCGGACGGCGTGCGCGTCAACGCCGTTTCTCCCGGCCCCATCGAAACAGAGATGCATCGCCCGGGCCGCCTTGAAGAAGCGATCAAGCGGTTTCCTTTCGGGCGTGCGGGCGCGCCGGAGGAGGTCGCTGACGCCGTGATGTTCCTCATCTCGGAAAAATCCTCCTTCACCTCCGGGGCCATTCTCAATGTCTCCGGCGCCGCCTGAGGGAAGATGTTTCTTTTGAATTGCGAAGCCCTGACGGAATGAATTTGCGCCTCTGAACGGGGCTCTTTACTCTTTCGGGACGTGTCATCGGTCCCGGGGAGGCCGCCCATGCGATTTCGAAAAGCGATGCTTTCAGGCTTCGCCCTGATCCTGCTCTCCGGCTGTGCGCAGTTCGCCAAGCCGGGTCCCGATGCGGGCGACTGGCCGCGCTATGCACGCGATCTGGCCGGAACGCGCTATTCGCCGCTGAAAGAGATCAATACGGACAATGTAGCGTCGCTGGAGGAAGCCTGGTCGTTCCGGGTCCGGCCGGAGGGCGGCGGCGCGCTGGTCAGTTCGGCGACGCCAATCGTTATCGATGGCGTTCTCTATCTTCCCATCGGCAACGCCATCGTCGCGCTTGAAGCGCACACGGGGCGCGAAATCTGGCGTCACAAAGTAACGACGGGTCTCGCGCGGCGCACCGTTTCTTACTGGCCGGGCGAGGAGGGTTACGAACCACGCCTCTTTTACTCGACTGGCGTGAGCATTACAGCGCTGAACGCAGAGACAGGCGAAATCGACAAGACCTTCGGCGAAGACGGCTCTGTTGCGCTTGGCGTGCCATACAATTCGCCGCCGACGGTTTACAAGAATGTGCTGATCGCCGGAGCCAACACGGCGGAGATGCAGCGCGGCGATCCGGGCGACAGCCGCGCCTTTGACGCGCGCACCGGCGAAAAGCTGTGGGAGTTTCACACCGTGCCGCGTCCCGGCGAAACGGGACATGAAACCTGGCTCGACGATGGCTGGAAAGACCGTTCCGGAACCAATGTCTGGGTCTGGTATATGACGGTCGATGAAAAAACTGACACGCTCTATATGCCGGTGGGCGGTCCGTCGGCGAATTACTATGGCGGAGACCGACCCGGCGCCAATCTTTTCGGGAATTCCATTGTCGCCGTTGACGCGCTTACGGGTGATCTCAAATGGTATTTCCAGACGATCCATCACGATCTGTGGGATTGGGACATGCCGCCGCCGCCGGTGCTTGTGGACATCAAGGCCGGCGGTGAAAAAATTCCGGCGTTGTCGGAAACCGGCAAGAACGGGTTCATGTACATCTTGAACCGCGAAACGGGCGAGCCGGTGTTCGGCGTTGAGGAAAAACCGGTCGCAGCGGCGGATGTGCCCGGCGAATGGTATTCGCCGACCCAGCCTTTCCCTCTGAAGCCGCCGCAATTGTCGCGCGGGATCTGGACGCCGGAGGACATCGTCACCGCAGAAGACACGAGTGAAGACCACGCCGCCGCCTGCCGCGCGTTGCTCGAAAGCTATGGCGGAACGTTTTTCAATGCGGGCTCCTTCACGCCGTTTTTCTTGCATGAAGACGGCGGCCCCATCAAAGCCTCCATCAACATGCCCCATAATGGCGGATCGAACTGGGGTGGCAGCGCTGCCGATCCGAAAAAGGGCCTCATCTTCATCAACACCAGCGAAGGCGGCAGCATCGGCTGGATCGAAAAGCGAAAAGAAGGCGGCGATTACGGTCGCGGCACCCAAGGATCGACGCAAGCCTACGACCGCGGCAGCCTTGCCGGCCCCGGCGCCTATTCTTCGTTCAGCGCGAGCTTCAAAGACGCAGACGGTAATGAGACCATCTTGCCCTGCATCAAGCCGCCTTGGGGCCGGCTCTTCGCCATCGACGCCAATACGGGCGAAATAGCTTGGGAGACTCGGCTTGGCGTGAGCGAAGCCCTGCCGCAAGAGAAGCGAGATACCGGAACCATGAACTTTTTTGGCGGGCCCATTGTCACGGCGGGTGGCCTCGTCTTCATCGGCGCCACGAACGATCATCGCTTCCGCGCATTCAACGCTGAAACCGGTGAAGAATTATGGACGGCGAAACTCGACTACCATGCGCAGGCGGTGCCCATCACCTATCGCGGAAAGGACGGAAGGCAATATGTCGCCGTCATGGCCGCCAATTTCGGCGCGAGCCCCAGAGGCCCGGACGGCAGGCCGCTTAACAATGAATCCCTCGTTGTTTTCGCGCTGCCGGAATAGATTGGAGAATGCCATGGACAAATATCTTGCATCACTATTGTCGGCTGGATTTCTCCTGACGGCGCCGGCAGCTTTCGCCGAGGAAGCGCCGACGGAAACTATGGGTTCCGTGCGCGCGCTCATTACGCAGCATTCCATGAATGTCTACCGGCGTTTTGAGCCGGAGCAGACCGCGGCGATGGTCGAATTCTACGACGAAGTGCTGGGGCTGACGCCGTTGCAGCCTATCGATCTCGGCGGCGGGCAGACCATGATCCTGTTCGGAATCGGCGGCGGCCAGATTAAGCTTGCCGCCGGCCTGAAAGAAGATCGCCAGTATCATCTAGGCGATGTGAATGAGGCGACGGGCATTCGTCTCTTCACGTTATTTTATCCTGATGAAGCGGCGCTTGGAGAGAGGTTCGAGGCGCACGGGCTTGCGGCGCCGGACTTCGCCGACAGGGGAGACGGCGCCCGCGCGGCGCTGGTTCAGGATCCTGGCGGGTTTTCCATCGAGCTTGTGATATCGCCCGGTGCGCCGCCGGAGCTATTTGAAAGGGTCGAAGTCGGCGTCAATGCTTCCGATCTTGAGGAGAGCCGCGCCTTTTACCGTGACTTCGTAGGGCTCGATGAGTTACCGCCTGTGAAAGATGAACTGCTGGGCGTGACGAAGCACCCCTATCGGCATGGCGCCACCACAATCAACCTTTGGTCCGTCGGTCGCGATCTTCCGGCGGATACGGGAAGCGCCGGCATTCAATATGTCGTCAGCGATGTGAACGCCGTCGACGCTAACGCTGCGGCGCGTCATATCACGGTCGAAACGCCGCTCGGTAATCTGCCCGGTTTTAATCTGCGTTTTGTGTGGCTTAACGACCCGGACGGGGTGACCAATTACTTCGCGCAAATCGGCGGCGCCGAAAAAACTCAATAGTGATTGGGTGCAAACGCCGGCTATTCCGCGACGTTTAGGATATAGGCGGCTAGGCTTGCGATCTCTTCATTCGTCAACTGGCCCGCGAAGGGCGGCATGGCGCCGCCGCCATTTGAAATCCGGCTTACTAGATAATCGAAGGAAATATTCGGATTGCCGTCGAGCGAGGGGCCGATCTGGCCCGCGCCGCCGGCGTCCGCCAGAATGTGACATGCGCCACAGGACCAGACCTGAAACAGGTTCCGGCCGAGATCAGGGTCGCCTTCCGCCTCTGCAGCTTGTGCGCTGGACGCCGCCATTGCGAACGCGGCCAAGAGCGTAGCGGCGAGTTTTTCTGTAAAGAAGCGCATCAGGATCCCCTCCGACTTTTCCACCCTATTTCAAATTGTTGATGCGGTGAAGCGCTTGGGTTTTAAGGCTTGAGATGTTTCCCGACGGGATCGCCCGTCCATTCGGCGCCGGTGACGGGGTGCGGATAATGAAACGGCACCACGCGCGTTTCCGGCCAGACCGGCGGCATCGACGGAAGCAACTCGTCGGGGCCGTTCGGGTCTTCCGGATAGATTTTCGTCAGCGGCGGCAGGAGCGCGCCGCCGACCGACCACCCCCGCTGATAATCGGCCTGCCAAAGCAGGGAATAGTCATAAACGCCGATTTTCCAGACGCCGTTTTCGCGAACATAAGTATGTTCGTAAATGCCGGCTTCCCAGCAGGCGCGGGGCATGCCCGGCACTTGCGGCCGGCTTTCGTGTGTGCCCGCAAGCATGAGACAGCGGAAGCGGCCTTTCGCCGTCTGCCGGTCCGGCGCGACGGTGATGATATCCTGGAGCAGGAGATGATCGAGGAAAAAGCCATAGACAGGGCCGTTATGGCCTTGCGTGAATAGCTCGCGAAACCAGCCACACATGAGGCGGCGGATGCTTTCCTTGCCGCGGTAAACGCCGTTCAGAAATGTGGCGACGCCATCTTCGGCGAAGAGATCGACAACCTCATCGTAAAGGCATTTATCGAGATAGTAGCCATATTTATATTGCAGCGCGCAAATTTCGTTACGGTCTTTCAACAACCCGACTTCATTGCGCAGTTCTGTTACTTCCTGTTTCAGAGCGGCGATATCATCCGTGTTCGTCATTTGAAAGTCTCGCTTTTTTGGAACGCATGAGACGCTCCCGCTTCTATTTTCAGCCTATAAGTCCTTTTATTCAAAACTGAGAGCGAAGTGGATTCTGTTCGCCGCTTGCTTGGCGGACTGATTTCACACAAGCTCGGCAGCCGGCAAGAATGCTGCAAAAGGGAGGAAATGCGATGTCCAGCGACGAACTGATCGCCGCGCTGCAACGCGAAGTTGAGGCTCTCAAGGAAAAGGTGGACGGCCTTTCAAAGAAGGCGGGCCTTGCAGAGGACTATATCGCGATCTGCAACCTCCAGCGCGTTTATGGCTATTATGTAGATAAAGGGCAGTGGAACGACGCCGCCGACCTTTTCGCCGAGGACGGCGCCCTCGAAATCGCCGGCCGCGGCGTTTACAAGGGGCAGGCGCGTGTCCGCGAATATATGAACAATTTCCCCAAATATCAGCGCGGCGTCCTTTTCAATCATATGCAATTGCAGCCGGTCATTACGATTGACGCCGAGGCGGCGCGCGCGAAAGGCCGCTGGCGCACCTTTATCCAGATTGCGACGCTCGGCGTTGAAGCGCGCTGGGGCGAGGCGACTTACGAAAATGAATATGTGAAGACGCAAGGCATCTGGCGCATCGCGAAGCTGCATGGCTTCATCACTTTCTACTCTGAATATGACAAAGGCTGGGACAAGGGCGGCGTCAAACTCCTGCGTTCCTTTAAAGGGCTGGAGCCCGACGCGCCGCCTACCGTTGAGTATGAGGCTTGGCCGGAAGTCTTCATTCCGCCGTATCATTATCCAAATCCTGTATCAGGCCGGCCGAATAAAGGGCCTGTCTGAACAAGTTGAGCAACGGAGGGACGAGGATGGGCCGGGCGCGACTGATATTGCCGCTGTTCTTCATGGTAATGATGATCGACGGCTATGATCTGGCGGCGCTGCCGCTAAGTCTCCCTTATATTGTTAAAGAGATGGACATCGCGCCGAGTGCGTTCAGCGGCGCCTTGTCAGCGGTGCTCGTGGGGCTTGGCGCCGGCGCGCTGTTGATCGGTCCGCTTGGCGATCGCTTCGGGCGGCGGGTGCTGATTGTAGGATCGTTGCTGCTCATCGCGGCCGCGACGATCGGCACGGCTTTTTCATCGACTATATCCGAATTTGTCATTTGGCGCTTTTTGACGGGCGCCGCGCTCGGCGCCTGCCTCCCGAATGTCACGGCGGCGACAGCGGAAGTCGCTGCGCCGCAACGCCGGGCGGCGACGATTGCGCTCATTTCTGCCGGGATTTCCATTGGCGCCATAACCGCCGGGCTGATTACGCCGTTGTTGGTGCGGCTGGGCGGCTGGCAGCTGATCTTTCACGGGGCCGGCGTTTTTATTTTACTGCTGGCTGCTGTTTTGTTCTTCGTCATGCCCGCCAGCGAGGCGGCGACGGAAAAAGCGGAAAGCGTGGCGGCGACGCGGGGCTCCATCCTGGCGCCCTTAAGCGCACGATATTTTCCAGCGACGGCATTATTCGTTGCATTTTATACGCTGAATGTTTTTGTGCTTTACATGATCGTTAGCTGGCTGCCGCATTTGCTTACTACGGCGAAGCTTTCCCTTGAGGCTTCATCGCAATTGACCGCCTTTTTTCAGGGCGGCGGATTGGTTGGCGGTCTCCTGATTTCTTGGTTTATCGATCGCGGCCGCGGCGTCCTTGCATTTATGGTCGCTTATGGACTGGCGATTACCGCCTTTGTCGGGACCGGCGGGGCGGGCGCCAGCGCCTTGATCTGGGCCGGGTTGCTGGCAGTCATTGGCGCGGGCGCCTCCGGCGCGCCCTTGGCGATCATGGCGCTCAGTTCCTCGTTTTATCCGGCGCATGTTTACTCGGCCGCGATCGGGCTCGCGGTTGCAGTCGGGCGGCTTGGCGCTATCGCAGGGCCTTTAGTGGGCGGGAGGCTCGTCGAACAGGAATATTCGCCGCAATCGTTTCTCTTGATATGCGCCGCGCCGCTTCTCGCCTGCATGGCGCTTGCGGCGCTCAGTCCTCGGGTCAAAAAAGCGGACGCCGCGTAACCTTAAGCGCCGCTGTCTTTTGCGGCCTGGCGCAGGAAGTCTGCATTCGCCTCGATCAACTCGCGCACTGATCGGGCCTTGCGTCCCGTCAGCTTCTCCACATCGTCCGTGCAGATATCGAGGGCGCCTTCGCGAATGGCGCGCTCGAAACTCACCATATCGTCCGAGTTCCAGGGAATGCTGGCAACGCTTTGATCGTCGACAGGCTCGCGCGGTATGCCGAGCGCATCGAAATGGGCGTACATTCCCTCATCGTCGGTTTCCACAAGCTTCACGGTCTTGCCGGCGGCTTCGCTCAACATCACAGCGATTTCTTCGAAATTTTCGCTGTTAGGGCCGGTAATGGGATAGGCTTTGTTTTCATGGCCTTCCTGCGTGAGCACCGCGACGGCGCAATCGACGCAATCCTCGCGCCAGACCATGGCCTCGCGCCCGCCTTTTGTGCTCGTCATCCATATGCCTGAGGCGATAAATCCGGGGCCAGCGTTGAGGATCATGGCGTCGGCGTAATGGGCGTCGCGCAAGAACGTAAAGGCGCAACCGCTTTTTTTGATCAGGTTTTCCGTTTCGCGGTGGTCGATAGCGACAATGGCAGGATTGCTTTCTTCGACATTCACAAAGCTCGTATAAACAATGTGTTTGACGCCGGCCGCGACGGCGGCGTCGATCGCCGCTTTATGCTGCGGGATGCGCGCGCCAACCCGCGTGCCGGAAATCAGCAGCATTTTATCCGCGCCCTTGACGGCGCCGGCGAGGGTTTCCGGTTTGTCGAAATCGCCATAGCGCACCTCGCAGCCCTGGCGTTCGCGATCCGCAAGCTTTGTTGGGGTGCGGGTGATCAGAATAAGATCTTGGCCGTGACCCTTGGCGATCAATTTGTCTGTCGCCATTCGGCCATATTGGCCCGACGCGCCGGTGATGACGATTCTGGTCATGCGTTTCTCCGAGAGCTACAGCAGCGCGTAGTAGCGGATGGTGTTGCCGTCTTTGCGGCGCCGGCCGATGCCGATGAAGACATGGCGCATGAGCCATTCATGCGGCCCTTTTTCCGTTTCGAAGACGGGCGACGACCGCAGGTAGAATTCTTCGAACGGCACTTCCGGACCGTCGCGGAACATCCAATCTTGCATGCGGCTTAACGTATCCGGTTTCCGCCCCCACAAAAAGCCGCGATTGTGCATGAGGATTTTCGTTCCGTCCTCGGCTTGCAACATATAGCGCGCATCGCTGGCGAGCACGTCATCGGGGCGAAACAGCGCCCAGTCGCCGCCGCTGCCGGGCAAAACAATCCCGTTGAGCTTTGGCC